>CAYXKH010000051.1:0-3247 GCA_964465255.1 uncultured Isosphaeraceae bacterium
CTCCATGTCACAAACCTCTGGCGCACGACGTGACCAGTTGCGATTGCGCTTCGATGCAGCGCACAGGTGAAGATCTGGCCGAGCTGGTGCTCGGCGGTCCAAGGAGGCGATGCGCCGCGTGGGGACGAACGACGACCCTCACCCGTCACCGTTCGACTCGCTTCGCTCGCTCACGGTGCCACCCTCTCCCGCGGCGCTTCGCTGGCGGGAGAGGGGATGCGCACGCGCGAGATGTGAGACGGTGCAGCACCCCCGCGCACGTACTCACTCGTGCAACCCACTGCACTCTTTCGCTGCTCCCTCCGGCTCGCTCCGCGAGCCGGGAGCCACGCGCCACCCGATCTCAATCCCGTCCCACGCGCCCCGCGGCCGCCACAAACGTCACGCCACACTCCGGACACACCCCACACCCGCGCTCGATTGCGGTCGCCCGCAGGTCGTAGCCGCAGCCGACGCAACGCTCGTGCTGGTGATCGAACGATCTGGCCATGAGCCGCCGAACCACGCGCACGCCGATCAGGATGAAGACCGCGACGATGAAGAGGTCGACGACGAGACGCGTGTCGTCCTGAAGTCGCATGTAGGCGGAGTCGAAGCCGGCGAAGAGGGCGCTGCTGCGGCGCAGGGCGAGGATGACTGTCTGAAGCGCGAAGCTGCCGATGAAGACGATGACCGTGATTGCAATTGCCGCAGCGATCAGGCGGAGAAACGAGATCGTCGAGATGGTCGGAAGCGACTCCCACTGGCCGGCATGGAGGTCCGTGCCGCAGGTGCGGCAGGTGCCTCGACCATCGTCGTCGAACTCCTCGCTGCTCGCGTCGCTTCCACACGAATGGCACGGCCTTCCGCGGCGCTTGAGAATCAGCCTGCGGGTGCCTTCGAGCCCCGCGTGCCCGCCGAGCAGCGACCCGCCGAGCAGACCGAGCAACACGCCGTGGGCCGGGTTGGCCCGACCGGGCAGATCCTGAAAGTAGGAGAAGATCGCCCAGCCGCAGAGCCCACCGAGTGCGGCGCCGATGACCCCGCAGAGCGCACAGAGCGCCAGCATCCGAGGCGACGCGAGGGCCTCGTCGATGCTGTAGACCATTCGTGTGTGCGCCAACCGACTGGCTGCACCGCCCACCGGTCCGACGCTCCAGAGGAAGAGCACCGCGAGCGTCACGCCGATTGCGCTGGCAACCGCATCCAGCGCACTCACCGTGCGGCCGAGCTGGGGAATGCCCTGGGAGATTTCGTCGAGGATCGCCCAGCCCACACTGATGACCCACAGAAGCGGGAGCGAGCGGATCACCCGCGAATGCCACGCAAGCAGCGCCGCCACGCCGAATGCGGCCGCATGGAGCAGCTTGTCGGAGACCTGGAGATCGTCGCCACCGATGACCAGCCGCGGCCAGTGGGTCCCGGTGGTGAGCGCGAGGAGATAGAGAATGAAGACGATGCGCCACGGATGCGCCAGTCGACGGCAACGGAGTGTGGCCGGATCCATCGATGCTGCTGGCACGTCTTCCGAGGAGGCGTCCGACTCGGGTTCCGGCACAATCGCGTGCGTCACCCCGCCGCTCCGCCCGATCCGTCTGCGGTGCTCGTCGCTTCAACCGCCGTCGCCACAGTTCGCGTTGGCTTTGCTGTCGCCGCCTTCGGGCGGGCCGTCTTGGGCTCGGCATTCGCCGCCGTCTCGCGCCGCGCCAGCATCGCGTCCCACTCGGCAACCAGCCGCTCGGCGAGCGCCCGGTAGTCGAGTGCGCCGGGGCACCACGGTTCGTAGTCGAAGATCGTCTTGCCGAAGCTCGGCGCTTCCGCAAGCTTGATGTTGCGGCGGATCGCCGGGCGCAGCACGCGGCAGGTGTTCCACGGCACGGCTGTTCCGCGCGCGGCCTCGAAGAAGGCGTCGAGATCTGCGACCACTTCCTTCTGGTGCGAGATGTTGGGCTCGTGCATGCACAGCACCACGCCGGTCACCCGCAGCGAGGGATTGACCGAACGGGCCACGAGACCCACCGTCTCCAGCAGCTTGCCGACACCCTGAAGGGCGAGGAAGTGGGCCTGCAGCGGCACGATCACCTCGCGGGCAATCGAGAGCGCATTCAGGGTGAGGACCCCGAGGCTCGGCGGGCAGTCGAGCAGCACGAACTCGTAGCGCGGAAGAATCCCTGCGAGCCGCCGGGCCAGAATGCGGTTGCGATCCTCGACGTCGGCGAGCTCCACCTCGGCGGCGGCGAGATCGACGACCGAGGGAATCAGATCGAGATTGGGACGGGCTTCGACGATCGTCGACTGCACGTCGACAGAAGCATCTGGTCCCTCGTCGACAAAGAGGTCGTAGACCGTGCGGCGCCCCTCGCCTGCGGGATCGATGCCCAGGTGGAGCGTCGCGTGGGCCTGCGGATCGAGATCGATCAGCAGCACGCGTCGGCCCCTTTCGGCAATCGCGGCGGCGAGATTGACCGTGGTCGTGGTCTTTCCGACGCCGCCCTTCTGATTGATGAGGGCGATCAGGCGAGTGGGACGGACGTCCTGCGGCATGGAGCGAAGTGTACGAGACGGGCGCGGCGGATCGGGCGATGCACGCCGCTGGCCTGCGCTCCTCTAGTCAGCGATTCGAGATTCGATCCCACGCGGAGAGATCGACGGCAATCGGCGCAGGAAGCGGATCCCAGGGGACCTGCGGAACCCCGGAGGTCTCGAGGGCATCGTCGGTGCCGTGGGTGCGGGCGATCCCGAGCAGGAAGGGCTCGCCGGGGTTTGGCGGACGCCACGACTCCGGCAGCACGATCCGGCAGCGCCAGACCGTCGGGAGAATCCGGCGGTGCACCTCGAGATCTCCGGGCCGCTCGCCGGTTGGAAGCCACGGCTCGCCGCGCTCGGGAACGCAGAGCACGGCCTGCGGCGACTCGCGGGCCCCGATGATCAGCGTGATGGCCTCCTGACCGATGGGCAGTCGCTCGGGAACGGGCACGCCGTCCTCGCTGGCCTCGCCTTCGCGAGCGCACTCGATGAAGAGCTCCCACCGTCCGTTCAAGCGGCGCAGAATGCCGGCCGTGGCCCGGCGGACGTCGACCGGGCGCTGCCTGCCCGACGAGGCTTCGGCAAGTCGAAGCGGTGGGCGAAAGACCGGGAGGGCCAGACCTGGAGGTCGCGCCAAGGCGATTGCCGGATTCACCGCGAAGTCCCGACGATGGCCGCGACACTGGATCACCATCGAGAGCGGAATCTCCCGCGGGTCGACCTTCCTGATCGTCGGCGTGGC
>CAYXKH010000051.1:3347-14652 GCA_964465255.1 uncultured Isosphaeraceae bacterium
GTCGGCGTGGCCAACTCGCCCGGTCTGGCCACATGCACGCGCGAGACCTCGGCGCCTCGGAGTGAACGCGTCGCGGTCGCGGCGGTCGTGCCGAGCCAGTCGATGGTGAGTTCGAGTGATTCAACCAAGGGATTGACAATTGCGAGCGTGACCACGCCCCCCTGCTCCTGCTCCGACCAGATGAGCAGCGGATTCCTCGACTCGACCCAGCCCAGCGATGCCTCCATCACCGCCCGGTCGCGACGGTTGAAGTCGAGCAGGATGGTGAGCAGCGCCCCCGTCTCGACCGAGTCCATCACCCACGCGGCGATCTCGCGATCGCCGTCGAAGGCGGTCTGGGTCAGCGCTTCACGACACGCCGCGGCCACACCCGGGCTCTGCGTTTCGAGTCGGGCCAGACCGATGCGCCACATCTCGGCGCCGTGCCGGGCGACCAGCCCTGCGAGCTGACCGCGGGCGTCCTCGGGAGAGGCTGCCGGAAAGGGTGGCGGGAGCATCTCGCGCCGATCGGCGAGCAGCACCCAGCGCCAGTGCTCGAATGGCGAGTCGGGATCGGGCCTCGCCGGATCCTCGCGACGCTCGAGCGGCGGTGCCGTCGCGGGCGCACCCGGCGGCATGTCGTCGAACCACATCGGCCTCACCGAGACCGGGGCGGTCGTGCGGTCGCGCGGATCGACGACCAGGAAGTCGCCGCCGCGACCGGAGGAGAGTTGCAGAATGGCGTAGGGGGCGCCGCCATCGCGCGACTCGGCGGTGGAATCGGTCGGTGCAATCGGACGGACTGCAAGACCGGAGGGCTCGTCGGACCAGCGCCGGACGACCGGCGATGGCGAGCGGTGCACCCACGCCACCGGGGCGCTGAGGGTCTCGCCGTCTTCGAAGCGAAGGCCGATGGTCGAGGGCCAGCCATCGCCCGGCACGGACGCCGAGAGCGGCAGCACCAGCACCCCGCCGCGCACGATGACCGGGCGACCGGTTGCCGGAGCGATGCCCTTGACTGGTTCCGCGAACGCGACGCGCCCGAGCGCCGGCGCCACCACGACGAGCGCGGTCAGGGCAAGGCCGAGCAGCTCTCTGGGTGCGGCGACATTCATGAGCGGAAACAGAGTACGAGTGAGGCTCCTTGAATGGACAGTCCCGTTTCTGGCCACCACCATCCACCCCGGCTGCTCGCATTCCCTCCAATGGCCCATCGAACCATCCCGCTCACGCGTCATCTCCCCGGCCTGCCTCCCGAGGCTGCCGCTCGCAGCTTCTATGAGACGGTGCGACTTCGGCGCACGATCCGCTCCTTCAGCAGCCGCCCGGTGAGTCGCGAGACCATCGAACAGATCGTCTCCGCCGCCGGGACCGCCCCCAGCGGCGCCAACAAGCAGCCGTGGCGCTTTGTCGCGGTGCAGGATCCGCTGATCAAGCGGGAGATCCGCGTGGCCGCCGAGGCCGAGGAGCGCGAGTTCTACGAGACTCGCGCCAGCCCGGGCTGGCTGGCCGACCTCGAGCCGTTCGGGACCGATTCCAACAAGCCCTTTCTCGAGATCGCCCCGTGGATCGTCGTCGTCTTCAAGCTGATGCGCGACGAGGATCCTCGCAACCCCTCGGAGCAGGTCTACTACGTCAACGAATCGGTGGGCATCGCCGTCGGCCTGTTTCTGGCCGCGGCACATCACGCGGGACTGGCGACGCTCACCCACACGCCGAGTCCGATGAAGTTCCTGGGGCCGATCCTTCGCCGCCCCGAACACGAACGGCCGTTCCTGGTGATTCCGGTCGGATACCCGAGCGACGACTGCGAGGTGCCCGACATCAGCCGCAAGCCGCTCTCGGAGATTCTGGTGATCGACCGACCCGCCGAGAGTGGCGGGACGCCGTAGCGGCGGCACCGCCGCCGGCGAGTTGAGGCCGGGGTCGCAGGTGGGCCGGCCGGACGATTGCGGGCCTTCCGGAACTCCACCGGGTGCGGTCAGGCGACCGCACCCGGTGGTCCGGAAGACTCTCTCGGTCCGAGTCCATCGCGTGTCCCCTCGTTCTTGAAGGGAGCGCTCGGAACGACCGGCAGCGGCCCCCGTGACGGGTCGCCACCAGTGCAGATATGCAGTTCTGGACCCGATCCTGCGCGCCCCAGGAAAAAAACTCGTGGCGAGGCCCGCCGGGCAACCGGGCAGGAAGGAACTACCCTCCACTCATGCTCGCGGCGACGCTTCTACTTTTTCTGGTCCTCGGCCAGAACGCCCGGCCCCCGGCCGAGGAGCCGCCTTTGCAACTGCGGCGAGTCGACGACGGGGTGGCCGACCGCGACGCGCTCTCGGTGAGCTTCCGAGACCCTCGCGTCTCCTTGGGCGGACCCAGCGGTTTTCGCGAAGTCTTCTCGCCGAGCGGTCGGGACGATCTGTTCATGCGCGGCAGCGGCGCGGTCTACGCGACCTTTCGGCGTTCGGTGTACACCCGGTCGAAGGAGAACCAGACCGTGATCGTCGTGCCGGGAGGCACGATCTTCTCGATCGGCCTGCCGCGGATGCTGCCGGCCGCGTCGGGAGCCACCAGTGAAGCGGCCAGGTTCACCCCCGAGGGGCTCCCCGTCGGCGCGTCCTCGGGCGTCAATCCCTTCAAGGCTTCGGGCTTCGAACCGATCTCGGTTCGGGTCGATCACAACCTGCGGGCCGACTCGGCGGTGGCCTCGAGCCGTGCGACTGAACCCCTGACGTCGCGAGTGGGACTGGAAGTCCACGGCGGTTTGACGAGGCCCAACAGCGCGCCGCGGCCAGCAGCGGGCGCGGTGCAGAGCGCCAGCGAGTCGTCCGACTCGACCCATCTTCACATCGACTTGCCTCGGTCGAGGCTCGATGTCGACGAGCCACTTCCTCGTTTTCTGCGCGACGAGGCGTATCGACGGACTCGGCTTGACTCGCTGCTCGCAGCGCTTTCGCCGGCCGCGCGGTGATCGCTCGCCATTCGACGACCGAGAAGTTTCGGCCGATCACGGTGCGCGAGTGATCGGACGACGATTGTCGTGCGCCGGGCGGGTCGCCTCCCAAACCCCCACGATCCACAAACGAATCTCGTGACCCGGGGCCATTCGTCCAGTACTCTTTCCCCTGTTGGTGCCTGTTGTGCCCGAGGAGGGGCTCGCCCGGCTTCCGGTCTCGCGTTCTGCGCGCTTGCGTGGAAAGCGGCGCTGCGTGACCGTCGGGCTCGTCACTCGAGTTGATCGGCAAAGGTGCGTTCCGGGTCGATCGAATCGTCGATCGACAGGTTTCATCTCACATGTGAGGAGTCTTTCAATGCAGAGTCTGTCTTTCATCAGCCCCCGAACGCGGTTCATCACCGGCCTGTTCGGCGCGGCCATGCTCGGCCTCGCCGGGCACGCATCGGCGCAGTGCGTCACCACCTGTCCCCCCGGCGGCATCACTCAGAGCGACGGTTGCATCGACGATCCCGCTGACGTCAACGGCGGTTGCAACGTCAGCACCGTCAGCCCCCCGCTTGACGATTACGGCACGCTCCTCGACGGCGTCCCCGCCAGCTACTGCGGTTCGGTCGGCACCGCCGGCACGAACAGCCGTGATCTCGACTGGGTGAAGTTCACCCTCTCGGGCCCGGCCCGCGTGACCCTGTCGTCGACCCATAATGTCGTGGCGACCAATCTCCCGGCGACGAACTTCACCATGTTCGTCTTCCCAATCGACTGCGCCGCCGCCGCGATCTTCGCGGCCGCCAGCGGCACGTGTCCGTTCTCGACGGGTGAACTGATTCTGCCCGCCGGCGAGTACATCGCGGTCTTCACCGTGAACGCCTTCGCTCCGAACGCTCCCGCCTGCCCGGTGAACTACGTCGGCACGATCAGCGCCATCTACGACATTCCCGGCGAGTGCGGCACCGGCGGCGACTGCATCACCGAAACCCTCGCGGGCGGCTGCTCGGACATCGAGTGCTGCGCGACGGTCTGCACCAGCTTCCCGTCCTGCTGCGACACGTCGTGGGATGCGACCTGCATCGAACTCGCCGTCGAACTCTGCGGCTTCTTCGTCTACGAGTGCGAGACGATCCCCGGCCAGCCGGCCAATGACTGCTTCGCCGACGCCCTCGAGGTGAACACGCCCTCGACGGCCATCTTCGACTCGACCAACGCCAACACCGACGGCCCCGATCAGCCCGAGTGCGGCTCCGGCATCGATGATCCGATCTGGAAGGACCTCTGGTACTACTGGGAGGCCACCGGCACCGGCTCGCTCGTTGCCAGCACCTGCGGCCTGACCGAGTTCGACACCAAGATCGCCATCTACGACCTCGGCTCCACGCTTCCCGCTGATCTTCTCTCCGAGGATCTCCCGGGCACCTTCGTGATCTGCAATGAGGATTGCGCGGGCGATCCGTTCTTCGCCAGCACCGCGGAAGCTGCGGTCGAGGCTGGAAACATCTACCTCGTTCGCGTCGGCGGCTTCCAGGAAGCTGGCGGTCCTGGCGAGATCTCCTTCGCCTTCGCAGGCTTCCCCGCGGCGGACGTCTGCACCGAACTGGGCACCGATCCGCTCACCCAGAGCAACAGCCAGGCTCCGCTCGCCTCGAACGTCGCCTGCGCCGGCGGCGGACTCACCACTGCGAACCAGTTTGCTCGTTCGTTCAACCTCGGTGTCGGCCCCACCGCCGGCAGCGACTACAAGCTGACCTGCGTCGAGTTCGGCATCCGCAACACCGGTGACCCCCTCGTCGGCACGATCAACATCTACGCCGATACCAACGGCGGAGCCCCGACCTCGCCCACGACCGACCTCGCCCTCATCGCCTCGCGCCAGTACACCCACCTCGCGGGCACTCCGGCCATTCCGACTCTCGCCACGATCACCACGGCGTTTGATCCGCCGCTGTGCATCCCCGCGGGCACCGTCCTGGTCGTCGAGATCGACATCCCGGCCAGCCCGAACGGCTCGGCTCGCATCGCCGGCAACACCGCCGGAACGACCGGTGTCACCTTCTTCCGCTCGGCTCCCTGCGGCATCAACGACTACATCGACCCCGCCACCATCAACTTCCCGCTCACCAACTGGGCGATGCTGATCCGCGGTTCGATCGATTGCGTCGATGCTCCGTCCTGCCCGTTCGATCAGGCTGGCGCCGGCGAGAACGGCGATCAGCCCGACGGCGTCGTCGATGGTGCCGATCTCGGTGCGCTGCTCTCCGCCTGGGGTGCCTGCGGCGCTATTTGCCCGTGGGATCTCGCCGGCGGCGGCGAGAACGGCGATCAGCCGGATGGTTCGGTTGATGGCGCCGATCTTGGTGCACTGCTCGCGGTCTGGGGCGTCTGCCCCGAGTAAGGATGGACTGAACTCGAGTGTCGCGTCTTCGGACGCTCGAATCGAGGCGGCAGTGAGCGCCTCGCAGATGCAGTGAAAGCTCCGCCCCCCGGTCGCAAGGCCGGGGGGCGTTTTCATGCGCAGGATCGAATCTCCCACGACGAGGGGGCTCGAGGGAGTCATCCCAGCACGCGGGTGATCGCCGCGTCGCAGTCGACCACGCGGTCATCGTCGAGGCGGAGGCGCAGCCATCGCAGCGGATCGAGGGCCACCACCACGCCTTCCAGTTCAAGCTCCCCAACCAACAGGCGACGACGGGTGTTGACCAAGGTGTCGCGAGCGCGGAAGGCTTCGACGAGCTTGGCCTCGGACTCCTGCATCGCCTCGCCGAGAGCCACGAGAAGCGACTCGATCACCGCCAGTCGATCGCATTCGATCTCGAGCTGGCGAAGACTCACGGCACGCGTGCGCAGTGCTTCCGGCCACTCGAGCTGGCTGACGTTGATGCCGATTCCGATGATGGCCGAGTCACCGTCGCTCTCGATGAGGACCCCCGCGAGCTTGCGTCCCTCGACGTAGACGTCGTTGGGCCACTTCAGGCCGAAGAAGGGAAGTGTTGCCGACGGACCGTCGGGGTTCCGCCGCGTGCGCTGCCAGATGGCGGACCGCGAGGCGAGAGCCACGCGGGAGCAGGCTCGGGCGGTGCCGACGGCTGCGGCGACCGCCAGCCTGGCGGCATTCATGGCGGGAACCACGACGCTGAGGGCCACGCCGGCATCTGCGGAATCGAGCCATGTTCGACCGAGTCGACCGCGTCCGCGGCACTGCCGTCCGGCGACCACCATGAGACCCGGAGAGGCGCCGCGCCGTCGGGCTTCGTCCTGCGTGGAATCGGTCTCCTCGACGACCACGATCTCCTTGACCAGTCCACGGCACCGTGCCGCGGTCGACTGGAGTGTGCTGTGCCAGTCGCAGAGGAGACGCTCCCGGCGCGGATGGTTCGGTGCGCTCCGATCGCTCCGACCGCCCCGATCGCGCTGATCGCTCTGCTCGCTCATGGCGTGGCGGGCGAGCTCAGACGCGCGGCTGACGCGGTGTGCGGAGCGCCCCCGATCCCGAGGTGGGGCCCGAGGTCGGGCCCGAGGTCGGGCCCAATGTCGAGCCCGAGGTCGAGGATTCCCGCGGAATGGGTCAACGCCCCCAGCGAGATGCGCTCGACCCCGCACTCGGCCACGGCTCGCAGCGAGTTCATGGTGATTCCACCGGAGGCCTCGAGCTGAAGGTCGCGGCGCGGGCCGCGCAGCGCCACGGCGCGGCGGAGCATGTCTGGGGCCATGTTGTCGAGAAGCACGATGTCGACCGTTCCCGGCGGCAGTTCCAGAATGGAGACGAACTGCTCGAGCGAATCGACTTCGACCTCGACGAACCGAAGCGGGCCCGCGGCCCGTGCCGCGGCGGCGACGCGCTGCGACAGCTCGGCAAGCTGGCGAGGCGCCAGCCCGGCGAGGTGATTGTCCTTGAGGAGGACCGCATCGAAGAGGCCGATGCGATGCAACGTGCCGCCGCCGCAGCGCACCGCGTACTTCTCGAGCGTGCGCAGCCCGGGCGTGGTCTTGCGGGTGTCGCAGATCGAGACTCCCGTCCCGACGACCGCGTCGACGCAGCGGCTGGTCACGGTGGCGATGCCGCAGAGCCGCGAGAGCAGATTGAGGAGCGTTCGTTCGAGTGCGAGAAGATCGCGGAGGTTGCCCTCGAGCGTGACCAGGGCGGCGCCGGCGGTGCAGCCCGAGCCGTCGGCGCAGTGCACGGTGGTCTGCAGCGAGGCCTCGAAGACTTCGATCACGGCCGGCAGCGCTGCCAGCCCGGCCACTGTCCCCGCAGCGCGGCTCCGCAGGACCGCGCGACCCTGGGCGTCTGCTTGAATGGCGTGGAGGCTGGTGATGTCGCCCTGGGTGACCGAGTGGGCGGCGGAGGGATCGCGTTGTCCCAGGTCCTCGTCACGGGCGAGCGACAGCAGCAGCCGAAGTGCACGAGCGTCGACGAGCTCGGCGAAGAGCGTCGGCAGGGCGAGCGCATTCAGATCGGGAAGATTGGCCATGGAGCGGTTCGCCCGAAATCGGCAGGTGCAAGGCCGCCCCAACGTCACGCCTCGAGTGCGGCGCGGATCGAGGCGGCCAGCGTCGTCCCGTCCGGGAGCGACCCCGGGCTCCAGCGGATTCCAAGTCCGGCGTCGCCAAGTCTCGGGATGATGTGGAAGTGCACGTGCATCACCGCCTGGTGGGCGGCCGCGCCGTTGTTCTGGAGCACGTTGTAGTCGGTGGCGCCGGTGACCGCGAGGATCGCCCGGGCGATGCGCGGCAACGCCCGACCGAGTGCAGCGGCGTCCTCGTCGGGGAGTTGATGCAGGTGCGCTGCAGCGCGCTTGGGGATCACCAGGGTGTGCCCGGGGCTCAACGGGGAGATGTCGAGAAACGCCAGCACGCTCGAGTCTTCGTAGACCCGGTGGCAGGGGATCGATCCGTCGAGGATCTTGTCGAAGATGGTGCTCATGCTTCCTTGACCTCGAGCTCGCGGGCAAGCCACGCCCGGGCGAAGGCCCACTCGTCCGAGACCGTGGCCCGCGACAGCCCCATCACCTGGGCCACTTCCTCATTGGTGAGGCCGCCGAAGAAGCGCAGTTCGACGATGCGGCTCTGCCTGGGGTTCATCGCCGCCAACCGCTCGAGCGACTCGTTCAGATCGAGGAGATCGAGATTCGGCGCCTTGGCCACGCGGAGATGGTCGTCCATCGCGATGCGGACCTGATCGCCGCCGCGCTTGATTGCATTGACGCGGCGGGCGTGATCGATGAGCACGCGGCGGATGGCCGCCGCGGCGACCGCCATGAAGTGAGCACGCCCCTGCCAGCGCATCTTGTCGGCCTGCACCAGTCGGATGTAGGCCTCGTGCACGATGGCCGTCGGCTGGAGGGTGTGATCGCGGCGCTCGGAGCGCATGCATGCGGACGCCAGACTCCGCAGTTCCTCGTAGACCAAGGGGAGCAGCTCATCCGCCGCCTTGGCATCGCCTTGGGCGAGGCGGTCGAGAATCCGCGTGGTGTCGTCCTGGTCGTCGCGATCCTGGTCCTGCCCGGAGTCTGGATCTGAGGTGGGGCCGGGGTTGGCGCCCGCACTCGGGCTCGAGTGTGCGGCGGTCGGCGGGTCCGGATCGGCCGACGACGCTCGAGTCTCGTCGGAGCCCATCGGACCGTCAGGGGGCTGCGGCACCGGGGGTTGCAGGTCGGACTCGCGCTGGCGGTCGCTCGGGGACATCGGCTCGCAGCGTAAGTGCCCGCAGCGGGGGTCGGAAGCAGGATTCGCGGAAACCGCGGATTCCAGGTTCGGGCCGTGCTCCATTCCAGTGCGTCCGCGAGTTTGGGCAATCACGCGGGGCCCGGCCCGGGTCCGCGGCGACGGAGCTCTTCGACCAGCGTCTCGAGGGCCCGCGCAATCTGCTCGGCGCTGCCTTCAAGCGCGGGTCGATCGAGCGGGAGCTGTGGGCGCTGATCGAATTCGAGCAGGCGACGGATCTGCGACATCAGGGTCTCGTCCAGATCGTCCCGGGCAATCAGAGCCCGGGCCCGCGCCTCGACGCCGAGCTCGCGGATCGCCAGGAATGCCGCGGTCAGGCGGCGGTGAGACTCGGGATCGGGGGTGCTGGAGCCGCTGCTTCGGATCGAGGGCGTCTCGGCATCTCGCGATAGCGGCGGGTCCGGTGGCATGGGTTCAAAGCCTGGTCCGGGGTCGATCACTGCGTGGCACTCCCGTGGCGGCCGTCCCGGGACACGACCCGATGGGCCGACGACGCGGCGCCCACTGGCCTCTTGAGCGCAATTGCCGGGGAGTGCGCCCAGCAGTCCCGAAAGAAAATGGACTCGCCCAATCCGCTCGCGGCACGAGACTGATCAATTCGAGCGGCCACGATTGCAATGAGGAGTGGGCGCTGAGTGGTCGATGGTTGGGCGATGGTTGGGCGATGACTGGACGCGAGCGATCCGGGCACGATCGAAGTCCCCACCGAAGCTGCACTCGGCTGGTACCGTCGTTGCAGGTTGTCGCGCAGATGGTTGCGCACCAGGTCGCGTCAACGGGTTCCCCGCATCGGGCCGGCGCCCGATCCGACGCGAACCGAGTCACCCCGGAGGTTTTCCATGCGGTCTCACGTCGCTCTTTCGATCTCGCTCGCCACCCTCCTTCTCGCCATCCCGAGCGACCATGCCTTCGGCCAGAGCGAGGGCTCGCTGGCCGCGGACGCCATCCCGACCGAAGTCGACGCCACCAGCAGTCCCACAGCGGTCACCGTCTACCTCGGCCGCGCCGCCGTGACCCGCTCCGCGACGGTGACCCTCCCGAGCGGCGTGAGCGCCGTCCGCTTCAGCAATCTCCCCGAGAGCATCCTGCCCGACACCCTCCAGGCCCGGGCCGGCGGCCAGGGCGCCGCAAGCCAGGTGAAGGTGATCGGCGTCGACTTCATGCAGCGCGTCGTCGAACGCGCCGCCGATCCCGAGCTTGCCAAGCTCGATGCCCGAGTGGCGTCGCTGACTCGAGACCTGACCTATCTCGCCCAGGACGGGGTACTCCTCGACCAGCAGCGCAAGCTCGTCGATGCCATCGGAGTCCGCGCCACCGGAGACGCCAGCGAGCGCGGCGGCACTCCGCAACTCGACCTTGCCGCCGTCGAAAAGCAGCTCGCCTTCGTCGCGGCCCAGCGCATGACGCTGATGAAGGCGCAGCGTGAACTTGAGCTTTCCCAACTGAATCTCCAGCGCTCGCTCGCCCAGGCCCAGGCCGATCGCCAGGCCCGCGCCGGCAGCAGCACGGTGCGGCGCGATGCGATTGTCACCGTCATCAGCCCGGTGGGAGAGCAGCAGATCGAACTCACCTATCTGGTCGCCAACGCCGGATGGGAGCCCATCTACAACGTCCGCGGAACCCTCGACCAGCAGTCCACGACCATCGAGTACGACGCGATGCTCGCCCAGCGCACCGGCGAGGATTGGAACAACGTGGCCTTGACGCTCTCGACGGCGCAGCCTGCGGTTGCGGCGAATCCGCCGGCGATTCAGCCGTGGTTCGTGGATGTGTTCATTCCGCCGCCGCCGCCGCCGCCGGGGGGGTTCAGCGGCCGAACTGCCGCGTCCAAGTCGATCGATGCTGCCGCTGCGCCGGTCGAGTCGGCGGCACCGCCTTCCCCGATGGACCGCAGTGACGGGCGCGGCGGTGACGCCCAGAACCAGGCCTTCCGCGACGCCATGAAGCTCGCCGAAGACGCGTCGGTGAACGATGCCGGCGGCGCCGCGGTCACCTTCGCCCTGCCGCGGACGGTCACCGTCAAGACCAACGCGGATCGCTCGCAGCGCACTCGGATTGCGACAATCAACGCAACACCCGACTTCGTGCATGTGGCCGTGCCGCTTCTCACCGAATCGGTCTACCTGCGGGGCCGCATCAAGAACACCGGTTCGTACCAGCTTCTCCCGGGTCCGGCCTCGATCTTCCTCGGCGGCGACTTCATCGGACGGACGCCGCTCGCGAGCGTTGCTCCGGGCGCGTCCTTCGACCTCTACTTCGGCATCGATCGCAACCTGCGAGCGGCGCGGAAGCTGGTGACCAGGACCACCAGCAAGACCGGACTCCTGAGCGGCGGCATCCAGGTCGCGTGGGACTACCGCATCGAACTCGACAACCCGACACCGCGCCCGGTGAAGATCGAGGTGATCGACCGGATGATCGTGTCGCGCGACTCGAAGATCGAAGTCTCACTGACCGGCCCGAGTGTCGCTCTCTCCACCGACGCCGAGCACCTCGCCGAACAGCGCCCGCTCGGCATCCTGAAGTGGCTCCTCAACGTCCCCGCCGGCGCCACCGGCCCCAACGCCTTCGTCGTCACCTACGGCGTGCGTATGGACCACGCCAAGGACGTGAAGACGACGGGGGTGCCGGAGTAAGGACGGACTGCGCGTGGGCGCGGATCGGGCC
>CAYXKH010000051.1:14752-16195 GCA_964465255.1 uncultured Isosphaeraceae bacterium
TGCTCGCCCCGCGAGCAAAAACAACCGCACGCCAGCGTCTCCTTCTTCGCTGGCGTGCGGGGGCGTGCGAATTGTCTCCGTCAATCCGTCCGCGATCCTCCCAGGCCCAAGACTCGTCCCGGCCCGTGATCGGATGTCCCTTGCGGGGGCGCTCCCTCAATCGTCTCCACGATCCGAGGGTGCGTTCGTTCGAGTGCCGCTCAGCGGCGACGACGGCGAGCGGTGAGACCGGCGAGTCCGAGCAGGGCGAGTGCACCGGGTGCGGGGACGACGGTGATCAGATCCTGCTTGTCGGCCGACTTGATGAGCGCCAGTTCGACCGAGGTGCCGCCGCCGGCGTTGATCACGTCGAGCCAGCTCTGGGCCAGATTCGAGATGGCCGTGGCCGAGGAGAAGTACATGTCCTGGGCGTTGTCGAAGAGATCGAGATTGCCGACGGTGTTCTCGAATGCGATCTTCCAGACCGCAACCTGGAACGCGGCGCCGTAGGTCGCGTCGGTGTTGGTCAGGGTGTCGTCGAAGTAGGTGCCCCACAGTCGCTCGAGGCGATCGGTGCGGGTCGGATCGAAGAAGACCCCGCCGGTGGTCGTCGAACCGCCGAGCGAGTAGACCTCGGCATTCAGCGTCGGACCGTTGAAGACGCTGCCGGTCGAGACGTCGATGTTGACGCCGATCTCGACGCAGAACGAGGGGAAGCTCATGCCGATGGTGTCATCGGCACCGCCGAAACCGGGAGTGTCCTGACGAAGTCCGTTGATGCGGACCGCGGTGACGTTGGTGTTGTTGCCGTAGAGGCTGAAGCTGGCGTTGTTGCCAGGATTGAACGGGATGTCGTACTTCGCACTGATCAGACCACCGAAGGCGGACGAACCAACGAGACCGGCGGCAAGCAGAGCAATTCGGGTCGACATTCGCATGGGAGTTCTCTCGGAAGTGCCCAGTTCGATCGCGCAGACCGCTCGAGGGTCCGTCACCGTTCCGCGTTCGGGAACAGCCCCGAGGAGCGGGCGTGATCGACTTGAGTGCGGTTCGATACGCCGCCCTTCCATGCCAGGTTGCCGGATGGTTTCGCCTCAGCCTGCACAATCGCCCGCGACCGCATGGCAGGCGGTGCGCAGAGTGACCCGAGACCCAACTCAGCCGTGCGTGCTCGATGCAACACGCTCGCAACGCGGCTCCTGTTCGCATCGCGCACGGCAGATAAGTCGTGGGCGCACGCTTTCCCGGTCGTCACGGAAGACAAGGGAGAAGGAGCAGGGAGAAGGCGGTTCGCTTCGCGAACCGGAAGGGAGCAGCAGTGGGTTGCGCGAGTGAGTACGTGCGCCGGGTGGTTACGCCGGGCACCACGCCTTCGCGCCGGGCGCTACGCCCTCGCGTCGGGTGCCAGGCAACGCCGTGAACGAATCACGGCCCCAGCGCCGCCGAGCCCGGTACCGCCGAGCC
>CAYXKH010000052.1:0-2359 GCA_964465255.1 uncultured Isosphaeraceae bacterium
TCGCAACCCCGCGCACGCGTCAGTTGTGCAACCCGCTCCTCTTTCCTCATTCCTCTTTCCTCATCCCTCATTCCTCATCCCTCATTCCTCGTCCCTCATCCCTCGTCCCTCATCCCTCTCTCCCGCCACTCGCCGCGACCTGCTTCGGGCGCAGTTTCGCCACTTCCGCGATTCCCTGCCTGGCGTAGTCGATTGCTTCGCCGATGATCCGCAGCGACTCGGCCGGGGCGTGGAAGCCCATCGAATTCTCGGCATTGATGAAGTCGGCGCGCCACTGGGCCTTGCGATGGAGCGCCCGGGCGGACTGGAGCTCCGCGTCGGTGGCCCCCGCCTCGCGGGCATCGCGGATGGCCAGGATCAGTTCGACCACGGCGATCTCGGCGCGATCGAGATGGGCCTTGGTACGCGACTGGATCTGGTCGACGCGAGACTGGATCTCGCTCTCGGTGTAGTTGTGGCAGGTCTGGCAGGAGAGGTTCACATGGGCCATCGGGGTCTGCACCTGATGGTCGGTGAATTTCATCGCCCCTTCGCGCATGTACGGCATGTGGCAGTCGGCGCACGACACGCCGCTGCGGGCGTGGATGCCCTGGCTCCAGAGTTCGAACTCGGGGTGCTGGGCCTTGAGCACCCTGGTGCCGGAGTCGGCATGGGTCCAGTCGGCCCAGTCCACCTCGTCGTAATAGGCCTCCATCTGCTCCATCTTGAGGCCCCTGAGCCAGGGGAAGGTCAGTCGCTTCTGGTCGCCCTTGAAGTAGTACTCGACATGGCACTGGGCGCAGGAAAGCGAACGCATCTCCTGGCGGCCGGCGAGTTCGTTGGCGTCGTACGGCGTGGCTCGATTGCCGCGGCGCCACTTCTCGATGCTCGGCAGATGCGGGAGCGGTTCGTTCGACGCGGCGAGGGCGGCGATGCCTTCCATGAACGCGGGACGGGTGATGCGAAGCCGCATCGAGTCGGGATCGTGACAGTCGAGACAGGTGACCGGGTGGCTCACCAGGGCGGTGGCGTCGGCGTAGCTCAGTTGATTCACATGCTCCCAGCCGGCGAAGAGCTGCTCCAGACCGGTCTCGGAATGAAGCGGGTCGGAGAGCGCTCCGGCAGCACCGTGTTCGAGTCCGGCTTCCCGATACGCAACGACGTTCGAGGCGTGGCAGTTCAGGCACGCCCCGGGCTGAGGTCGCTGCTTTACCCGCTCGGTGTCGCGCTGATCGTCGAGCATGAACGCGTGCCCGCGCCGTTCGCGATAGTCGATGGCGAAGGCATAGCCCTTGAACATCGTCTTGAGCCTGGGGTTCGACTCGAGCTTGGACTCGGCCTTGCCCTCGTCCGCCTTGCTCTCGCCGGCTCCGGTGTGAAGCGCATCCTCGGGCGGCCGCCCGTCGCTCCAGCGAAACCGGGCTTTGGCATTGTCGGCGGTGCGCTTGTACCCGTCGTACTGACGCGGGAAGTTCTTGCCCCACTCGGCCGGATCGATGGTGGTCTCGTCGATTGCGGCGATCCGCACGGCGGTGTGGCGACTCTCCTCCTTCCGCGTGCGAATGTTCTCGTAGAGCATCATGGCCACGACCGTGCCGGCGCCGAAGGCGATCGCAGCGACTGCGAAGACGGCGACGCGGGAAAAGGCGAGTCGTTGGCCGGGACGTCGAGAGCGGTTCAGGGTCATTGCGGGTGTTCCTCAGCGAGTCGGGCCGTGGGCCACGCCGGCATGGCAGTGGATGCAGTCGAGTCCGGCGGGATCGTCGTGGGCGACAGGCGTGTTGCCATGCGCCGCAAGTCGAATCTCCTGGGTCATGGCATCGTGACAGCGCACGCAATTGCCGATGACCACCTCGCGGCTGTATGGAGTGAGCCGGATGGGCTCGTGGAAGTCCTGGAAGGTGAAGCCCTTCGAATGGCGATAGCCATGCTCGGCCTTCACGTAGTACTTGTGAAGGAACGAATCGTGGGGCACGTGGCAGTCGTTGCAGGTGGCTCGGGCGTGATGCGAGCTCTTCCGCCATCCGTCGTACTGCTCATTCATGATGTGGCAGTTGACGCAGGCCGTCGGGTCGTCGGAGAGGTACGACGTGGCGCTGGCGTAGTGGGCGGTGTAGCCGACGGCTGCTGCGAAGGAGCCGACGAGGGCCCCCAGCACCGCGACAGCCAGCGAGGCACGGGCTACGCGGGCACGGCGAGTTGCAGGTTGCTGGGAAGTGCTCTCCGGCTCGGCCATGGAGGGCACTCTACTGGGACGAACCGGACATGTCGCCGCGAAGGATGGGGCGATCGGTGGCCGAGAATGCGACTCTGGGGTCTGCTTTGCGGAGCACGAATTCGTGCGAGGCTGCATCGACCCGGACCTCCGCGAAGCGACCGC
>CAYXKH010000052.1:2459-2955 GCA_964465255.1 uncultured Isosphaeraceae bacterium
CTCGGAGTGCCATCGCATCGCGCCCAGGCGGTTGAGTGACACGGAGATCACGGAGCACGAATTCGTGCGAGGCTGCATCGACCCGGACCTCCGCGAAGCGACCGCTGATTGACGCAAGGGCCAATTGACACGGCGCGGGTGACATCGCCCCTTGGACCGCCGAGCACCAGCTCGGCAGGATCTTCACGCGTCCGGCATTCGAGCGCCTCGCGGACGCGTCTCGGAGTGCCATCGCATCGCGCCCAGGCGGTTGAGTGACACGGAGATCACGGAGGGCACGGAGAAGGGAATCAGCAATCAGGAATCAGCAGTGGGCTGCACGAGCGGGTGCGCCCGCGGAGTGGCTGCGTCGAGCGCGACGGCGGTGACGGGTACTCGTCGCTCCGCGGACGCTGCTCGCTGCGCGAGCGAAGGCGTGGCGCCCGCCGCGTTCGTCATTCGTACACCGACGACACTCGCGTGCCTTCTTCTCCGTGACCTCCGTGACCTCCGTGAC
>CAYXKH010000052.1:3055-13749 GCA_964465255.1 uncultured Isosphaeraceae bacterium
CTCCGTGACCTCCGTGACCTCCGTGACACGGACCTCCTGCGGGCGACGGGACGGAATGCGAGTGCGATTCGTTGGGCACGCGACACTTCGGCCGAGCTGGAGCGCGGCGGACCAAAAGGGGCGGGGGGCGATGAGACGTCTGTGGACGAACGCACGGTCGGGCAAGGCCGACGGTGGCATCCACGGGTGTGCGACGGTGCTACGAGACCGTCCGACGAACGACGACCCTCACCCTCCGCCCGCTCCCGCGGCGCTTCGCTGGCGGGAGAGGGGATGGTCGCAAGCGCGGCCCGCGGAGCACGAGGGCACCACTCAGGCGCGTCGCACGAATCGAGTGAATCGCGCGAATCGCGCAAGTCCAGCCAGCAAAGCCCAACCACCCCGCCCACGCACTCAGTCGTGCAACCCGCTGCTGATTCCCAATTCCCAATTCCCAATTCCGACTCCCCATCTCCCCGCTCTCCACGGCGCGGGATGAACCGCGCCGTGGAAGGGGGAAGTGCGTGTTCGGAGTTCGCGGATTGGGGCGACCCAGCACCGGTGTCGCGCCTGCTCAGCGCAGACGGCGCCGGCCGCCGCAGAGCGCGGCGAGGCCGAGCAGCGGGAACGCTGCGGGAGCGGGGATGACTTCGATGGTCATCGAGTCGTAGATCATGCCCATCGGCGTCCCGGGGCCGACGTCCATGGTCCAGTTGAAGATGGTGAGGCCGGTGAAGTCGTAGGTTCCGACCGCGTCGAGGATGTCGAGCGAATCGAGCAGGCTTCCGCCGTACGTCGCATGGAAGGCCATGTCGGCGTTGGTGATGCTGGTGTCGAGCCCGCTGAGGTTGTCGACGTTCTCGGCGATGAAGAAGCCATCGACCGCCGGGTTGTTGTTGCGAAGGACGAAGTAGGGCACCTGACCGGCGGGGTAGGGGTTCTGGAGCGTGATGGCTCCGGCGCCGGCGGTGAAGCTCCACGAGGCCTTGTCGATCACGTAGCCGCGGGTCGGGTTGAAACCGCTGTTGACGAAGGTGTTCGAGTCGAGCAGGAAGCTCATCTTGGCGGCGGAACCCGAGGGCACGCCTGCGAGCGCTCCACTCGAGAAGAGGTTGAACTCGACCGTGCCCGAGACGGTGACCTTGACGATCGCCGCGTCGACCGAGGCGGCGAGCGCCGCCGCAGCGACCGCTGTGGAGACGAGTGACGTGATCAGCTTCATCGAAAACTCCCTTCGAATCATTCATCAACTGTCGGATGTCATCGCTGGCGGCGCGCCGTGAACGAGCAGCGCCCAGCGTCCGCCGAGAACAACTCGGCCGTGAGATCAGGAGGCACTCGCCGCACCCCTGCCAAACGCGGTGCACCCTTTGCCCGGAAGGGAGGAGATGGTCCCGTAATATCTTCGCTATGGAAAGAGCAACTCGAAGGTGTGAGGGTGAGATTCCGCGTCTCGAACCGACTGGACCGCTGCCCGCACGCTGCCCTCGCGCTCGCCGCTCTATGCTGGCCCGTGCCCGCACCCGCCCCCGTCGCTCCGCGCCCCAAAGGCGCGACCGAAGACCTCCAGACGCTGTGGAAGCTCGCGGCGCTTGGCTTTCAGCTCGCGGCCGTCGTCGGCGCGTGCCTGCTGATCGGCTACTTCGTCGACCGCTGGCTGGGGACTTCCCCGCGCTGGACGTCGGTTGGCGGGATCGGGGGAATCGTGATTGGGATCGTCGATTTCGTCCGCACCGCGATCCGCCTCAATCGTCAGATGAACCGCAGCCCCCGCAACTGAACACCGCAACTGGACTCCAGCCGCTGAGCCTCAGGAGCCGACTCATGGCGCGCACTCGGCACCCGCCGGGGGTTTCGGCGGTACGTCAGCACAGCTCTTCGTCCTCGCCCTCCGGAGTCAACATGCACCGCGCCATCCTTCCGCTCTTCGCCGCGCTTCCGTGGGTCCTCGCCACCGCACTCGGCGCTGCTCTCGTCGCCTCCCCGCTGATGGCCTCGCCACCGCCGAAGACCAGGGTGCCGAACGAGGCACCATCGCCGGCGGCGCCGAAACCAGCGGGGGCATCGGCCGCCCCGAGCCCCATTCGCGTGCCGGTCGCCACGCTCTCGTTTCTTGCCGGTGCGTGGAAGGGACCGATGGGACCCGACACCGCCGAGGAGATCTGGTCGGCGCCGCGCGGGTCGAGCCTCATGGGGTGCTTCCGGTGGATCGACTCGACCGGGACCGCGAACATGTTCGAGATCCTCACCATCACCGAAGAGAAGGATGCGACGCGACTGCGCCTGCGGCACTTCTCGCCGACGCTGGTTGCCAAGGAGGCGGGGGAAACGCCGATGACCTTCGTCGCCACCGAGCATGCGGCGGCGCGGATTGTCTTCAGCGCCGAAAAGGACGCCGGCGGCATCGACCGCATCGTCTACGAGGTCGTGGCCGATGAACTCCGTATCGACGTCGAGTTCTCACCCCCGACCGGGGAGGCGAAGCCGAGGCAGCCGCTCAAGTTCAGGCTTCGTCAGAAGGCGTGAGCGGCTCGTTCGCAATCGCCGTGATTGGCACCTGCCCACTGGTATTCGGGCCTCGCTCCGGAGAGACTCGTCTGGCCGCACCGCGTCATCCGCCGCGAGCGGCATACGCCGGTGACCCCGGCGACTCGGGAGAATGAACAGAATGAACATGGGCTTGGGAATCGGACCTGATCGTGGATCCAGTTCGCGGCAAATCCGGGGCGTTGCGCCGTGCGGGGGCGCCGCCATGATCGCGGCATTCGGTCTGCTCGGCCTCACCGCCTTCGCTGTCGCGGCCGTCGATGGCCCCACGGCTCCGCCGGGAGTCACGATCGGCTCGGTGGTGGCGCCACCGCCCTCGGCTGCGCGGCACCATGACTGCGTGCCTGATGAGCTCGAGCGCCACGTGCGCCGCGAGGCGGATCGGAATCGTCTTCGACTTGGGTTGATCCCCTCCGCGCCCGCCGCCCAAGGAACTCCCGCGAGTGGCCCTCGAGGCGGGAGTCGTCTCGAGGATGCGGCAGGCGGGGGCATCGCCGGCGCCGAGCCGCCACCGGTCTATCCCTTCTATCCCATGGCCGGGATCCTGAACGCCGACATCATGAACGGTGGCTTCGTCGATCTCGATCCGACGCCCGACTCGTTCGACTACGCCTGTCGTCCGTACACCTACAACGGCCACCAGGGGACCGACACCGAGATCCGCAGCTTCGGCGAGCAGTTCGTCGGCGTGCCCGTCTTCGCAGCACGCGGCGGCATTGTGGTCTTCGCCCAGGACGGTTGGCCGGACACCAACCTCTCCGGCGGCGTGCAGGGCAACATCGTCGCCATCGATCACGGCGATGCAACGGAGAGCCAGTACTACCACCTCAAGAAGGACAGCGTGACCGTCGGCGTGGGCGAGACCGTGGTCGCAGGGCGGCAGATCGGCGCGGTCGGCTCGAGCGGCAACAGCTTCGGGCCGCATCTGCACTTCCAGACGATCCAGCTCGTCGGACAGAACTGGGAAGTCGTGGAGCCTTTCGCTGGTGCGTGCCGACCCGGCCCAAGCTGGTGGGAGGAGCAAGGTCCGCTCGACACCGACGCCCTCTTCCTCCACGACTTCGGCATCACCCGCACCAATCTCTTCACGCTGCCGAATCCCTGGTGGGAGCCGTGGCCGCTCCCGACCGATCCGCAGATTCAGCTCGACGACCCGATGGTGGTCTTCTGGTGGAGGGTCTTCAACTTCCCCGAAGACTGCCTCATTCGGGTGCGCTTTGAACGACCCAATGGATCGGTGGCATGGGACGGGCAGTGGAACTGGGGCAACCGAGAGACGTGGCGCATTCACAAGACGTGGTTCGGATTCGATCTCGCCCCGATGGGCCCGGTGGTCGGAACGTGGCGGCTGCTCTTCGAACTCGACGGCCAGGTGATGATCGACACGCCCTTCGAGGTGGTCGCGAGTGTCGACCCGAACTTCAACCGGGCGCCGGCGGCGGTTGAGCTCGAGTTCGCGCCCGCGAGCCCAGCCACCGACGATGTTCTCTTCTGTCGCGTCCTCACCAGCAGCGGCTATGAAGATCCCGACTGGGATCTGGTGCGCTACCGCTACCGCTGGTCGGTGAACGGGGCGATCGTGCGCGACGTCACCACGGCGGCGCAGTCCGACGCGATCGCGGCGGGCACTGCGGCGACAGGTGCGGTGGTGGAGTGCACCGTCACCCCCAGCGATGGTGTGCTCGACGCCGCGGCGGCGACGCTGAGCGTGACCGTCGGCGGCGGAATGCCGGGCGATCTGAATGGCGACGGGGTCGTGAACGGCGCCGACCTCGGTCTCCTCCTGGCCGAGTGGGGCGCGTGCCCCAGGCCCGGCGAGTGTGCCGCCGACCTCGATGACGACGGCGTCGTCGGCGGTGCGGACCTCGGTCTCCTCCTCGCGGCATGGAGCAGTTGAGCTGCGGTCGGCCGCCACGTCCCGCGAACCACGGTGGAGTCGCGCCAGAGCAAGTCAGGTCCAGTTCGCCAGCGGCTCGCCCAGATCGGCGCCCTCGACGAGGCAGTGGTCATTTCATTTGGGGGCCGCCGCCCACGCGCTCGCGGTTCACGGGGTCCACGCCGTCAGGAGGAACCCGAGGTCCGCACCGCCCACGATTCCATCGCCGTCGAAGTCGCCGGCGGAGTCGGAGGTGCCCCACAGGACGAGCAGGCCTCCGAGGTCCGCACCGTTCACCACTCCGTCGCCGTTGAGGTCGGGCGAGGCGAAGCCGAATCCGCAGGTGAGCTTCAGCGTTCCCGTTCCAAAGTCATCGTCGTATCCGCCGATTCGGATCAGGTACGTGCCGCCGCTGACCACCGGAACAACCAACGTTGACGAGAAGCCTGCGCAGCCGATGGCATCGTCGTTGCAGCCGAGCAGGCGCTCGTCGGTCACCGGACACTCCCAGCCGGAGTAGACCGCGAGACGGGTGTCGAAGTCGGCGCTGCCGCAGGTGCTCACCGTGAGCACCTGGCTGCATGTGGCGATGTAGCGGTACCAGATGTCGGAACCGATCTGGGCGGTCCCGAAGGCCATGCACTCGGGGTGCGATGGTCCCTCGGTGGCCGCACCGATGGTGCAGAATTGAGTCTCGCCGTCAGTGATGAGCTGAGTCCAGAGGGCCCCGTCGCAGGTATCGCGGTACGGCTCGAGATCCAGGTTGATGAGTCCGGTTCCCTTCTGATTGCCAATCACCGCGTCGCGCCCACCCACCTGCAGGGAGTAGGTGTTGCCGGCGGTCACCGTGGTCGTGATCGATGGTCCTCCGAAGGGGCACTCGGGATCGACGGTGCTGCACTGCTTCACCGATCCGGCGCAGCCGGAGAAGGCCCCGTCGTAAAGGACGAGGGCGACGTCGAAATCGGTGGTGCCGCACAGGTCGATGGCGAGCGACCCGCTCTGACACGGGGTGAAGCGATACCAGAGGGCGTGCCCGATGGTGCCGGCACCGCCCTCGCAGTTGGCTGGAAGCGGAATTCCGCCGGAGGGGACGAGCATGGTGCTGAAGGGAGTTGCGCCTTCGTCGATTGGCAGCGCGGCCGTGCACGAGACGTTGGTCGGGGCGCACTGGAACTCGGCGAAGAGTGCGCACAGCGAGTCCCACTCGACGGAGCAGCAGGAGGGATGCTGGGCGCAGATGAGCTGGCAGCAGCTCACGACGTCGCAGCCGGCACCCGAGTGGGCGCTCATGCAGTCGCCGGCGCCCGGCCCGCAGTTGCAGATCGTGGTGCCCAGGATCGGGCAGGTGGGCTTGGTCTCGAGCGTCTCGAGCATGACCAGTTGAACCAACGGATCAAGCTCGAGGGCGATGTTGGCGAGTCCGCCGGGACAGCAGTGGCAGTAGCTCATGATCTCGCCCTGATCGGCGTAGATGCAGTTGTTGTCGGGATCCTGGCAGGCGGGAACGCCACAGGTCTCGGGTGTGTACGCGAGCGTGTGATTGCTCCCGAAGGTGTGACCGATCTCGTGGGCCGAGCCGATCAGGTCCCAGTTCTGAGGCGAGTTGCTCTCGAGCGGGTAGGGGAATCCGCCCTGCATGTCGCTGATGACTGAATAGGCCCAGGAGTCGCACGGGTAGCTCTGCCACGCGGTTCCGCCGCCGATGTTGCGACCACAGAGCATCTGCACCATGTCGCGCCCGAGCCATCCCATGTGCGTCACCCAGAATGCCCGAAGCTCGTCGAGCTGGCCGCCGGCGCCGGTGTTGTTCCACGGATCGCAGGGGTCATCCCAGAGCCGGATGTAGACCACGCGGAGACCAACATTGATCTCCCGCTGATAGATCTCGGAGACCGCGCCGAGCAGCAGTTGAACGTAGTTGAGCGCCGCCAGTTCATTGCCGCCGAAGATGTCCTCGAGGAACTCGTGATCGGTCTCGATGGCGATGTCGACCAGGTAGCAGCCCTCTGGGAGCGTGAGGTCGCCGGCGATGCCACCCTGCGCCGGGCCCGCCGGGGGACCACCGGTTGCGCCATTCGCCGGGGCCCCGGCGGTCGGTGGAATCTCGGCGATGTCGCAGGTAAACGGGGCCCACTCGATCGTCCCTTCAGGAAGATCCTCGAGGGCATAGACCACGGTTGCATCAGACCCTGCAGGCGGCGTGGCGATGATGATCCGCTTGCCCCCGCGGAGGATGACGCCCTGACTCCCGAGTGGCGACAGACCGAGATACGCCGAGGAGTTCGGATCGCCTTCGACCTGGCCCCGAAACTGGAGATTGTCGGGCGCGGGAAGCGGCTGTGACCTGGTCGAGCCGCTGCATCCGCGGGCCACTACCAGCGATCCCGCAGGCATTGGCAGCGACGAGCGCTGGAGCACCAGCGTGACGAGCTCGCCACCGCCGACCGGTACGTCGACGAGGCGCACCGCATCGAGGTTCTTCAGCATCGCATAGAGCCCGCTGTTGAGCGTCACCTTGACGACGGCGTCGCCGAGCGGGTCGTTCTTGCCACCCGGCGCAGAAGAGCTCGGTTGAAGCGGCGAGGGCAGCGTGGGAAGTTCGAAGGTCTGTCCAAAGGCGACTGTCGCCAGGCAGAGGGCGAGAGTCGCGGCAGTGCGAACGAAGGCGAGAGCGAGCATTGGTGGCTCCTTGGGTGGAGTGTTCCGACACGGTGGGAGGGGCGTGACGGTGGGTGCGGCGGGAGTACCCCGGGCCGACGGGCAATCGTCGCCGAGGGGGGACCCCTCTTGCCAAGGCGCACTCGGACCTCGATCCGCGCCACATCGGGCAATAAATTCAGTGGGTTTTCTCAGGCCCTCAGCCGACTCGCGAATCGCAGCCGAGCTCGATCGTCTGGCCCGGGCCCGGCCGGCGTCAGATGTTGGTCGGGTCCCCAGGCGTTCTGTTGAGGACCACCGCAGCCTTGACGAGGCGACGGGCAACCGTCGCGCTGAACACATCCGCCTCGCGCCGCGAAGAAGCGATCAGCCGAGCGAGCTTGGCAAGACCAACGGTGGTACGAGTGCGATCGGCGCGAGGAGCGGCCGCCCATGTGGAGCGAGGCGACGGTCGAGCCGAGTAGTCCGCCTCCTGCTGCACCCCAGCCCATCACGACACCGAGGAGCGTGTGATAGACCTCATCACTGAAGACTCGTGAGCCAATTCCATCGGCGAAGTTCCAGACGAAACCCGCGCCGAAGTATCCAAATGAAGGCGGTCATGACGCGACGGTGCATGGGGTGGGCGAGGGTGGAGATCGGCCCGCCGGGGCGCGGCCGGGGCTGACCGTTGGCGTGGGGCCTTGTGCGGGAGCGGCGCCGAGGGGTTCTCGCGGGTGTGCGATCGGTCGACGGTCGGTTGATCGAGAAGGTTCTGTCCAGCCGTAGCCGACCCGGGGAGGGTGGCGAGGATCGCGAATCATCCCCCACCCTGATGCCATGGAAACGCAGCGATAGAGCGTTGTTTCACAGGATGATATACTTTCACCACTCGGTGAAAGCGTCACTCCAGTGAAACACTCTCAAAAGAACCTAGTTCCCAAGGTACGTGACTGGCTCGAAGCCATCGGGGACCGCACGGGTGCCTTCGTCGTCGACACGCCCGGCGAATCGAGAGACGTGACCGGTCCGTGGGATGAAGTGCTGACCATCCGACCTCACGGCTCTTCGCTCCCTCTGCGCGTCGTGGTGGAGTCGAGGGTGCGCCTTCACCCCCAGAACGCACTCGCAGTCGCGGCTCGGATTCGACTGGAGCCGCGGCCCAGGGGACCGCAGACGGTTGCGGTCGTCGCGGCTCGGTACATCTCTGACCGTGTCGCGGCGATCTGCCGCGAAGGCGGCATCGGCTACGTCGATGATGCGGGGAACTGTCACCTTGAGGCGCCGGGCCTCTACCTGCACATCGAGGGACAGCGAAATCCGACTCCCGACACCCGACCCGCAGAGAATCTGTTTGCGCCCAAGTCCAGCCGCATCGTGCGTGCACTCCTCGAATACCCGGCGCGGACATGGAAGGTGCAGGACCTCGCGCGGGAGGCGCGCGTGAGCATCGGACTCGCTTCGAGACTGAAGCACAAGCTGATCACAGAGGCGTTTGTGGAGACGTCACCGCAGGGCATCCGACTTCGCCAGCCGCAGCAGTTGCTCGATTCCTGGGTCAACGCATACGCCAACGCGGCACGGGCAGTCCCCGCGTACAGCATGGATGAGCCGCGAACGCTCGAGCGTCGAGTTGCGGAGTGGTGTCGGCAACACGGCACGCGGTACGCTCTGGCGGAGTTCTCCGCAGCGGCACGCTGGTCGCCCATGGTCCGCTACACGCGCCCGGCGATCTACCTCGAGGAGCCACGCTCCGGCGATGTGCTGAGACCTCTGATGCGTGACCTCGATCTGAAGGAGGTCGACTCGGGTCCCTCGGCGGTGCTGTGGGTTACCGACGATGAAGCGATCTTCTTCAACTCGGCGGAGCGCGATGGCGTGACCGTCGCGTCACCCCTCCAGACGTACCTCGACCTCGTCAAGAACCCGGCCCGGGGACAAGAAGCTGCATCGGAACTGCTCCAGAATCAGCTCCTTCCGCGGTTCGCGGAAGCGGGAGTGCGTTCACCATGACAGATCGCATCCCCAGCGACGAGGACTCGCAGGCTGGTCGCGCGGTGTTGATCGAAGTCCTGACGATCCTGGGAAAGTACCGGGACGGGATGGTGCTGATCGGTGGCTGGGTGCCGGATCTCCTCTTTCCGAACACCGGGCACATCGGGTCCTTTGACGTCGATATCGCGCTCGACGAACGAAAGATCTCGCCCGACGCCTACCGGTCGATCCGCCAACGGTTGGTCGCCGCGGGCTACGTCCAGGCTGCTCGTCACGCGGGTGTGTTCACGACGCATCTTGGAGACCACGCCGGCGGGATTACCGTCAAGCTTGATCTCGTGACAGGGGAGGAGCCGGAGGGAGCGCCGTCAGGTGCTCGCGCCCTCGTTCAGGAGTTGAGCATTGGACGCCTCCGAGGTGTCGAGATTGCCTTCGAGCACGCGATCAACATCTCGATCACGGGGGCTCTGCCGTCGGGCGTCGAGAACACCGTCGTCGCGCGGATCGTGACCGTACCTGCATATCTCTGCCTCAAGGCATTCGCTCTGAACGAGCGACTGAAGGCGAAAGACGCATATGACGTCTACTTCTGTCTCAGGCAGTACGAAGGCGGGTCGGGCGCGCTCGCGAGGGACTGCCGCGGGCTGTTGACGCTGTCGCGAGGACACGAGGCGATGCTGATCCTCAAACAGAAGTTCGAGACGCTCAGGAGCGTCGGCCCGCAGTGGGCGGCAGATGTGGCCAGCGGACAGGGCGATGACCGCGAGCGTGTCAGCCGCGATGCGTACGAGCGGGCGCAGATCTTCGTCCGTGAGCTCGAACGGACGAATCGCTGATCGGGTGCCGAGCCATCGATCGGTCTGGGCGCTTCGGTGGCGCCAAGACCTCGCTGGCGAGTTGACGTCCACCGATCCTCGCCCGAACCTGCCGCGATGCCCCTCGCCCCCGAACCTTTTATACGGCTTCCGACCGTCGCGCTCCTGGCGGCAAGTGCGCTTGGCAGTGGGGCGGTGGTCGCGGTGGTCTGGGCGATTGGGCTGGGGGTCGGGCGACCCGACTTCGGACCCGCCGGACTTGTCGCTGGGCTCGTCGTCATCGGGGCCGCCTGGGTCAGCATCCTGATCACCGTGCCGTGGATGCCGAAGCCTGCGAGCACCGCCGGACTGGCGTGGATGGCCGGTTCCATGCTGCGCATGCTGGGTGCGGCGGGGATTGGCTTTTTGCTATACTCCGCCCCTTCATTCGGCGGGACGAGTGGTCCGGCCGTGGCAAGTTCAGCCTTTCTTCTCACGCTCGCGGCGGCTTTCTTCGCCGGTGTGCTGTGCGAAGTGGCGGTGATTGCCCGGCACGTCCTTCCTCCCTCGCAGGCGTGACGTGCCCCTGCGAACCGAATGGATTGGGTGGTTCCCTCGGGTCGACCCGAGACGGACCGCTCTCGGCTTTCTCTCATACGGCCTGGCCGTACGCGCTGGCCCGCTGCTCGGAGCGGTCGTTTCGCTCGGTCGCATGATCCCTCTCGCCGGAGTGCTCTCTGTGATGCTGCTCTCATTCGATGATCCCGCCGCCCCGCAGGGTGCTGCACACGCTGGTCATGACGACCACGCGGATCATGCGGATCATGCCGATCATGCGGATCATGCCGATGATGGCCACGCCC
>CAYXKH010000052.1:13849-16093 GCA_964465255.1 uncultured Isosphaeraceae bacterium
GCGGATCATGCGGATCATGCCGATCATGCGGATCATGCCGATGATGGCCACGCCCACGTCTCGCAGCAGCCCACCGACCACGTCGTCGACAAGATCTTCAAGAGCGTCAACGGCAACGCCGTCCTGACCATGCACATGGTGACGATGCTCGTCGCCGCGGTGCTGGTGGTCCTGGTTCTCCGCCGCGCCGCTGCAGGAATTGCCACCGGACCGGAGTCGATGGGACACCGTCGCTTCGTCTCCCGGGGTCGGCTGGCGCAGTTCTTCGAGTCCGTGATCGTCTATCTCAAGGACGAGATGATCACGCCGATTCTCGGTGAGCAGAACGCCCGGCGGTATCTCCCGTTCCTGCTGACGACCTTCTTCTTCATCTGGTTCAACAACCTCCTCGGTCTGCTCCCGCTGCTGTCTGTGCAGCATCTCGTGGGCGGCTGGGGGTGGGGCAACTGGCACTGGGCGGTCGTCGGTGGCACCGCCACCGGCAACATCTCGGTGACCGCGGCTCTGGCGGTGATTGCCTTCGTGGCGATTCAGATTCACGCCTTCCGCGACCTCGGCGTCGGCGGCTGGGCCAAGCACCTGCTGGGCGGGGCCCCGTGGTGGCTGGCGCCTCTGATGGTGCCGGTCGAACTGGTCGGCATGATCATCAAGCCGAGCGCTCTGGCGATTCGACTCTTCGCCAACATGCTCGCCGGCCACACTCTGATGTCCACCGTCCTGCTCTTTGCCTACATGGCCCTGGGCAACGGACTCGGCTGGCTTTTCAGCGGTGGCATCGGGCTTGTCGCCACCGTCGTCGGCATCGCCCTCATGTTCCTCGAGATCTTCGTGGCCACGCTCCAGGCCTTCGTCTTCATGTTCCTGACGACCGTGTTTCTCAGCCTGATGAGCCATCACGACGAGGAGCACGAGCACGCCGAAGAGCACGCTTCCGACCATGCTCACGGGTCTGGTCACGAACCCGTTCCGGCCCACTGACCAACCGCCAGTTTCGACTGGCTCGCGACCGACAGCTTCGTTCGTTTCACGTTCCGTTCCAACCGCCGCGACCCGCGGCAGCAACTCGAACCCCCTTTTTGACTCTGGAGTCTCAGATCTCATGCGCAACCTGCTCACCCTCGTCGCCCTGACCTTCGTGGGCGTCACTGTTCTTGCCACCGAGCCCGCTCTCGCCCAGGACGCCGCCGAAACGGCCGTCAAGACCGCTCGCGGTTGGGGTGCAGGCCTCGGCATCGGCCTCGGCGCCGGCCTGGCCGCAGGTCTCGCCGTGATCGGCGCCGGTCTCGGCATCGGTCGCATCGGTGGCAGCGCGGTGGAGTCGATCGCCCGCCAGCCCGAGATGGCCGGCCGCATCTTCGTCAACATGATTCTCGCGGCCGCGCTGATCGAGGGCGTCGCCCTCTTCGCAGTCGTCGTCGGCTTCCTCGGCATGGGCCAGGCCAACGGCGCCTGATCGATTGGAGAGCCGCGCTCGGGTTGGAACGTCGTCTGCTGGCGGCGGACCGGATCGTGAGCGACGCCCACGTCGCCCCTCGGACCGTCCGCCGCCGGCAACACACCTGATCGGACTCGCACCGCCCCGCCATGGGCCGGACTCGAATCGAGGTCGTCCTCCGCAGTGCGGAGTCGACCAGCCTGAAAGGACCGCCTGATGTCCATGTCGATGATGATGCTCGCAGCCGATGCCGCTCAGCCCATGCAGTTCGAGTGGGTGCCCCACGTTCAGACGATCATCGTCTTTGTGGTGGTGCTGATGATTCTCTCCGCCATCGTCTGGCCGAAGATCACCTCCGGTCTCGACGCCCGCGAGGCCAAGATCCTCGGCGACCTCCGCGCCGCCGACGAGGCTCGCGAGCAGGCCAAGGCCGCGCTTGCCGACTACGAGCGCAGTCTGCAGCAGGCCCGTCAGGAAGCCGCCAAGGTGATTGCCCAGGCGCGGGCCGACGCCCAGGCCCTGTCCAACGAGCTGCGCACGCGAAACGAAGCCGAACTCGGCGAGATGAAGCAGCGGGCCATGCGGGAGATCCAGGCCGCGCAGTCGAGCGCCGTCTCCGAACTCCACGCCGAAGCCGCCAACCTCGCCGCGATGATGGCCCGCAAGATCCTCGGCCGCGAAGTGAACAGCGGTGACCAGCAGAAGCTGGTCGAAGAGTCGCTCCGCGAACTCGCGACCAGCAGGAGAGGTTGAGCGGTGGCCTTTCGAGCGCTCCGTTGGGCCGAGTATTCAGAGCGCTCCGTTGGGCC
>CAYXKH010000053.1:0-4582 GCA_964465255.1 uncultured Isosphaeraceae bacterium
TCCCTGCCCTGCTCCCTGCCCCCCTTCCGTCCTTCCGTGTCGGATCCACCCCCCGTCCTAGGCCCGCCCGGCGGCTTTGGCTGCCGCCGCGACGGCCAGTTCGTCGCAGCGTTCGTTCTCGGGGTGGCCCTGGTGGCCGCGGATCCAGCGGGGGCGGAGGGTGTGGATGGCCCGTTGGCGGTCCAGTTCCTGCCACAGTTCGACGTTCTTGAGGGCCTCGGAGCCTCGCCGCCAGCCCTTCTTCTTCCAGCCATCCATCCACTCCGCGAGGCCCTTCACGACGTACTGGCTGTCCGAGACGATCTCCACCTCGCAGGGCTTCTTGAGAGATTGGAGCCCATGGATCACCGAGAGCAGCTCCATGCGGTTGTTGGTGGTCCGCGGCTCGCCGCCGGACCCCTCGACATCTCGCCCGGAGAGCGGGTCCCGGAGGATGTACGCCCACCCCCCCGGACCCGGGTTCCCGATGCAGGCGCCGTCGGTAAAGAGGATGACGCGAGGAAGAGCGGCGGGCATGAGGGGGCGATGGTAGTGGGGGGCCGGACCGGGGAAGGTGCCGAGCCGCAGGGAAGGAAGAGGAATGAGGAATGAGGAATGAGGAATGAGGAATGAGGGACCGTCCGACCTCGGACGTAGGCGTTGCCTGCCTCCGCAATGCGCAGGCAGGCAACGCCAGCTCCATCCGTCGAGCGGGTCCTCATTCCTCATTCCTGATCCCCTGCCCCCTGCCCCTTTGAAGCGTGAATCCCTTCTCCGTACACTCCCCTCCCTATGGCTCAGATCCGTGCCCTTCGCAAGCGCATGTTGGCGGTCCGGACGATCGCCCGCATCACCAAGACGATGCAGATGATCGCGACCGCGAAGTTCACGGCGTCGCTGCAGCGCGTCCGGGGCACGCGGCCGTATACCGAGAGCATCCGCACGCTCGTCGCCGAGGTCAGCGAGGCCGCTGGAACGGTCGAGCATCCGCTGCTTCGAACCGTGTCCGAAGGGGCTCGTCGCGAACTCGTGCTGATCATCAGCTCCGACCGCGGACTCTGCGGCGCGTACAACGGAAACGTGCTGCGCGCTGCGGAGCGTGTGGTGCGTCCGGCCATCGACGCCGGGGCGTCGGTGCGGGTCGACGTGGCCGGCAAGAAGGCTCTGGCCTTCTGCAAGTTCAGGAAGATCGACGTCGTCAATCGCGTGGTCGTCGGCGGAAAGCCGACCTTTGCCGAGGTCGAGGCGATCGCCCAGCGCTACATCGACGGCTTCGTCAACGGCGAGTACGACCTCGTGCGCGTGGCCTACATGAAGTTTCTGAGCAGCGCTCGGCAGATGCCGGAACTGATGCAGCTTCTTCCGCTCACGGCGGCGCCCGCCGCGGCGTCGGCAACTGGCGCCGCCTCGGCCGCAAAGGAGGAGAGCGGCGAGGGGCAGGACAACGCCCTCTACGAATTCACTCCCGATGCCAAGGCGATCCTCGATGATCTCCTGCCGCGATCGGTGAAGGTGGCGCTCTTCCAGGCCATCAACGACGCAATCGTCAGCGAGCACGCCATGCGCATGGTGGCGATGAAGTCCGCGACCGACAACGCCCGAGGGCTCGGCAAGAGTTTGAACCGCCAGTACAACCGCGCCCGTCAGGCGAAGATCACCACCGAGCTCACCGAGATCGTCAGCGGCGCCGCGGCGCTGGAGTGATCGGCAGGCGTGCCCCGAGAGATCAGTCAGCAGGCGCTTGCGCCGGCGCGACCGCGCCGCGTTCGACGGTGTTGCCGTCGCGCTCCCACGCTCGGAGTCCGCCGCGAAGAGTGCGGACGTTGCGATGCCCGAGTTCGATCAGCCGCTTGCTTGCGGCGCGAGCGACGACGTCATCGAAGTCGCTGTCGTAGACGACGATGACGGTGCGGTCACGGAGCGTCGGGTACAGGGCCTCGATCTGCGGAAGCGGAACATGAACGGCCCCCGGAATCCGGCCCAGGATGAAGGCGTTCTCGCTGCGCGGATCCACGAAGACGCCATCGGGGGCGCGACCCAGGCCGAAGGTGCCGCTTCGTTCAGTCATCATTCGGGAGACCTCGCCGGGCTCGATCCACTTGAGCCGGGCGTCGCTGGTCGAGGTCTTGCACCCGCTCAGGAGGGCGACCAGGGCCACGAACACGAGCGCGGCCCCCACACGGGGAGCACGGGGAGCACGGGGAGCATGGGGAGCAGCGAGCTCAATGTGACGCACGGAGGCACTCCGATGGACGGAAGGGGGTGGGTGAACAAAAGGCTTCTGGCGAGGCGGCGTGCCGCCAACGGCCACAGACTTCGACCAGACCGGGGGAAAGGGGCATCGGCAATTCTCTGCCTCCCGGGCGGGGTGATTGCGGGAGTTTCAGGGACCATGGAAGAGAACCCCCCCGGCCGAGGTCAATATACGAGATGTCAGTGCGCACCCATTTCCTTCAGTTCCTCCCCACCCTGGCTCGCGCCGGACGGGCCACCGTGGCATTCCCCCGCCGAGCCCCTCGGTCTGGAGGGGTGCTGCTTGGGCTGCTCGCAGGGACGATCTTCCTCACCGGCGGTCCGGCTCGGGCGTTTGACAATGCCCAGGGAGTCGACGGAGGCGGCGGGCAGGCGCTGCTCGGCCAGGCGCTCCTCGGCCAGACGGCGCTCGTCCCGATGGGTCTCACTGGGTTGTCTCCCACAGGCGGCGTTGGCAAGGCTGGTCCGCGCGGCCTGAGTCGCCCTTCGGCGGAGGCGCTGGTGAAGATCGACACCCTGATCAGCCTGATCAGCCTGATCAGCCCGGCCAGCCCGGCCACCGGCGGTCTGAGCGGTGGCCCAGCGGGCTCAGGCGGGACCCTGGAACTCGCCGTCATCATGCGGATCGAGCCGCACTGGCACGTCTACTGGCGCAACCCCGGCGACAGCGGTGCGCCGGTCGACATTTCGGTCAAGGCGGCCAAGGGCGTGACCGTGGGCGAGATCAAGTGGCCGACGCCCAAGCGCTTCACCAACGAGTTCGAGACCACCTTCGGCTATGAGAAGGAAGTCGCGCTTCTCGTGCCAATCACCATCGACCCAAGCGCCACACGCGTCCCGACCGAACTCACCGTCGACATCCGCTGGATGGTCTGCCGCGACGTCTGTCTCACCGGCACCACCTCACGCACCGTCTCGGTTCCCTCGGCAAGCCCGGTGCTCGACGAGGCCCAGCGGTCGGCCATCGAGCGCAGTCGCGCGAGATTGCCGAAGCCAATCGCCGAGGCGGGAAGCGCGATCATCGAAGGCTCGCTTCTGGTGATCACCGGCACCGCAGCAGGCGCTGCGGCGATTGAGTTCTTCCCCTTCGACACCCCCGGCGTGACCTACGGCGCCGCCCGATCGAGCGTTGCCAATGGCGCCTTCCGCGTCGAGGTCCCGCTCGAGATCAATCCCGGCAATGCCTTGGGCAAGCCGCTCCGCGCGGGCGGCGTGGTTTCGCTTGGCGCCGATTCACCGTCCTACGAACTTCTGTTGCCCGCTCCTTCGCGAAGTGCGAACAGGTGAGCGGGTCTGGTACCGCGTGGGCCCGGCGGACACGGGCCCGGTTTTCTCTTTTCGGAGTCTCCATATGAAGATGTCTTCACGTTCGCTCGCGCTTGTCGGTCTCTCGGCCCTTCTCCTCGGCGGCAGCGCCTTCGCCCAGAACGGCCTCGGCAACACCCCGCCGCCAGCCAATGGCCGTGGCGGTCGCACCGCCGATGCTCCCACCCGTCCGACTCCTCCGGCGAAGGGCGAGCGTCCCGCTGGCCGTCCCGCCGCGCCTGCCGCCGGCAAGGCCAAGGTCGGTGAGGCCGCTCCCGAGTTCTCGCTGACTGACAGCAAGGGCACCGCCCACAAGCTCTCCGACTTCAAGGGCAAGATCGTCGTCCTTCAGTGGATCAACCCGGACTGCCCGGTCTGCCAGCGGGTGATGGCCGACGGCATCGTCACCACCAGCATGACCGAGTCCAAGGCTGCGGCCAGCGACATGGTGTGGCTCTTCGTCAACAGCACCAACTACATGGGCGCCGAGCCCAACAACGCCTATCTCGACAGGAACAAGTCGACGACGCCGGCGCTGGTCGACCAGGACGGCACCGTGGGCCGGATGTACAACGCTCGCACCACGCCGCACGTCTTCGTGATCGACGAGCGTGGCATCCTCCGCTTCGACGGCGCCATCGACGATGACGCCAACGGCGCCAACGGCAAGGCCGGCAAGCCGGTCATGAACTACGCGGTCAACGCCGTCAAGCAGATCAAGGCTGGCGAGACCGTGAGCCCCGACAGCACTCGTCCCTACGGATGCAGCGTGAAGTACGCGGCGGCCGCCACGGGCGAGGGCAAGGGCCGCGAGTCGACCGGTGGCGAGTCCAAGGGTCGCGAAGGTCGCGGCACCACCGGCGGCACCACCGGCGGAACCGGCACCGGCAGCGGCACCGGCGGTCGTGGTACGACTCGCTGAGTGCATCCGACGGAGAAGTGAAACCGTCATTCGAACGCGTTTCGCGACGGCCCGGCATCTGCCGGGCCGTCGCGCGTTGTGGCCCGCGCACCGATCAGGCAGACCGTCAACCCAACGAGTGCT
>CAYXKH010000053.1:4682-12168 GCA_964465255.1 uncultured Isosphaeraceae bacterium
GTTTCGAGCTGACCGCTTCGGGGCGGTGGAGATGCGGGCGGGACGCCCGCGCACCGATCAGGCAGACCGTCAACCCAACGAGTGCTGTTTCGAGCTGACCGCTTCGGGGCGGTGGAGATGCGGGCGGGACGCCCGCGCACCACCCGCCGTTCTGCGAGGGCGGGTCGGCTACGTCAGACTCACCGGCATGATCACGTAGGTGAACTCGTTGCCGAGCTTCATCACCCCGGGCTTGTTCGGGGCCTTCATCTCGAGCAGCACCTGGGTGCCCTCGATCACCTTGAGAGCATCGATCAGGAAGCCGGGGTTGAAGCCGATCTCGATGGTGTCGCCGTGGTAGTCGGCGACGTCGACCTGGATCTCAGCCTCGCCCATCTCCGGGGCTCGGCTCGAGAGGGTGAGCTTCTTGTCGGCGAAGGACATCCGTACGCCCTTGCTCTCCTCGTTGGTGAGGAGCGCCGCGCGGCGCACCGCGCTGGTGAACTCGCCGGCGTCGAGGGTGACCCTCTTGTCCTGGTCCTTGGGAATCACATCCTCGAACGGCGGGAACGAGCCCTCGACCAGATTGCTGACGAGGATGGTGCTCTCCTCGCCGCTCTGGATGGTGAAGCGGATCTGGTTGCTCTCGATTGAGATCTTGACCGCCGCTTCGGGGTCGTCGACCACGCGGGCGAAGACGTTGAGGGCCTTGGTCGGGACGATGCAGCGATGCTCGCCCTCAGCCGCCGAACTGCACTCGCCGCGGGCCAGAGCCAGGCGCCGGCCGTCGGTGGCCACCAGGCGCAGCTTGCGACCCTGGCGATCGAAGAGCACGCCGTTGATGGCGTAGCGGCTGTTCTCGACCGCGGTGGCGAAGAGCGTGCGAGTGATCAGACGCCGCAGGCTTCCGGCGGGGATCTCGCAGGCGAGGGACTTCTCGCCAGGCTCGGGCAGGGCGGGGAAGTTCTTGGGGTCCTGACCGAAGACCTTGAAGTGGCTGTCGGCGCCCTTCAGGTGAAGTACGTGCTTGGACACGTCGAGAGTGATGGTCGAGTCCTCGCTGGCGCGGACGATCTGCACCAGCTTGTCAGCCGGCACCAGCGTCTCGCCCTCCTGCTTGACGTCGACCTGGGCCACGTCGAGCCGAAGCGAGAGCTCGAGATCGGTCGCAGCGATGTGCAGTCGCCCTCCCTCGGCGGTCAGACGGACGCACTGGAGCGCCGGATTCGGCGTGCGCGTCGCCACCACGCTCTGGGCCATGGTGAGGGCATCAAGAAAGCTGGCGCGATCGCAGACGACCTTCATCAGTGATTCCTTCGAGGGAGACAGAACCCGCGGGCGACCGGCGGCCGGAGCGCGTGGCGGAGAGAACCAATCGAGAGTGGTAGTGGCACCACTCTCTCCGACTACAAGCGGCAGTGTACCGGGAGGGGCCGCCTGCTTGGCTATGCCCGGGGTTGCACGTCCTCCGCCCGCCGCCCCAGCCGCCTGACCACAGGCCAGGCCACGGCCGGCACCATCGCGGCAATCAGCGTCGCCAGGATCGGTCGATTGGCGAGGCCTGCCCCCAGCGCCGCGAATGCGAAGGCCATCGGGATCGACCCGACGAGAAGGGCAATCACGAAGCGCCGCGCCGGCATGGTCGAGAAGCCCGCAAGCAGGGCGAGGATCTCGGGGATCATCGGAAGCCAGCGGGAGACGGCCACGGCCAGCCCTCCATAGGCGGCAAAGAACCGTTCGAGACGCCCCAGGTCGCGGTCGCCGAGGAGCCGCCGGGCCAGGCTCGGGGCGATCCAGCGAGCGAGCCCGAACCCGGTGAGGCCGGCGCCGATCGATCCGATTGCTCCAAGCGCACCGCCGAGCAGGATTCCGTAGAGGGCCCCGAGCGCCGTCAGAAGCGGCGTGGTCGGGATCGGGAGGAGGACGTCAACGACGAGTGCCCCGACCACGAGCAGTGCTCCCAAGGCACCGAGCGAGCGAAAGCGGGCCAGGGCCTCCGGGGACCCGACGCGAGCGTCGAGCCCGCTTCCAACCAGGCCGTCGCCGACGAACCACTCCAGCGCAAAGAAACTGGCGACCATGAAGGTCGCCAGGGTGAAGATCAGAATGATCAGACGCACGCGAGTGGCTCCCGTCGCCGAATCGCGAGGCAGCGCGGGATCGAACGGACTCAGCGCTTCGAGAACTGGAAGCGACGACGCGCACCGGACTGACCATACTTCTTGCGCTCGACCTTGCGGTCGTCACGAGTGAGGTAGCCGTTGTCGCGAAGAATCGGTTCGAGCGACGGGTCGTATCCCATCAGGGCGCGGCCGAGGCCGAGGATCACCGAGCCGGCCTGGCCGGTGTATCCGCCGCCGTGGGCGTTGACATCGATGTCGAGCCGGCCGCCGGTATTGGTGCGGTCCAGAAGATTCAGGATGTCCTTCTGGTCGCGCTCTTCGGTGAAGAAGACGTCGAAGGGCTTCTTGTTCACGATGATCTTGCCGGTTCCCGGGCGAATGCGCACCCGCGCCACCGAGGTCTTGCGACGGCCTGTGCCGCGCCACCAGCCGTGGGCGTCGGGTCCGATTGCGGCGGCTGGAGTCGGTGATGCGATCGTGGTGTCAGTCATGGCGGGAAAGGCAGTCGAGCGAGAAAAGCGGGGGGCGGGCGGAACGGACTTGATCAGGAGGCGTTGGCGAGCGGCTTCGGCTGCTGGGCCGAGTGCGGGTGCTCGGCGCCGCGATAGACGTGCAGGTTTCCGAACATGCGACGGCCGAGGCGTCCCTTCGGGAGCATGCGGCGGACGGCGTCCTCGAGCAGCCGCTCGGGCTGCGTGTCGCGCACCGTGCGGTAGGTCTGCACGCGAAGGCCACCGGGGTAACCGCTCCAGCGTCGCCGAGTCTTCTGATCGAGCTTCTTGCCCGTCATCGTGATCTTCTCGGCGTTGGTCACCACCACAGCCTCGCCCGAAAGGACGTGCGGCGTGTAGGTCGGGAGGTGCTTGCCCATCAACACCATGGCGATATCGCTGGCGATACGACCGAGCACCTTTCCGTCGGCGTCGACGTGACGCCAGGTGGTGCGGATCTCCTCGTTCTTCATCAATGTCGTCTGGCGGGGCATGGCAGTCGGTCTCTGGCGTTGTCGCGGCGGAAGTCGATGTTCGAGGAGGAGTCCGATCGAGCGAGCTCGATGGAGCGGGACTCCGCCGGCGGTCGACGCAAAGTGAATCGGTGAGAATAGCCAGAGCCGCCGGCCTGTCAAGGGTGGATCATGGGCTCGCCCTGAGCCGCTAGCATCGCCCCGTGACCCAGCATCCGACCCAGCCCGAGCCCTCCGTCGACCCCCAGACCACCAATGGGGCTCCGCCCCGCGGCGGCTTCGCCAGCCCGCGCCTCGACCGCCCGCTGGCCATACTCGCTGGTCTGGTTCTGCTTGGGCTGTTCGTCCTGACGGTGATCGGGCAGAACGCCGCCCCTCCCCCCGAGGCGGAGCAGGGCAGCCCGCAGCTCGGACTGCGGGTGTTGGAGCTCGAGGCTCGGTACCTCGTCGGGACCAACGAGATCGCCACGGCCTCGGGGAGCTCCCAGACCGAGACCCTCCTCGCAAACGCCGAGCGAATGGAGACCGGGTCGGTTGGGCAGCGGCTTCGCCACGTCGCCGTGGTCCTTGAACTCGGCGGCGTCGAGCCCGCCGCCGCCGCACTCCAGCGGCTCGAAGTGGATCTCGAGACGACTTCCCACGTTCCGACGGATGACGAGGCGGCGACGCAGCGCAGGTTGCACTCGTTGCTGGAATCGCCAGCAGGTGATCCCTCAGCCCTCGAGCAGTCCGATCGCGAGGCGCTTCGATCGAGCCTCGGCTGGTTCGGCGACCTGATCCTGGCCCCGCGCGACGGTGACCCCGCGGCACGTCAGGCGGTCGTCGGCCCGGCGGTGCGCCTGGTCTGGGGCATTCTCACCCTGGTGACCGTGGCGGCCATCTCGGGCCTGGTCGGTTTCGCCGGGCTGGTGATCGTGATCGTTCTGTTGTCGACCGGCGCGATGCGTCTCGGGTTTCGTCCCGGGGCCCGTCGCTCGTCGGTCTATCTCGAGACCTTCGCGGCGTGGTTCGTGGTCTTCATGGGCCTCTCGATCGTGGGCGAGCTGGCCTTCGCCAGTGGAACGATCGCCGCCCAGCTCGGCGTCGGCATGGTCGCGATGTTCGCAAGCCTCGTGGTGCTGGCGTGGCCGACGATTCGCGGCATTCCCTTCGGCGAAGTGCGCGATGCCGTCGGCCTTCGCGCTCCTCGCGGGGTGATCATGGAAATGCTCGCGGGAGCGGCGGCGTACGCGATGTCGCTTCCAGTCGTCGGCGTCGGGCTGATGATCATGCTGCTCCTCATGTGGATCACCGGCGGCGGCGGCATGGGAACACCCGCTGCGGAAGAGCCCTTCCAGTCGGTCGAGATCCCGGCCCACCCCATCATCGAACTGGTGGCGTCAGGCGACTTCACGGCGAAGCTGATCGCCGTGCTGCTGGCCTCGGTCGCCGCACCGATTGTCGAGGAGATCATGTTCCGCGGAGTGCTCTACCGCTTTCTCCGCGATGCGTCGACGCGGCTCGGAACGCTCGTCAGCGTGCTCTTCAGCGGACTGGTCGGCGGATTCATCTTCGCGGCGATCCATCCCCAGGGATGGATGGCGATTCCCGCGTTGATGGCCCTGGCTCTGGGCTTCTCGATGGCCCGCGAGTGGCGCTCGAGCGTGCTGCCGGGAATCGTCGGCCACGCCATCAACAACAGCGCGGTGACCTGCATTCTGCTGCTGGCCTTCGGCTGACGCGGGACTTCCGAAGCAGTCTCTCCGGCGTCATCCCGCGTACATGTACTCTTCGCGCACGATCTTGCCGTCGCGCACGGTGTACACGCCGACTTCGGTCATCTGGATCCGCTGCTTCCCGCGCGGCGTGAAGGACATCGAGTAGCGCACCGCGAAGCCGGTGGCGCCGACGTACGGCCCCTCGGCCATGAGCGAGTGGGGTTCGTGATTGGCGTACCACCAGTCGTTCTTCGCCTGAAGCGACTTGAGGCCCTTCCACGACTGGCCGTCGCCCTCGACCGAGAGGATCGTGGTGTCGTACCAGCGGCTGACGGCCTCGTCGGCCTTGCCCTGATTGACGAGAGTGACCAGGTCCTTGCCGATCTCGGCGGCGCCGGGGCCTCGACCGGTGGTGATCCGCGGCGCCGACTTCGCGCTCCTGGGGGCTGCCGCCGGCTTGGCGACGCTCTTCACCGGCTTGGCCGCGGCGTTCGCTCGGGCGGCGGTCTTGACGGCGGCGACCGCAGGCTTCGCGGCGGGTTTCGCAGTGCTGCGGACGCTCTTCTTGGTCGTGGTCTTGGAGGCCATAGGTGGCGATGGTAGTTACACTCCACCCCCTTTCCGCCCACAATCCACCAGAGCCGCCCGGTCCCACAGAGCCGCCCGGTCCCAATCAGCCCGAACCAGTCATGACCACCGCGACCCAATCGACTGCGACGACCACCGTCACGCTTCCCCGCTCCAGCAATCAGGCGCTCGGCATCGGTCAGTTCGCCGTCGACTTCATCGCCGGCACCCTGCCGGGTGGCGGCCGCCCCGACGCCAGCGTGCTGGAGCGCACCGAGCTGTTCCACACCGACAGCGTGATCTGCGGTCTCTCGGCGATCGCCCTCAACACCAACGCCCCCTGCCTGCTCCGCCAGGAGGCGCTCGAGTACCAGACCACCGGCGGCGTGCCCTTCTTCGGTTCGAAGGTGAAGGTCGCTCCCGAGAAGGCCATCGTGGCGAATTCGGCCGCAGTGCGCGAGTGGGACAGCAACGGCACCAACTTCGGCTTCAACCCCGCGCTGGGTCACACCGCCGGCGAGTTTGGTCACAACGACTTCTACCCGGTGGCCGTCGCCGCAGCGCAGCTCGCCGGGGGCGACGGCGCCGCGGCGGTGCGCGGGATGGTGCTCCTCGACGAGATCCGCGGTCGACTCGCCGAAGTCTTCTCGCTCAAGACCTACAAGATCGACCACGTGGTGCACGGGGCCATCGCCTCCGCGGCGACCTACGGGGCGATGCTCGGGGCGACGCCGGAACAGATCGAGTCGGCAATCGGCATGTTCGTCGCCCACCACATCCCCTGGCGGGCGATCCGCGCCGGCAAGCAGCTCAGCGACAGCAAGGGGGCGTCGGCGGCGATCTCGACCGAGGCGGCGATCCTCTGCATGCAGCGCTCGATCCGCGGCTTCCTCGGCCCGCGCGACATCTTCCGCAATCCCGAGTCGATGTTCCGGCAGTTCGTCAGGACCAGCGGCGACTCGCCCTTCGATCTGGTCCTCAGTCACAGCGGGAAGGATTTCGCGGTGATGGGCATGCACTTCAAGCTCGGGCTCTACGAGCACCAGAGCGCCGGCGCCCTTCAGGGACTGCTCACGCTGCTCGAAAGGAACCCGCAGATTGCGGCGAAGCCCGAGGCGATCAAGTCGATCACGATCGTGGCGTACGAGCCGGCCTTTGGAATCATCGGCGACCCCGCCAAGCGCGATCCGAAGACGCGGCAGTCGGCCGATCACTCGATGGTCTACATCGTCGGCACGCTGTTGCGGAAGGCAATCGAAGCCCTTCGAACCCGCGGTGACGGCCGCATGGTCGATGCCTCGGCCGGCGCGGGGGGCGCCTCGGCCGGCGCGGGAATCGACGCGTGGTGGAAGAACTTGATGCTCGTGCCGCAGGACTACAGCCCGGAGGCGATTGTCAACTGCGACACCCGGGCGATCATGGAGAAGATCAGCTTCCGCCACGGCGGCGAGGAGTACGACCGCCGCTATCCGGACGGCATCCCCACCTCGCTGGTGATCGCCATGGCCGATGGAACTTCCTTCGACAGCGGACTGGTGATGTACCCCGCCGGTCATGCCCGCAACACCACCGCCGACCTCCGCGGCATTCTCGAGACCAAGTTCGCCACACTGGGCGCACTCGCCGCCGACGACGCGGGCGAGATCGTGCGTCGCTTCACCGGCATGGGCACGAAGTCGGCGGCCGACATCGCCAGCCTCTACGACTTCAAGATCGCCGATCGCGGCCGGTTCGAGTGAGTCGGAATGAGGGCAGTGAATCCCGCCCCGTCGCGACCGGCAGTTCGTGCATGCCGGCAGCTCGCGAGTGAACGAACAACAGTCCGCGAGCACACGCTCGCGGACTGTCGTCATTCAGTCGGGTTGGAGCCGTTGGTCGCCGCTGGCCGCAGCCTGCGCTTCGCGTGAAACGGCACACGGATCGCTGGCTCACGCGCCCTCTCATCGGGAAGCCGCCAGAGAGGCTGCTCGAGGCGAAAGCGCGGGTAAGGTCTCGACTTCGCCGAGAGCTTCGGCGACGATGGCTCGCCGAGCGGCCGTTCAGGCCCGCTCCGGAATCCGAGTGAGAGTCACAATGCAGAGCAGTCTTCGAAGTGGTTGCGCATCGAATGTCGCGTCGCGGCTGGACGTGCGTCTGGACGTGCGTCTGGACGTGCG
>CAYXKH010000053.1:12268-15866 GCA_964465255.1 uncultured Isosphaeraceae bacterium
CTGGACGTGCGTCTGGACGTGCGTCTGGACGTGCGGCTGGCGCTGCGTGCAGTCGTTCCGTTGGTCGTCCTGGGCGGCCTGGGTGGCCTTGCGCCGACTGCTGCCGCAGCGCCGCGCAGCACGATCTGCGAGGAGACTCGCGGTGATGCAGGCTCGCTGCCCAACGGGGCGAAGCGGGCCTTGGCGATTCCGGCGCTCAATCGCATCGATGGCATCCTCGAGGGCGACACCGCCGCCGACCTGAAGCCCGACTTCGAGGACATGTACCTCATTCGGATCACCGATCCGATTGACTTTTCGGCGTTCACCATCCCCACGGATCCCGAGTGCGGCCCGCCGCTCAACGACTCGCAGCTCTTTCTCTTCGATGTCTGCGGTCGGGCGGTCGTCGCCAACGACAATGCGCCTCCCGGCAATCCCTTCGGCGTGACCGCCCCCTTCTCGCTCCTGCTTCCGGTGGCGAGCAACGGCACGCCGCTGGTCGTCCAGCCCGGGCTCTACTTTCTGGCGATCTCCGGAAGCGGCAACGACCCCTTCAGCAACGCCGGGGCGATGTTCGCGAACAACCCCAATGTGATCGTGGGGCCGCTGCCGCCCGGTGGTTTTCAACCGATCATCGGATGGCAGGGAAAGGGCGAGGTCGGTCGGTACTCGATCGAACTCAACGGTGTCGCCGGCATCATTCCGACGTCGTGCCTGGCCGATCTGGATCAGGACGGCGTGGTCGACGGGGCGGATCTCGGTGATCTGCTGGCCCGCTGGGGGAGCTGCGGACTCGATCCGTGCGCCCCATGCGATCAGGACATCAATGAAAGCGGCGGCGTCGACGGCGCCGATCTCGGCGTCCTTCTCGCCGACTGGGGATGCCTTCCCGAGGCCTTCTTCGTCTGCGGAAATCCCGCGAGCGGCGACTGCTTCACGGTGCACGGCAATCCCGCGTGCGAGGATCCGTGCTGCTGCACGCTGGTCTGCAGCATCTTCCCGTTCTGCTGCGACGCGCAGTGGGACTCATCGTGCGTGGACGCCGCGGAGGCCGTCTGTCCCGAGGCTCCGAACAACAATGACGAGTGCTCCGAGCCCACGGCGATCGAGGATGGAGCGACTCCGTTCTCGACCTTCTCGGCGACCACCGGACCGCCGTCCCTTCCACCCGAGTGCGAACGCGGGTTCGGACTGTCGTTCGTGCAGGACATCTGGTTCCTCTGGGTGCCCTCACAGAGCGGCAATGTCTCAATCGGTACCTGTGGCGAGGCGGATTTCGATACGAGACTCGCGGTCTACACCGGTCCGTGTGCCGATCTTCTGCTCGAAGCGTGCAACGACGACGCCCCCGGATGCGCCCTGACTTCGGAGATCATCCTCGGCGTGAACGCCGGCACGCCCTATCGAATTCGCGTCGGCGGATTCGCCGGCTCTGGATCTGGAATCCTCACCATCAAGTACCTCGAGCGCGGCCTTTGCCCGCCGTCGAATCACGACTGCTTCACCGCAGGCGGACCCGGCTGCACCGATGTCGCCTGCTGCGAACTCGTCTGCGCCCTCGACGCCTTCTGCTGCGACACGGCGTGGGACGTCCTCTGCGTGAACACGGCTATTGCGAACTGCGGCGCCCCCAAGTGCCCCTTTCAGTGCGACCCGGGTGCGACGGCCGAAGGCGAGCCCTGCGGCACCGACACCAACGGCGGCTGCAACGTCCCAGCGCCCGAGTTCGGTTCCATCTCCTGCGGCGAGTCCATCTGCGGCGACGCCTGGGCCTTTGGTGGCACCCGCGACACCGACTGGTACGAGATCACCCTCGGACCGGGCAACACCGAGATCACCTTCTCGATCGCCAACCACCTGCCGATGGTCATCGGCATCGTCGACACGGGCGGAATCCCCAACTGCAGCCTCGCGACTCTGCTCAATCCGTTCGCGGTCTCGGGCCTCTGCGGCACCGCGGCCTTCACGGTCGCCCTCCCGGCCGGCACGTACTGGTTCTTCGCTGCTCCCAACGCTTTCGACGGCTTCCCCTGCGACGGCGGGAACAACGGCTACGTCCTTGAAGTGGGGTGTCAGTAGGGCGGAAGACCGGCCGCTGCGCGGCCTTGCAGGGAGCCGGGAGCAGCAATGGGTTGCACGACTGGATGCGTACGCGGGGTTCCGAAGCCGCGCGTCTCGGAACGCAGCGGGCGTATCCGACCGTGCAACCCACTGCCATCCGTCCTGCTCCCTGCCGTTTACTCCGCCTGCTTCCAGAATCCCGCGTCTTCCGGGGTCTTGAAGAAGGATCGCACCAGGTCGACTTCCTCGGCGCTGCCGAGGAGGACGCTGGTGCGCTGGTGGAGATGGCGAGGCTGCAGGTCGAGGGTGCGGTCCATGCCGCTGAAGGCCTTGCCGCCGGCCTGCTCGATGAGCCAGCTCATCGGGTTCGCCTCGTAGAGCATGCGCAGCTTGCCGTCGGGGTGCTTCGCCGTCGGCGGGTACATGAAGACGCCGCCATTGAGGAGTGTGCGGTGGACGTCGGCGACCATCGAACCGATGTATCGGCTGGAGTACCCGTTCTGGTGGGCATGTTCGAGATAGGCGCGATACCCGGGCGGGAACTGCGCCGAGTAGGCCTCGTTGATCGAGTAGACCTTGTTCCGCGTGGGAATGCGGATCTTCTTCTTCACCAGAAGAAACGAACCCAGGTACGGATCGAGCTCGAACATGTCGACGCCGTTTCCGGTGGTCACCACGAAGACCGTCGATGAGCCGTAGAGGATGTATCCCGCGGCGACCTGCTCGCGCCCCGGCTGACAGATGGTCTGGACCGCGTCGGGCGACGAGGGATCGTTGCGCAGAATCGAGAAGATCGTGCCCACACCGACTCCCACGTCGAGATTGCTGCTGCCGTCGAGAGGGTCGAAGAGGACGCAGTACTTTCCGCCGTCCACACCCCGGCGGATGATCATCGGAATCTCGTCCTCTTCCGATGCCAGGACGGCGACGCGGGCTCGCTCGCCCAGACAGCGCACGAGGATCTCGTTGGCGATCACGTCGAGCTTCTGCTGGTCCTCGCCGTGGACGTTCTCCTCGCCGTGGCCGCCGAGCACGTCCTCGAGACGGGCACGCCGCACCTTGTGGGCAATCGCCTTCCCCGCGAGCGAGAGGGCCGACATGATCCAGGAGAAGTCGCCGGTGGCGCCGGGGTGCTGCGACTCCTCTTCCAGGATGTGGGCCTGGAGCGAGGTCAGATTCTCGACGCGAATCGTGCGCTGACGGACGGGTCGATTGTCATTGGCGGCGTTCTGTCGATTCATGGCGTCGCTGGCCTTCTGAACTGGACTTGTGAACTGGCGTGGCGCGTCTGGTTCTGCGCTGCGGGGGATCGCGTCCCACTCGGCCAGCGGGATCGCGTTTCAGGACCTCGCCAGTGTCGCATTCCGTGGCCACGAATGCGAGCGGGGGCGACATGACTCGGCCGAGCGGTATCATCCCGCTCCGTGTGGCGGAGGGGCGATGTTGTGCGGCTGCACAGCGCGCCTGAACCCGTCCGAGCGGCGCGGCCGAACCCCATTCGTCCCAGTCCGTCCCAGTCCGTCCCAGTCCGCCCCAGTCCGCCCCAGTCCGCCCC
>CAYXKH010000054.1:0-9144 GCA_964465255.1 uncultured Isosphaeraceae bacterium
CGTCGGCGACTTCAACAACGACGGCTGGCTGGATTTCGTCACCTGCCCGGCGCTCAATCAGAATCTGCCCAAGACCATCTCCCATCCGCGGGTGTACCTCAATCTCGGGCCGAACGGCGGCGGTGGCTGGGCCGGCTTCCGGTACGAGCAGGCTCGGATTCCGCAGATGCCCCAGGCGCCCAACGGGTGCGGCATCGCGGTCGGTGATGTGACCGGCGACGGCTGGGCTGACATCTATCTCGTCAACTACAACTCCGCCCAGGGAGATCGCCTGCTGATCAACCTCGGCAACGGTTTCTTCGCGGACCAGACCGCTCAGCGGATGACTCCGACCATGATCGCCTCGGGCTTCGGCACCGCGGGCTTCATCGGGGACATCAACGGCGATGGCGTCATCGACGTCGCCAAGAGCGAGAACGGTCCGTTCAAGACCACCTACAACAACCCGGCCTCGAACGGCGTCTTCAACAAGCACGAAACCGCCAGCGGGGGCGCCCACTACGGAATGTCGGCGGGCGACCTCAACAACGACGGCAAGATCGACTTCGTGCTCGGCGACGACGGATCCGACCGCTTCCTGCTCAACATCGGCAACGGTGGCGACGGAATGGCCAACTTCGAGAGCAAGACCTTCTCGTTCATCTCCGGCGGCGACGACGGCTTCGGAAACAACAGCCGCATCATCGACCTCAACAAGGACGGCTGGAAGGACGTGCTCATCGCGGATGTCGATGTCGACATCGGTGGATGCAGCCGCCGCCTCCACCTCTATCGCAATCTCGGCAACGCCCCGAGCGTCACCCTCCAGGATCAGGGCACCGGCGGAATCCCCGCCAACCTGCTGGTCGGAACGCACGATGTGGCCGTCTTCGATGTGAACGGCGACACCTGGAACGATCTGGTGATCGGTCGGTGCAGCGGCATCAGCGTCTGGATCAATCAGCCTCCGGTGGGCCTCTCGGTGGCCTACCCCGAGGGACTTCCGGCGTACATGACCCCCGACGAGGAGTTCACCTTCCCGGTGAAGTTCAACGTCGTCGGTGTGGCCTCGATCGTCCCCGGAACCGAGACGCTGCATGTGCGCATCGCCGACGGTCCGGTCCTGACTTATCCGCTCGCCCCGCTCGGTGGGACGACCTACGCGGCGACCCTTCCGCCGACTCCCTGCACGCAGATCGCCACCTGGTGGGTCTCGACCCAGATCTCGCCTGGCGGCGTGATCTCCGATCCGCCGAACGCTCCGGCGGGCACCTACTCGACGCTGGCGGCATCGGGAACCGAGATCACCGTGCGCGACGAGTTTGAAGGCGCCACCGACGGATGGACCATCGTCAGCGATCCCAACGTGGGTGTGTCCGGTACCTGGGTTGCAGTCAATCCGAACGGCACGGCCGTCCCGGGTGGACTGGCCGCCCCCGAAGACGACGCCACCAGCGGCGAAGGCCTCATCGCCTTCGTCACCGGCAACGGTCCTCCCGGCGCGCCTGCGTCGGCCTGGGATGTCGACTTCGGCACCACCCGACTCGTCTCGCCCACGATCGATCTGGCTGGTCAGGACGCCCTGATCTCCTTCGCCACGTGGGTGTTCTGCGACGACCCTGTCGGAAGCGCCCAGAACGATGCGATGCAGGTCGAAGTCAGCAATGACGGTGGCGTGACCTACTGGCTCGCGCTCACCGTCACCGACACCGCCAAGACCTGGAAGACGAGCACATTCCGCATCAGCGACTTTGTGGCTCCCACCAGCACTGTCCGGGTCCGCTTCTCAATCGGTGATCCGAGCAACAACTCGATCACCGAAGGCGGCGTCGACAACTTCCAGGTCGAGCTCGTGCTCTGCCCGGTCGTCTGCCCGGGCGACCTCGACGGCAGCGGCGCCATCGATGGCGCCGATCTCGGCGAGCTCCTCGCCGCCTGGGGCACCGATGGTGCCGCCGATCTCAACGACGATGGTGTCGTCGACGGCGCCGACCTCGGCGAACTGCTCTCAGTCTGGGGCAAGTGCAGCTGAGTCGGACGGTTGGTTGAATGTTCAGTGATCGCGTTCAACAGGACCCGCCGAAAGGCGGGTCTTGTTCTTTTCACGCCGGAAGGATGAGGAATGAGGAACTGGGGAACGGTTGGCGTTGGAAGGGCGATGCGGCGCTGGCGCTCGTCAGCTGCCCCCCTGAATTGCTCGGCTCGATCGACCAAGCTGGCGAAGCCAGCGCAGCGTCGATCGTGCCGAGGTTGGGCGTAACCACGCAGCGCAGGTGTCCCTCCTCCCGGAGAGCCACGCGCCACCCCCGCCCATGTTCATCCCGAGCGACCCGCGCCCTGCCTCACCACTTCCACCACTCGATCCACTCCGCGGTCGAGGGCGACGATTTCCGTGCCTCCGTCCGGCCAGATGATCTCGATCGAGTCGATGACCTCGGTCGTGCCGAGGCCGAAGGTGACGGGGAGCTCGCACTGGGAGAGGTAGCTGCGGGTCGGCGTGATGGTCCGGCGCTGGGTGATGCCGCCGGCCCGGAGAACCACCGTCGCGCCGAGTGCGAACTGGTTCTTCGAACCCGGATCACGCAGGCCCACTCGCAGCCAGTGGTTCTCCGTGCTCTGCTCGTTCACCAGCACCAGCGGCGGGCCCTTCGGCTGGGTGAGGACCACGTCGAGATCGCCGTCGTGGTCGATGTCGGAATAGGCCGCGCCGCGCCCGACGATCGGCGTCGAGAGATCGCCCAGCGACTGGCGAGGCAGTTCGACGTAGGAACCGCGGGCTCCCGCGGCCGCGGCACTCGCACCCTGAGTGGCAGCCGGCCCGCGGTTCCAGAAGAGCTGCGCCGACTGGGCGTAGCGCTGGCTCGGCTGGGTCACCTCGATCTGGTCCTCGATGTGTCCGTTGCACTGGAGAAGATCGAGTCGACCGTCGAGATCGGCGTCGAAGAAGAAGAGTCCGAAGGAGAGGACCAGTCGGGTCGGTCCGCCGATCCCCTCGTTGACCGCGTCGTCGCTGAAGGGGAAGCGCTCCGGCGCACTGCCGCGGGAGACGAAGAACGAGGTCATCTCGTTGGCGAAGTTGCCGATGGCAATCGCCAGGCAGTCGTCGTTTCGGAAGTCGGCGGCGTCGATGCCCATCGCCCCCGTCGCCGCCCCGTTGCGATCGAAGGCCAGCCCGGTCGAGGCGCCGATCTCTTCGAAGACTCCCGGCGTGCCGGAGGCCCCGAGATTCCGAAAGGCGAAGTTCTGGGTGGTGTCGTTGGCGACGACCAGATCGATCCAGCCGTCGCCGTCAAGATCGACCGGTGCGACCGCGAGACCCTTGCCCACCGGCACGCCAGTGGCCGGATTGCGGACCCGGATACCGCTGGCCGCCGAGACGTCGGTGAAGGTGCCGTCGCCCTCGTTGCGATAGACGACTGAGTCGGTGCCCTCGAAGCTGCTCGGCGGTCCGTACGCCCGACCCACTCCAGTCAGCCGGAAGTCGACCTCGAAGTCGATCTCGCGCGTCCACTTCACGTACTTGATCACCACCAGATCGAGATCGCCGTCGCGATCGAGATCGACGAACGCCGCGCCCGAGGACCACGCCTCGGGATCGCCGGCGACCCTGGCGGTGACCGTGGCATTCTCGAAGCGTCGCCCGCCATCCGGAGCACTCACGTTGCGCAGCAGTGCATTGGTGCCCACCGCGGTGACGAAGAGATCGACATGACCATCTCCGTCATAATCGCCGCAGGCCACACCCATGCCCTGGAGCAGGAGGCCCGCTCCGGTCTCGTCGGTGACATCGCGAAAGCCCTTCCCCGCCTCGTTGCGGTAGAGCCTGCATCCTGCGCTCTCCACGCGGCTCTCCGCGGACGCATCGGGCCATGAGGATCCATCGACGAAGAAGAGATCGTCCCAGCCGTCGCCGTCATAGTCGAAGAACGCGACGCCACCACCCATGGTCTCGGGAAGGAGCTTGTCGCCGACGGCGCCGTTGGTCCGCACGAAGCCGACGCCAAGAGCGGCGCCGCGATTGGCGAAGGGAAGCACCGGAAGGGCCTCGGGCGGCGGGACCACGCGAGACTCCGGAGCCGCCGCCGGCTCGGGCGGGCGACGAGCCTCGGGCGGGGTGCGCTGCTTGATCCACCAGATCCCGCCGACGAGAGCGGCAGCGCCGAGGAATGCCGCCAGCGACCAGCGAAAGGCCGCTCCGACGGCGCGATCATCTCCGGCCACCCATTCGCCGCCGGCGTGATCCGACGACTCGACGGCCGGACTCTGTGCACTGGAGCCCGCCGCCACACGCTGCTTCGGATCGTCACTGGTCACGTCGGAGGATCTCCGGAGAACGTCGAGGAAGTTCGAACGCGCCGTCGCGCTGGAGGTCGAAGATCACCACCGCCTCGGCCGCGTGATTCGCGGCGGGATCGCGGCGTCTCGCGGCGGCGACCGCCACGTCACGGGCGTTGTCGTCGACGCGGTACTTGGCATGAAGCTCGCGATGCTTCGCGGACTGCTCCATGTCCTCGGGGCCGCCGAGCTGCTCGTAGACCTGGGAGATCGAGTAGTGCGCCGCGGCGAACTCGGTGTCGAGCGCCAAGGCCTTCTGGAGCCACGCCGCGGCCTCCTTCAGAAGCTCGGTCCGGCGCCCGGCTCCGGCCTCGCCGCGCTCCTGCCGGGCCCGCTCGTACAGGGTCTGTCCCAGCTCGGTCAGCAGTCGATAGTCCTCGCCGAAGTCGAACCCGCGCTCGTGGGCGGTGGCGAAGTTGCTCTCGACCACCTTCTTGAAGTCCGCAATCGCCTCGTCGAGGAAGCCGTTCTCGCGATTGACCACTCCGGTGAAGTAGGTGACCGACCAGGGCGCCGCCGGCGGGTCGTGGGCGGCGGCGCGTGTCAGGGCCACGACCGCGTCATCGAGGCGACCTTCGCGAATGGCCACCCGAGCGCGATTGAGCGGACCATCGCCGCGACCGAGTTCCTCGACCTTGGCAAAGGCCTCGTCGGCCTGCCGGAGCTGACCCTTGTTCGAGCCGGAGTCGCCCTTGCGGAAGAGCCCGATCCCGTAGTCGTTCCAGCGAGTCCACGGTTCGATCGGGGACTTCTGCTCGGCCATGCCCTCGAGGCCCGTGCCGCCGGCAATCGGCAGGGTGATCCGATCGGTCGCCAGAGTCAGGATCGGCAGCGTGTTCTCGAAGTCGGCGCCGTACACATGCCGCATGTAGATGGTGTCGAACTTCCGATACTGGAGCTTCACCTCGATTGCAATCGGCTCGGTCACATCCGGCGGAATCGTGATCGCCAGGTGAGTCACATCGCCCGCCCCTGGCGGAATCTGCCGGTTGTAGAGGGGCACGAAGATGTCCTGCGGGTTCCGTCGGTCGATGCGGTTGCCGGCGCGATCCAGCATGTAGACGTTGAAGAAGGGCGACCACGGATCGACGCCGCCATCTGCATTCCGCCCGCCGACGCGCCCGATCACGCGATCGCCGCTGGTGACGGTGACGTCGAGCCAGATCTCGTTGCTGTCGGCCGTGCCTTGGGTGAACTCGTGGCCCATCTTCACCGTGCGCACCACGGCTTCGACCAGATACGGATTGCCGGGCACCAGCTCCGGCAATTCGGGGCGGAGCGGGGCGTGCAGCCGACCGTCGATGGTGCCGCCCTCGCGGATTCCGAAGATGTCGACCCGCATCACGCCTTCGTTGAACCTGGCGTGGGCTGCGTTGATCGCTTCCTTGTTGGGATGATCGACCAGCACCGGGAGCGCGGTGTTGGCCGAGGGGAACTGGTGCGACTTGATCTTGAGACTTCCGGAGTCGTCATACCGCTTCGCGGCGAAGTCCTCCGAATCGATCAGCGGCATGTGACAGCCGTTGCAGTCGTGCTCGGCCTTCGGCGGGTAGTACCAGCTCAGAATGCCGTGACCGGAGACCGCGCTCAGGTGGTACGAGTCGTAGCTGTTCTGACCGCGGAGCCACTTGTAGTCGTTGAGCTCGGGCGGCAGGTGCACCTTGTGGCAGGAGGCGCAGAACTCCGGAGTCTTGTGGAGCGGCTTGAGGAAGGTCTTCTTGTGGAAGTCCGGCTTGGCCTTGATGAGCTGCTGGTTGATCCACTGGAGGATCGGGGAATCGGAGAAGGTGAAGGGATAGTGCTCCGCCTCCTCGATCGTGTACGCGGCGTTGCCGATGGTGCCATCGACATGGGTGATCGAGTGGCAGACCACGCAGGAGATGCTGGCCGAGCCCAGCGGATCGGTGGAGACGTCGTAGTGCGGATCGTCGAACCGCTTGTCCTCGAATCCTCCCGAAAGGAAGGGAACGGGGTCGTGACAGCCCGCGCACCAGCGGGCGTCGTGCACCGTGCCCTCGTGCTCGAAGGCGACGCGCCGCGTCTCCCGCACCGAGAAGGCGTACGGCGGGTTGTTGAAGGAGCTGAAGGCGTGAACGCTGTTGGCCCACGAGTCGTGGGCATCGGGGTGACACTCCTGGCAGTAGGAGTTCATCATCAGCCGATCGGCCGGGATGAAGTTCCCCGTCGACGTTCGAGCCAGCGACGGCAGGTAGTACTTCTCGCCGTCCTGCGGACCGCGGACATTCGAGTTCCGCGGGTCGTGGGAGTGCATGCCCACCCCGACGAGGGCCGCAGCGACCGCGACACCCCCCCAGGCGGCCCCGACCTTCCACTTGATCTTCCGTCCCGCGAGTCGGTGGAGCACGAAGAGCCACGCCGCCGCCAGCGGAGCCGCGATGTGGCCCCAGTAGACGATCGAGCGGACGGTCGCGTCGTTGATCACCAGAGTCAGGCTGCCGATCTCGACCCGCATCAGGACGAGACCGGTGACCAGCGTGATCAGCGCCGCGGAGAAGGTCGCGAAGCCGGCGGCTCGGGCCCGCTTGTTGGGCCGGTGCCTCGTGTTCCGCATGTGGATCAGCCCGAAGGCCACCACCGGCAGCACGATCGCCAGGCCGAGCGCGAGGTGAATTGCAAACATCGACTGGTAGAAGCGGTTCTGGATCGTCTCGCCTGTCGACCACTCATAGATCGTGATCGCCACCAGATAGGCGGAGTTCACGCAGAGGATCGCGAAGAGACCGAAGACCAGGCCGAGGAGGAGTTTGAGCCTCGGGCCGACTGCGGGAACGTAGCGCTTTCGGGGGGCGCTTCCAGACTCGCCAGTGGGCGTGTTCGACGCGGAAATCACGGACATGAACGACTCCGGGGGGTCGGGAACTTCCTGGGGCGGCCGACGGGGCGATCGTAGCGGGAGCCCCCTCGCACCGAAGCTGATTCCAGCTCGGAATCAGCGCATCGTGCGAACCTTACCGGCCGCCGTTCCAGCGGGTGTTGAAGCGCCGATGGATCGCCTCGCGAGCGTCAGTCGGTTCGCCCGGGATCGGCTCGAGCGTCTCCCCATCGGCAGTGAAGAGGTCCATGTCCTTGCACCAGCCGCGCAGTTCAAGGACGTAGCGGCGGGTGAAGCCAGCCGCCAGCGGCGGCAGCGCGGCGGCGTCGAAGGAGAGTCGCACCTCTTCGCCGGGTCCGAAGATGGCAAGGGCCTCATCCGGCTCACGAACGAGTTCTCGCACATCGCCCACGGCGGTGTACCAGCCGGTCTGCGTGCGCATGTCGGCGAGCGGCAGGCGCTGGTTGTAGTCGTAGATGGGCCGTCGTCCCTCGCCGTCGCTGCGCCGCGGATAGCCGCAGATTGCGAGCTCCGCAGTGTCGACTGGAAGCCTCGTGACCACCAGCTCGGCCGGCGCCGGCTCGGCCACCGCGACCAGCATGTTGTCCCAGTGGATGTCGAGATTGCTGCGGATGCGGAGCGCCGTCGTGCCCAGCGGCAAGCCCGAAAGCGGCACGCTCATCGACCGCGGCATCCCCGCGGGATACCCGAACTTCTCGAGAAACGGGCTCCACGTTCCCAGGCCGTCGCGCACGTCAATCGACGGGGCCTCGTACAGCGCCCCTTCCTGCCACGCCGCGAAATTGGTCTGGCCGTAGGGATACTCCACCCAGCCGTGGGCGACGAGAAGTGGGAACGACGACTCCGTCGAGGGAGCCTCGAGCGGCTGCGGCAGCTCGAGGACGATCTCCTGCATGTCGCGGAGGCGCCCGATGAACCGCGGGTCGATGGGCCCCGGATCGACGGCGCGGTGATCGGGGGTACCGATGGGCATCACCAGGCGATCGAAGACGTCGAGGCCGTTGCTGGTTGCGCTCACGGGGCCGAGGGCCCTGCGATGGAAGAGCGGCGCCCCGGTGACCGGCGGTGCCGCCAGTTCCATGCGCTCATCGACGGTCATGGACCAGCCACGCGGCAGGTCGTAGGCGACGAGGGTCACCTGATCGAGATAGACGGCTTCCTCCATCGGTTCGACCAGTCGAACCTCGAGCCCGTCGTCCTTCTCGACCAGGGCTCCCTCCGGCAACAGGAAGTGCTCGAAGGGGCGCGGCGGGGCGTACTCGCCCGGCGCCACCAGATAGCCAAGACCGCCAACCCCGAGACAGTCGCTGACGAATGCGAAGGTCCTGCCGTTCCACGCGAAGATCAACGGGCACGAGGAGATCTGTCGCTGGGTCTCGACGATGGTGGTCATCGGTCCCCCGCTGCCACCGCCTGCTCCCGGCGCACTCGGGCGAATGGCCACCTCGCTCTGGAACACGCCATCGGACCAGTCGAGCGAGATGAAGTCGAGCTGCTCCGCTCCGCCGAGCCCGACTGCAATCGGCTCCGCCGACTGCCCGGGATTCGACCGCACCGGCAACACGCTGCGGGTGAGCCAGCGACCACCCACGCGAATGTTCGCGAGCGTGCCGATCCCCGAGGCGTTCGAGCGCATCGACTGACCCGGATCGAGTCGGCCACGGAAGGCGAGATCGACGAACGGATAGCGCCCCGAGCCGGGCCCGTGGTGACGGAGCGCTCCCGACTCGTCCAGGCGAAGCAATGACGGTCCCCGGCCCGGCTCGAGGGTGGCAAATGCCCAGTGGCCGATGTGCTCGTCGACAAGGCCAAGCTCCGTCGCGAGCAGTTCGGGCGAGAGCGGTCGCAGGGTTCCATCGCCGCGCAGGTCGGTGATTGCAAACGAGTTAAACGGACTCTCGCGTTCCGCTCTCGGCGTGAACGCAATCGTCTGAAGGGATGATTCCTCCGCGGGCACCGCTCGCGGCAGTTCGATC
>CAYXKH010000054.1:9244-15655 GCA_964465255.1 uncultured Isosphaeraceae bacterium
CGATCTGGCCAGACACGATCTGGCCAGGCACGATGTGGCCAGGCACCAGGCGAGCGGACACGATGCGGGCCCGGGTATCGCTGAAGACGATCTCGGTCACGCCGTCGCCATCGAGGTCGCCGCTCGTGGCCGCGAGGATCGGTTGGTCGAGAAGGGCCGCGGCACCTGGCCACTCGAGCCACTTCCACAGCCGGTCGTTGCGCAGCAGCAGATGGCGCTCCCCGGCCCGGGGAATGAAGAGGTCGAGATCTCGATCCGCGTCGAAGTCGCCGGCGACGATTCCAAGCGGAAGTCCGCCCCACGTTCGAGCCCCAGGCATGTCCAGCGGGCGAAAGCGCCCCGACTCGATTCCGGCGAAGGCAAAGTACGCCCCGCTTCCGCCTTCGCGCATCCCCGTCACCATGAGGTCGAGGTCGCCGTCGTGGTCGATGTCGGCGAGGAGACCGTTCATCCAGATCAGGACCTCGCCGTATTCAGGCGACGCGTCGAGTGCCGGGAGGGCCGTCGAGGTCGCATCGCTCCAGACACCCGCCGCCGACTGCATCAGCACCCGCAGCACTCCGTGTCCCAAGAGCACCACGTCGATGTGACCGTTGTTGTCGAGATCGCCCCAGAGCGCGGTGTGGGCGGTGATGGTCGTCAGCGGGTGTTCAAGATCGACCGCGAAACTCGGATCAGGGCCTTGTGAATTCGCGGTCCCGGCGGCGGGCGCCGCGCGAATGAGGACGGCGTTCAATCGCTCCTCGCCGCGGGCGAGTGCGTTGGTGACGAAGAGATCCGTCCATCCGTCGCCGTTGATGTCGGCGGCGGTGATCGTGGCCATCGGCGGCAGCGGACCCCAGCTCGCCGATCGACCCTCGGATTGGCCCGCCGCGAGAGGAGGCAGCACTCCGAGCACCGCCGACGGACGGAAGAGCGGCCCTTCGGGGAGGGCAATCACCGCGGGTTCCGCGCCCAGCGACTGCACTTCACCCTTGCGGCCCATGCGGGTGTACTTGAACTCCGCCAAGGTCGCACGCGGGTTGTCGGCGAGTCGCTGGAAGTCCGCCAGCGCCGCAGCCGCACCATCCTTGTCGTCGAGGCGCTGCAGGCATCGCTGGACGCCGAGGAGGGCGCTCCGCAGGTAGGGATCGAGCGCCGCCGCGGCGCGGTACGAGGCCAGGGCATCGGCATCGCGCCCCGCAAGATCGAGGCACTGGCCGTGGTAGTACGCGGCATGGGCGTCGCTCGGGTCGCGCTCGGCGACGAAGGCGAAGTGCGGCTGCGCTTCTTCGGGACGGCCGAGAAAGAGAAGCGCGAGACCGCTCGCGTAGCGGGCACGAAGATGCTCCGGCGCGTCCTCGAGCACGCCTGCCAGGATCTCGAGCGCTTCTTCCTGCTGGCCCTCGGCGGACTGGTTGAGAATCGCAATCGCCTCGTTGACCGTGACCTCGCGACGGGCGTCATCTGCGCCCAGAGGCACCGACTCGCGCACGCTCTTGAACTTCGCCTCCGCGGCTTCGAACTCGAATCGCCCCATGAGTCCGACCCCGGCGTCATTGGCGCGGATCAATTCCAGAGCTCCACCCGGGTTCGGCGCCGCGACCCTCTCGCCGCCCGCGGCTGCGGGCGCGCTCGCCGCCGGTGCGTCGGGCGGCGCTTCCTCGGAGCATCCGGTGAGGCCGTTCAGCACGGCGATTGCCAGGAGCGCGACAATCCTCGCCTGCCGCACGCGAGCATCCCGGAACCAGTCCCTGTCGAGTGTTCTCACGGTCGTCTCACGTGCTCCGTTTCTCGTGAAGGCCCAGCACATGGGCTTTGCCCGCCTCGATTCGGTCTCGAACCGATCGGTCATCGAACCCCTTCGCACCACCGGGCGGAAGGATGCGGCCCTTCAGATAGGGATGGATCTCGCTGCGGAGGTGCCCCCGCAGGTCATGACCAACGCGTCGGGTGCGCTCGGCCCGGAGAGCGGCGAGATCGATCGGTGCAACCACGACCTTCTCCCCCGGACCGGGATCGGCCTGGGCGAGAATCCGGCCGTCGTAGTCGACCACCATGCTTCCGCCGGGCCACGAGAAAGGCGGGTAGTGCTCCAGCGACGCGCCCTGATTCGCGGCGACGACGTAGACCGAGTTCTCGACCGCGCGGGCCCGGTTGAAGAGCGTCCACCAGTCCATCGGCGGAGTGGCCCCCCACGGGTCCATGTAGGCCGAGACTCGGATGATCACTTCAGCGCCGTTGAAGGCGATCTGGCGGATGGTCTCGGGGAAGAGCCAGTCGTAGCAGATGGCCACGCCGAGTCGACCGATCTCGGTATCGACGACGGGGAACGGCTCGCGGTCGTAGCCGGCCTCGAGCAGATCGTGGGGGCTGGCGTGAAGCTCCCAGGGGATCCACGGGTTCACCTTGCGATAGATGCTCAGCACCCCGCTCGGCCCGATCAGCGCGGTCGAGTTGAAGACGACCTCGGGCCACCGCGGATCGATCTCGAGAAAGCTGCCGGTCTGGATGAAGCAGCCGTACTTGCGACAGAGCGCCTCGTACCGCTCGGTGTGTTCGTTGGGGAGCGAAACCGCGAGCGTCTCGCGCAGCGCCGCCACCGTGCCATGAATCGGCGCCGCGTGGGCGAACTCCGGAAAGACCAGAAGCCGCACATCGAAGAAGGGCTCATAGCCCACGATCGTCTGCTCGACCAGGGCGCACATCCGACCCACTCGAGCCTGGATCTCGTCGCGGTGCTTCGGACAGGGGAAGTCCGTCTGGATTGCGGCGGCGTAATACGGAGCCATAAGTCGCAGGGTAGATGGTGCCCCACCAAACGCACGCAGCCAGCCTGGGGCCGACACCCGACCGGGCCTTCCGCACTCGGGTCTCCCCTTGTCGGCCTCGGCACCCCCCACTACACTCCGCGATCCAAAACGCCGAGTGCGTTTTCGGGCGACTGTAGCTCAACTGGATAGAGCACCGGCCTACGAAGCCGGGGGTTGAAGGTTCGAGTCCTTCCAGTCGCGTTGATGGTTGATCCATCTTTCTTTGGCCCTCTGATTGCGATGGGGCCCCGGGGCCTGCGGCGCTCCTTCAAGCGCCTCCGCCCCACCGCTACGATGGCCCTCCTCATGGCCAGATCACGCGAGCGTCGCCCCTCGGCGCCAGTCGTCTCCACTCGGAACTCCTCGAAACGGTCCCGCGCGACCTCGCGACCGGCGGCGCCTGCGCCTCCCGGTTCGGACCTGTCGAGTTCAGCTCACTCGACGTCAGGTCTCTCGGGATCGGGCGCGGTCAGCGCTTCGCCTGCCCCACCCGACGCGGGCTCATCCTCGATCGAGACGGTGCTTCACGAGAACCGCGTCTTCACGCCGCCGGCCGACTTCTCGAAGCGGGCCTCGGGCGCGCTGGTCCGCTCGATGGCCGCGTATCGCCGCACGTGGAAGCGTTCGATCGAGGACCCCGAGGGGTACTGGGGCGAGGTCGCAGCCCAGTTCGACTGGTTCAAGCCCTGGGATCGCGTTCTGGAGTGGAACTGCCCCGACGCCAGGTGGTTCGTCGGCGGCAAGACCAACATCTGCCACAACTGCGTCGACCGCCAGGTGCTGCAGGGCTTCGGCGATGACCTCGCAATCGTCTGGGAGGGGGAGCCGGTTGGCGAGGAGGCTGCGGTCGTGCACTCCGGCGGGCGCTCCCGCCACGAGATTCGCGCAATCACCTATCGAGGGCTGCAGGAGGAAGTCTGCCGCGTCGCCAACGTGCTCAAGGCCCTCGGCGTGCGCAAGGGCGACGTGGTCACCCTCTACATGGGCATGGTGCCGGAACTGGCCATTGCCATGCTCGCCTGCGCTCGCATCGGCGCGGCCCACTCGGTGATCTTCGGCGGCTTCTCCAGCCAGGCGATCGTCGACCGCGTGGTCGATGCGAAGAGCCGGGTGGTCGTCACCTGCGACGGAGCGTGGCGGCGCGGTCACATCGTGCCGCTCAAGGAGAATGTCGATCGGGCCTGCGATTCGACGCCGCTCATCGAGCACGTGGTGGTCTTCCGCCGCTCTGGCAACACCGTCTCGTGGAACGCCGCCCGCGATCACTGGTGGCATGACCTCACGCTCACCGCCTCGACGAGTTGCCCATGCGAGTGGATGGACAGCGAGGACCTGCTCTTTCTTCTCTACACCTCCGGCTCGACCGGCAAGCCCAAGGGCATCCGCCACACCACCGGCGGGTACATGGTCTACACCGCGACCACCGCGCGGAACACGTTCAATCTGGTGCCGCCGCCCAGGAAGAGCCGTGGTCGTTCTCGCAGCGGGTCTCGTGGTCGATTGCGCAGCGGACCGCCTCAGCAGCTCTTCTGGTGCACCGCCGACATCGGCTGGGTGACCGGACACAGCTACATCGTCTACGGGCTGCTTCCCAATCGCGTGCCCACGCTGATGTATGAAGGCGCCCCGAACTTCCCGGCCGAGGATCGTTTCTGGGACATCGTGGCCCGGCACAAGGTCACCCAGTTCTACACCGCGCCGACGGCGATCCGGACCTTCATGAAGTGGGGCGACGAGCATCCGCGGCGCCACGATCTCTCGAGCCTCGTCGTCCTCGGAAGCGTGGGCGAGCCGATCAATCCCGAGGCGTGGATGTGGTACCACCGCGAGATCGGCGGTGAGCGCTGCCCCATCGTCGACACCTGGTGGCAGACCGAAACCGGCGGTCACATGATCACCCCGCTGCCCGGAGCCACCCCGACCGTTCCCGGGTCGTGCACGCTGCCCGCCTTCGGCGTGGATGCCGCAATCGTCGACGGCAGCGGTCGCGAACTCCCGCACAACCAGGGCGGCCTGCTGGTGATCCGCAAGCCCTGGCCGGCGATGCTGCGCGGGATTCACGGCGATCGCCAGCGCTTCATCGACACCTACTGGTCGCGCGTTCCCGGCATGTACCTCGCCGGCGACGGCGCTCGCCGCGACGACCGCGGCTACTTCTGGATCATGGGTCGCATCGACGACGTCATCAACGTCAGCGGCCATCGTCTCGGCACCATGGAGGTCGAGTCGGCCCTCGTGAGCCATGCGGCGGTGGTCGAAGCGGCAGTCGTCGGCATGCCCCACGAGATCAAGGGAACCGGCATCGCCGCGTTCTGCACGCTCGACCCCAAGGTCGGCTCGCACGGCGCCGAGGGCGACCGCCTGCGCGAAGAGCTTCGCGAACACGTGGCCCGCGAGATCGGGGCGATCGCCAGGCCCGACATGATCCGCTTCACCCAGTCCCTGCCGAAGACCCGCTCGGGGAAGATCATGCGACGGCTGCTGCGGGATGTCGCCGCGGGGCGCGAGACCAGCGGCGACACCACGACTCTCGAGGACTTCTCCGTGCTCGCCGCGCTCCGCCAGGACGACGAGTAGTTCCGCGGACTCCACCCAGCTCCTCCATCCGGCTCCTCCATCAATTGGCGCGCCTTCTCCCTCGCCGCCACGTCTGCCGACTCTCTGCTTCCCATGCTCCACATCCACCCCTTCTCATCGCTGCTCTTGATCGGCAACAAGGCTGCGCAGGTGGCGGCGCCGCCGTACGACGTCATCAGCACCACCGAGGCCCGGGCATACGCAGAGGGGCGTCCCTACACCTTCCTTCGCGTCACTCGGCCCGAACTGGAGTTGCCCAAGGGAACTTCTTCGGACACTCCCGAAGTCCATGCACGGGCCAAGGCCAATCTCGACATGCTCGTCGAGGCCAACCTCCTGCGACGCGAGACAGCGCCGCACATCCTGCTTTATCGCCTGATCGGGAAGGGGTTCAAGCAGATCGGTGTGGTCGGCACATTCGATCTCGCCGACTACGAGAGCGGGGTGATCGCCAGGCACGAGCGGACTCGCGTCGACAAGGAGCGGGAGCGGGCCAACCACATCCTCGCCTGCAGCGCCCACACCGAACCAGTCTTCCTTGCCCATCGCGACGACGATGCCATTGCCGATCTCGTCCATCGGGACGTGAACGATCGCCCCAAGTTCCACTTCGTCGCGCCCGACGGCATCACCCACACGGTCTGGATCGTTCCCAATCCCAAGGAGTACATCGAGGCCTTCGCGCGGCTCGACCGCGCCTACATCTGCGACGGCCACCATCGGATGGCTGCCGCCGTGACTGCGGCGCGGGAGGCGGCCGCAGCCAACGGCGGCGTCACTCCGACCGAAGCGACTCGTGTGCTCGCGGTGATCTTCCCAATCAGCCACCTGCAGATCTTTGCATACAACCGTCTGGTGCGCGATCTGCGCGGAGCGACGCCGCAGGCCTTCCTCGACTTGCTGGGGAAGGTCGGCACGCTGGTGCGAACCGAGAGCCCGGTGCCGACGCGACACGGCGAGGTGTGCGTGTATTTGGGTCGAGACGGGCTGGGTCGAGACGGGCTGGGTCGAGGCGAGCTGGGTGGAAGCGAGCTGGGTGGAG
>CAYXKH010000055.1:0-15416 GCA_964465255.1 uncultured Isosphaeraceae bacterium
ACACCCCCGGCATCATCGAAGCCCATGCCGGGCTTCATCGCGGCGCAGCCGGTCACAATCGCAGTCGTCAGAGATAGAAGTAGAGGCACGTGGCGTCGCATCATGGCTGCGTCCCGCTTTCCTTCTTCACAAGCTTCATGCCGCACCTGGGACAGCGCTGGTCGGGCTTGTCGGACGTGACTTCGGGGTGCATGGGGCACACATGCAGCGCGGCCGGTTCGCTCGGGTCGCTCGGGTCGCTCGGCGTTGCCGCCGGGTGTTCATGGACGGCTGGCTGTTGGGGTGAGGCGTCGTTGGGAGAGGCACCGTGCCCCCGATGTACCCCGCCGGGCGTTGGCGGCGGAGCGGCGGACTGCTCGGTGACGATCAACGTGCGCGACGGCTCTGGTGTCGCCGCACTCGTTGCGGTCGGGTTCGCCGGATGATCTTCGGGCAGAGACGGCTCGTGGTAACTGGCCGCGCACCCGCCCAATGACAGTGCCGCAGAGATCAAGAGAAGTGCGCGCATTGATGCCTCGGAAAATGGCCGCGTGCCCAAACCGATTCGGTCACCGGGGAACACTCCCCGATCTGGGCGAACCGGCCTGGCGTCGCGGTGTTGTCATCCGCTACGGGGCCGACGAGTCGCGTGCGGCACGAACAACCTATAGGGGATGTCTCCTCCGATGTCTCAACCGATGTCTCAACCGGGGAGGGGTGGGATCGCCCCACGCAATGGACCGGGGGCCAGCTCGCCGCGAGCGAGCGGGAGTTGCGAGCAGGCGTCCGGCCGCTTCATGGAGACTGATCATGCACCACGCGGTGATGTCGATGAATCCAAGCACACCTGCTGGGGCGTCGGTGCAGACGAGGAGAGTTCCATCGAGCCCCGCGGCCACGACCTCGGCCGAGGTCTCGATCGTCCCGCGGTGGAGCACGGCACGGAGCGTCCACCAGCGCGGGTGGACCTGTGTGCGGGGGCAGGTCACGTGGGCCTGTCCCTCGCAGCCTCGCCTGCGTTGAACGATTCGAGCAGCCGCTTCACTCGCGCCTCGACGGGTTCGCGGCTCATGGAGTCCGGAATGGACCGCCCGATGACCTCCTCCGTCGCCTGCGCCTGATGGAGCAGAACTCGGCGGCGATTCGGACGCCGGGTCTGCCCCTCCAGCGTGTGCAGCGCTTCGACCAGCCGCGCAAGGACAGCCACGTTGCCACCGGCGTTCTGGCGAATCTGCTCGAAGGCCAGTTCCACCATGCTCGCGAACGTGGCCCCGCGGGTGATGACCCGCAGTTCACCTTCGTCGAACCGGCACGGCGATTCGATGCCGCGGCCGCAGAGCTTGACCAGGATCGCGGTCAGGTAGTCCAGGGACATCACCGCAGTCGTGGTGTCGTTGATCCCGGGCGAGATCGCCTTGAGCGCGACATCGACGATCTGACGGATGCCGTAGGCCGCATCCTGGTCAATCGTCCGCTGGGCATTGATGGCGTAGGCAGCGCTCACGTCACTGATGGCCTCCCGGGAGGGCGGCTGGGAGTCCTCCGTCGTGAGGATGGAGGCCAGCGGCATCCCCTTGATGATGAAGTCGCCGACGTGGTGCTCCATGCGGACGACGGTCTTCTGATTGCGTGCAATGGCGAGCAGCGACTCGGCCTCGACACGCTGGATGTACCCGGTGCGGGGGGCCGGGGCCGCGTGCCAGTGCCGCCGCGGATCGGCGCACGAGGGGTCTGGGCCGGAGCGGTACTCGTCCTCGCGCCCCACGTCGTCGGGGAACAGATGGTCGATGCGTCCGACCGTCTCGGCGGCGATGCGGGCGAGGATGTGCGACGCCTGGATCGACGTGGCGACGTGGTGGATGAAGTAGATGAAGCAGCCGATCCCGACGAAGGCGAGCAGGACCCCGCCCAGCACCGCCAACGACGGAACGAACTCCAGGTCGGGCCCCTCGCGGATCGTTCGCAGCACCACGAGGCAGTAGACAAAGATGCCGACGAACACGCCCAGCACCGTCTGGGTGGTGCGGTCCTTCATGAAGTTGCGAAGGACACGCGAGGTGTACTGGCTGGAGGCCAGCGAGAGCGCCACCAGCGTGATCGAGAAGACCACTCCCGCGATCGTGATCATCGAGCTCGCCACGGCCACGAGCATCCCCCGGGATCCCCCCGCGCCAGCGCCAAACAGTCGCGGCCAGGTGTCGAGCACCCGCTGGTCGATCCACGTGTCCGCCTCGATGAGCCCGATCGCCAGGGCCACCGCCACCAGCACCAGCACTCCGGGCACAAACCAGAGACTCGATCGAAGGGACTGCCAGATGTTCAGCAGTGTGGTCATGAATGCACACGCCCCTCGAGAGCTCCTCACCGGTTCCGAGCTCTGCAGAGTGCCGCACCGGACATTCCGGCCCTCTGCGCGGCATGGCGAGTTTCGGCTGCGCTGCGGAGGGGGACAGTAGGAGACGCGGTGTGCCCCGGATCCTTCTGCGAGTTGTGGATGGCATCCTCATCCCTCAACCGCTGCACGTGCAGGGCGAATGATCGAACCTGCTCGGGAGACCTTCTGGCCACGTCCTACGGTGATTGCAAGGAGTCCCCGCGGCTCTGGAACTCAAGGAGCAACCTTTGCCTATGTCGGAACTGCCCGGACCCTCGCGCCGTCGCCGTCAAGTTGTGCTGGCCGTGTGTTGCGGGTGGGCGCTGTGGGGGTTTGCCGCGGTTGCTGAAGGGCAGGGCACGCCAGGTCCCGGCGACGTTCGGGCACCCCACCCCGCACCGGCCGCGGCAGCGGATATGACCGCAGGCACCACGACGCTGGCAATCGAACCCGTCGCGCATGATGCGGCGATCCGCGAGCGACTGAAGAGCGTGCTCGACGCCACTGGCTGGTTTCCCGAGTCACGTGTGCGAGTCGAGAATGGGGTTGTCTTTCTAGGCGGTCCGGCGAAGTCCGAAGAACTGAAGCAGTGGGCTGGCGATCTTGCGCGGAACACCCAGGGTGTGGCCGCTGTGGCGAACCAGATGGAAGTTGCCACCGCCTCGGTCTGGGATTTCAGTCTGGCGCTTGGCGGGCTGTCGGGGCTTTGGCAGGATCTCGCCCGGGCGATGCCGATCATGGTGTTGGGATTTCTCATCCTGGCGCTGTTCGGAGTGGCCGCGTGGTTTTCGGCCCGAAGCGTTCGGGCCCTGCTCCGCGAGCGTGTTCGTGCCAAACTGCTGCGTGACCTGCTCGCCTTGAGCACAGGCGTGATCGTTCTCCTTCTCGGCGCCTACATCGTGCTCCGCATCTCGGGGCTGACACAACTGGCCCTGACACTGGTGGGCGGAACAGGCCTGGTGGGGCTGGCGCTCGGGATCGCCTTCCGGGGGATCACAGAGAACTACCTGGCAAGCATCTTCCTGAGCGTTCAGCGCCCGTTCCAGACCGGCGACCTCGTCGAGATCAGCGGCGTCACGGGCTACGTGAAGCAACTCAACATCCGCACGACCGTGCTGATGACGCTGGACGGCAACCTCGCCCAGCTCCCCAACTCCACGGTGTACGTGAGCACGATCCGCAACTTCACGGCGACGCCGAACCGGCGCGAGGACTTCACGATTGGCATCGGATACGACGATCCGATCGACTGTGCCCAGGAGGTGGCCCACCGCGTGCTGGCCGATCACCCCGCCGTGCTCAAAGAGCCGGGGCCGTGGGTGCTCGCGGACAGTCTGGGCGCAGCGACGGTGAACCTCAAGGTGTATTTCTGGCTCAACGGGCGCGAGAACAGTTGGCTCAAGGTGCGTTCATCGGTGATCCGTCTTGTGAAACGGGCGTACCAGGAGCATGGGATTTCCATGCCCGATGAGGCTCGCGAGGTTGTGTTTCCGAGGGGTATTCCGGTGACGGTGCTGCGGCAAGCCTCCGATCCCATGGCGGAAGCTCTCCTCGCGGAAACGGCGCCCGAAGAGGTCGCCGGGGTTTTCGTTCCCCCTTCTTCGGGGCGCACGCGGGTCGCCGCGGGATCGGGCGAGGCAACCTCCAAGGCCGAAGGCGGGCTCGCAAGCGAGTCCGATGATCTCAAGAACCAGGTTCGGCGCTCCGACCTGCCACACGAGGCCGAGAATCTGCTCGGGCCGCGCATCGACGAGCAACCCGACGCGTAGCGCTCGATCGAGTGACGGGAAGCGTCGCGAGGAGCCTGATCGGCGTGAGGCTCGGAGCGGCAATTGCGGGCAAGACCCGCGGGACCGGCGCGTTGTGAAGCGGCCGCTCCCGTCCGAAGGCCCGAGTGCAGACGAACCATGAACACACCCCCCGACACCGCCGTCGCGCCCGCACCTCGACCATCGGGGCCGGATGCGGCACGGCTTCCCCGGCCGGTGATCATCCTCGGCTGGGTCTCGCTCTTCGCGGATGTCTCGGGCGAGATGATCTACCCGCTGCTGCCGCTGTTTCTCGTCGGCGTGCTGCACGCCTCGGCCACGTCGCTGGGATGGGTCGAGGGCGTGGCGACGGCGACGGTGGCGCTGCTGACGGCGTGGGCAGGGTGGACGAGCGATCGGATCGTGCGGGGGCGACGCCGGCGGGTGCGGTGGGTGCGATGGGGGTACGGATTGCCGGTGATCGGCAAAGCACTGCTGGCGTTCGCCTTCGCCTGGCCAATGGTGCTGGCCGGGCGCACGGTGGACCGCCTGGGCAAGGGGGTGCGGTCCAGCCCGCGCGATGCGATCATCGCCGACGCCGTTCCCGCGAACCAGCGCGGTCGGGCCTTCGGCTTCCACCGGGCGATGGACTCGGCGGGCGCGGTGATCGGCGTCTCGGCGTCCGCAGGACTCCTGTGGTGGTTCACCGGTTCGCCCATTCACGGCGGCCCGATTACCGCGGGGGCGGCTGAGGCAACGCACGAGGCGTGGGCCTTCCGCATGGTCTTCGGCGTCGCTGCGGTGCTCGGGCTCATCTCCTGGGCGATCACGTTCCTGCTGCGCGAGGATGAGTCGGTTGGGTCGAGCAACGGCGCGACCGAGAGTCCCGCGACGCAGGTGAGCACGGAGCGCGAGCCGACCGCGGCCGCGATCGCCGCGCCCCGCACCGGGCCGATGGGCTTTTCGTTCGCGTACTGGCGCACGCTGATGATCATGCTCGTCTTCGCGCTCGCCAACAGCAGCGACGCGTTCCTCCTGCTCCGGGCCCGCGCTGTCGGCCTCTCGCCGTGGGCCGTGGTGCTGGCCTACGCCCTGTTCAGTGTGACGTACATGGGCTTCTCCTATCCGGCAGGGATCATCAGCGACCGGCTTGGACGCTGGCGCGTGATCGGCGTGGGGTGGGCGATCTACGCGGGGGTCTACGCGGGATTCGTGTACACGGGGAGCGCAGGGATCTGGCCGCTGATGGCGCTCTACGGCGTCTCGGTGGCCCTGACCGATGGAGTCGGCAAGGCGCTGATCGCCGACCACTCGCCCAGCGAGCGCCGCGGCGCAGCGCTGGGCATTTTCTACATGCTCAGCGGGCTGGTCACGCTGCTGGCGAGCGTGACCGCGGGCATGCTGTGGGACCGCGTCGGACCGGGGGCGACCTTCGGGTTCGGCGCTTTGGTTGCGGCCTTGGCGATTGTGCTGATTCCGGTGTTGCGCAGTCGCAGTCGGTGACACTGACGCCCGGCGGACTCGAGTCGCGGGAGTGTGCCAGGTGCGAGCGGGAGATCCGGCTGATCGAATCGCGTCACATGATGGGTATCGCGCGGGTTGCCCGCGGCGGGGACTGTCCGCGACAGGGCATGTTCTGCGCCCGGGCCTGCCCGGCACACCGGCAGGGATACCATGCGACCCAGGTCCGGCGTCGAGGGCACGTGCGGAAAGAGCTGCGAATGAGACCGTGCAGCGACACCCCGGGCTTGTTCAGGAGTCGCAGTCAAGCCGTTTGATCCGCTCCCTCTCCGGTACAAGCAGCGAACCCCGCGCAGTCTGGTTCGTCCGTATGCCTTCACGTGAAGGAGCCCGCCGGCGGGACCCAGTCGGATCACGAGGTTCGCGCCATGCCGGTTCCGACATCCACTCGAGCCGCTCATTGCATGGACAGTGGGGCGCCCCCGCCGATCCAAGCCGGCGTGCGGGGCGGCACCAGCGAGGCCTGCGCGAGTCTGATTCGCCGTCTGCGTGCGCATGCGAAGGAACGCTCGGACGCCATCGCCTTCGCAACCCTCGCCGACGGTCAGTCGCCGCAGGCAACGCTGACGTACGAGCAGCTTGACCGACGGGCGCGAGCGATCGCTGTGCATCTTCAGAACCAGGGACTCGCTGGAGGTCGCGTGGTGCTCGCGTACCCGCCCGGACTCGAGTTCATCGCGGCCTATTTCGGAGTGCTCTACGCCGGTGGAGTCGCAGTCCCGTCATGCCCGCCGCGCCGTCGAACGATCGGCCAATTCCTGGCGTTGACCGCCGATTGTCGCGCCACGCTCGCGCTGAGTACGGCGGACGCCATCTCCCAATTCCAGGCCATTGGCAAAGTGGCCGCGGCGGTGTCCTGGTGCGCGACCGACCAGCTCGGTGAGGCCGATGCGGACCGGTGGGTCGATTGCGATCCTCTCCCCGATGCGCTCGCGATGATCCAGTACACCTCCGGCTCCACCTGCCGACCGAAGGGGGTCATGCTCACGCACTCGAATCTGCTCGAGAACACTCGGGCGATCAGCGAGGCGTTCGGCATCCGGAGCGATTCCGGGGGCGTGTCCTGGCTTCCGGCGTACCACGACATGGGGCTCGTCGGCGGGGTGCTCGTGCCGATGTTCAACGGCATCACCAACATCCTCCTGGCGCCGTCGATGTTCGTCCGCGACCCGTTCCAGTGGCTCAGGGCCATCAGCGTCTCACGAGCGACGAGCTCCGGCGGTCCCAACTTCGCCTATGACCTGTGCGTCCGCAGGATCAGCGCATCGCAACGAGCCGAGCTCGACCTCTCTTCGTGGTCGCTCGCCTTCGTCGGCGCCGAGCCTGTGCAGCCCGACGTTCTGGCGCGTTTCGCCGAAGCGTTTGGGCCGTGCGGGTTCCGGCCCGCTTCCTTTTACCCCTGCTATGGGCTCGCCGAGGCGACGCTCATGGTCACAGGCCCGAAAGCCGGCGCAGGCGCTGTGGTGAAAGCCTTCGACGCAGAGGCGCTGGGACGGGGTTGTGCAGTGCCCGTTCCTGAGATCGGCGCCGACCCGTCGCGCCTCCGTCCGGCGCGTCGGCTTGTCGGATGCGGCGAGCCCGTCAAAGCGCTGCGAGTGGTCATCGCCCATGCCGACGCGCCTGTTCCGGCAGAGCGTGTCGGTGAGATCTGGGTCTCGGGCAGTTCAGTGAGTCAGGGCTACTGGGGCGAACCGTTCACCAGCGCGACGAAGTTCCACGGGCGACTCGCCGACTCAGGCGAAGGCCCCTTCCTCCGAACCGGCGATCTCGGCTTCCTTCACGAGGGGCAGCTCTTTATCACTGGGCGGGTGGACGACCTCATCATCGTCCGCGGCGTCAATCACCATCCTCAGGATCTCGAAGCCACCGCCCGCGCGAGCCACCCGTCGCTCGAGGCCGGCCTCGGCGTGGCGTTCGCACTCGGACAAGCCGAACAGGCCGGCGAGGTTCGCCTGGTCCTGATCCACGAGATCGGGCGAGTGGGCTCCGAGGCGACCGACCTCGCTCCGATTCTCGATGCCATCCGGGATTCCGTGCTGGAGGAGCACGGCATCGCGCTCGACAGCGTCGTACTCGTGCGCCGGGGCACGATTGCGAAGACCACGAGCGGCAAGGTGCGGCGACGCGCCAGCCGGGAGGCGTTCATGTCCGGCACGCTCAAACCTCTGAGAAGTTGGTCCACGCAGCGCCGCTCCGTCTCGGGCAACGGTCTGGTTCCGGCGGGATTTGCGGCGTTCGCGCCGCCGTCCACGCTCTTTGCGACGGTCTGCCAGCACGCGCTGGCCATTTCCGGCGCCGGCCTTGCGGACGTTCTGCCCGAGACGCCCCTCGCCGCGCTGGGCTTGGATTCCTTGCAGCAAGTCGAACTCGTCGCCGCCCTGGAACGGCGATTCGGCCGAACGTTGCCCGACGTCGTGTTCAGCCAGTCGAACACCCTTGGAGACCTCGCAGCCGCGGTGCACCACCATCTGCTGGTCCACCCGGTGTCCGACGCGACCTCGGGTGAGATCCTCGCGGAGCAGTTCGACGTCGCGTGCTTCCCCGAGTACCTCGCGCTCAAGCGGCACGAGCGCATGGTGCTGGCCGTGGCGGAACAGAACCCGTATTTCCGGGTCGACCAGGGGGACATCTCGGCGAGGCCGGAGACCAATGGTCTGGCGCACATCGACGGGCGCCAACTGACCAACTACTGCGTGTACGACTACCTGGGGATGAGCCGGGACCCAGTGGTGACGAAGGAAGCCAAGGAGGCGATTGATCGCTACGGCACCGGCGCAGGGGCGAGCCGCCTGGTGTCGGGCGAGAAGCAGATTCATCGCGACCTCGAGCAGGGGATCGCCGAGTTCCTGGGAGTGCCGGCGTCGGTGGCGTTCGTATCAGGGCACGCGACCAACGTGACCACCATCGGGCACCTCATGGGCCCGCAGGACCTGGTGGTCCATGACATGCTTGCGCACAATTCCATCCTGCAGGGAGCCAAGCTTTCGGGGGCGACGTGCCGCGGGTTCGCGCACAACGACGCCGGGGCCCTGGACCTGTTGCTCGCGGGGATCCGCCGCGGGTTTCGGCGCGTGCTCATCGCCATCGAGGGCGTGTACAGCATGGACGGGGACTTTCCTGATCTGGCGCGATTCGTCGAGGTGAAGAACCGGCACCGGGCGATGCTCCTGGTCGACGAAGCGCACTCGCTGGGCACGATGGGCGCGACCGGGCGCGGAATCGGCGAGCACGCCGCGATCGCCCGCGAGGGCGTCGAGTTCTGGATGGGAACGCTCTCCAAGTCGCTGGCGAGCTGCGGCGGGTACATCGCCGGATCGGCGGCCCTGGTGGAGTATCTGAAGTACACCGCGCCGGGGTTCGTCTACAGCGTGGGCCTCTCCCCGCCCAACGCGGCGGCGGCTCTGGCCGCCCTGACGCTGCTGCGGCAGGAGCCTCAGCGGGTCGCACGCCTGCAGGAGCTGTCGGGCCTGTTCCTCCAATTGGCTCGGGAGCGCGGCCTGAACACCGGTCTGGCGGGCGGCACGCCGGTCATTCCCGTCATTGTCGGGAGCTCGGTCAAGTCTCTCCTGCTCTCGCGCGCCCTGTTCGAGCGCGGGATCAACGTGCAGCCGATCCTGCACCCCGCCGATCCCGAACGTGGGACGCGGCTGCGCTTCTTCATCACCACCCACCACACTGAAGCGAACATCAGGAGCGCCGTGGACGCCGTCGCCGAGGAACTGGCCCGGCTGTAGCGGAGCGAAGGCGATCATGTCCAGCAGCGCAAGCGCCATCGTGGTTGAACGACTCTGCAAGCGCTACGGAACGCTGCTGGCGGTGGATGACGTTTCGTTTGCGGTGACCAAAGGGGAACTGTTCGCGTTCCTGGGGCCCAACGGCGCGGGCAAGACGACGACGGTGGAGGTGATCGAAACCAGCCGAGCGGCGACTTCGGGCAGAGTCCTGGTGCTCGGCATGGATGTTGCCCAGCGCAAATCCGAGATCGTCCGGCGCATCGGGGTCCTTCCCCAGGGCTTCAGTTCGTTCGATCGGCTCACGGTCCGCGAAACCCTCCACTACTACGCCAGGGTCTTCGGGTCCCGCGTCGACATCAACGCCCTCATGGACCTGACCGACCTGCGGGGCAAGGCGGACGCCCAGTTCAAGACGCTCTCCGGCGGCCTCAAGCAGCGCGTCGGCATCGCCGCCGCGCTGGTCAACGACCCAGAGGTGGTGTTCCTCGACGAACCGACCACCGGCCTGGATCCGCACGCGAGGCGCGAGGTGTGGGAGGCGCTCAAGGGCCTGAAGGCTCGCGGCAAGACGATCTTTCTCACCACCCACTACATGGAAGAAGCCGAAATCCTCGCCGATACGGTCGCGATCATTGCCAAGGGGCGGATCGCCGCCATCGGCTCGCCGGCGAGTCTCACCGAGATGCACGCGGACCATCTGCGGCTCACACTCAGGATGGGCCCGGCGGAGAGCGACGCGGAGGGGCGGGGCGACGGAGACGGGCAACGCAGGGCGGTCGCGCCCGAGGTGGTCCGGATGCTTGGGTTCCATCCCACGGCGGCGCCCGATGGCGCCATCTGTGTCCCGATCGACTCCGCCGAGGATGTCCAACGGATCCTCGCCAAGCTCCACGCGGCCGGCGTCGGTGTGCGCGATATCGATGTCCGCAAGCCCAACCTTGAAGAGGTGTTTCTCAAGCTCACCGGCGAGCCCGAAGTGGCCACCGTCAACGGGGCGGGCGGGCGAGCGACATGACCCCGCGAATCGTCACGGCCACGCTCGCCGTCCGCGTCCGGAGCTTCTACCGGGAGCGGTCAACCGTCTTCTTCACCCTCGCGTTCCCGGTGATCCTGGTGCTCGTGTTCGGAACGATCTTCACCCGCCCCGAGCATCTGAACTTCGATCTGCCGGTGCAGGACAACAGCAGAAGCTCGCTCTCGGCGGGGCTGCTCGCCGGCTTGGTCCAAGGCGATGCCTTCTCCATCACCCACGTTCCCACGGACGTCGACGCCACGGCGTACGCGCGGGAGCACAAGCTCACGCTGCTGCTGGTCATCCCCGGGGAACTCGGTGTCCCGCAGGTCGCTGGCGCGCCCGGCGGAGACGGGGGCACCCCCCCTGCCGTGCTGGCGCCGCTGACCTGCATCTTTGATCCCAGCTCGACGTCGGTGAACACGAAGATCCAGCTGCTCGAGGTGGTGGTCGCCCGGATCAATCAGGAACTCGCGGGCGTCCCGCCGGTGTTCACGCTGACGCCGGTTTCGATCCTGCCGGATCGCTACCGCTTCATCGAGTTCTTCGTCCCCGGCATCATCGCGATGGCGATCATGACGTCGAGCCTCTCGAATGCGCTCAACATGAACGCGGAACTGCGGCAGAAGGGAATCATTCGCAAGCTCGCCACCACGCCGGTCACGCAGGCCGACTGGCTCGTCTCGAGCATCCTCTACCAGTTGATTCTCGGTGCACTCTCGACGGCGGTGATCCTGCTCGTCGCGTACGTGGCGTTCGATGTGCGGCTGCGCCTGGACGCGTGGCTTCCGATCATCGTGGCGCTCGAGATCGTGACGTTCGTCGGCATCGGGATGCTGCTCACGCCCTTCGCCAGGGAAGCCGAAAGCGCGTCGGCGGTCACCAACGCGTTCCTGTTTCCCATGATGTTCCTCTCGGGCACGTTCTTCCCGGTGGAGATGATGCCGGGATTCCTGCAGGCTTTCGCCAAGGTGCTGCCGCTCTACTACGTCAACGAGGCGTTGCGTGCGGCAATGATCTTTGCCGATGGCACGGGCGCGCTGCGCTCCGTCGGCATCATCGCGGCATTCGCCGTGGCCGCATTCGTCGCCGGCACGCGCAAGACGCGCTGGGGGGGAGAGGAGGGGGCGTGAACATGGCCAAGCGCATTCTCTTCATCTGCGGCTCGATGAACCAGACCACGCAGATGCACCAGATCGCCCGCTGCCTGACCGAGTATGAGCAGGCGTTCACGCCGTATTTCGCCGATGGGCTTCTGGAGTTTCTCCGGCGCAGAGACCGCTTGGAGTTCACGATCCTCGGGAACCGGATCACCTCCCGCTGCCGCGAGTACCTGCGGGCCGAGCATCTCACAATCGACGAACGCGGGCGGGCCGGTCTGGAGACCCTCTACGACCTTGTGCTCACCTGCACCGATGTGGTCGTCCAGAAGAGCATCCGCCGGAGCCCCCTGGTCCTGGTCCAGGAGGGGATCACCGACCCCGAGGACCGTCACTTTCGACTCGTCAAGCGATGCCGATGGCTCCCCCGCTGGATCGCCGGGACCGCCGCGACCGGCCTGAGTGACGCCTATGTGAGGTTCTGCGTCGCCAGCGATGGATACCGCGATCTGTTCATCCGCAAGGGTGCAAGAGCGGAGAAGATCGTCGTCACGGGTATCCCGAACTTCGACCACTGCGAGCGCTACCGCAGCAACACCTTTCCCAATCGCGGCTACGTGCTTGTGTGCACCTCGCCGCTCCGCGAGATCCTCCGCGGCGAGGACCGTGTCGCCTTCATCCGCAGCGCCGTGACCATCGCCGCAGGTCGTCCCATGATCTTCAAGTTCCATCCCAGCGAGAATTTCGCGCGTGCCGCAGCGGAGGTTCAGCAGCACGCCCCGGGTTCGCTGATCTTCACCACCGGCAGCGCCGAAGAGATGATCGCCAACTGCGACGTGCTCATCACCAGATACTCATCCACGGTGTTTGTCGGGTTGGCGCTCAGGAAGGAGACCTACTCGGACGTTCCCATGGAAGAGCTGCGCCGACTCCTGCCCGTGCAGAACAACGCCGCGGCGCAGAACATCGCCGGCGTCTGCCGACAGGTCATCGAGCAGGGAGAGGTCGCGTGAACGACGAGATCACCGTCCGGGCGACGGCCTCGTGGGCCGACCAGCGGCGGTTCCAGGGTCTGCCGTGGTCGATCTACGCGGGCGATCCGAACTGGGTGCCGCCGCTGATCTCGCAGGAACGGGCGCTGCTCGGGTGGAAGAACTGGAGGGGGAGGCGCCACCCCTTCTACACGCACGCGGAAGGCATCACATTGCTCGCCGAGCGGCGCGGCGTCGTGGTCGGGCGGGTCGCGGTGCTGGTGAACCACGTCCACAATCGAAAGTACCGCGATCGCCTCGGCTTCTTCGGATTCTTCGAATGCATCGACGATGTCGCCGTCGCCCGGGCACTCTTCGAGTGCGGGAGAGCCTGGCTCCTCGCGAGGGGCATGACCGCCTGTCGCGGCCCGGTCAATCCGTCCCTCAACTACACCTGCGGGATGCTGGTGGAGGGCTTCTCCAGCCCGCCGGTCTTCCTGATGACCTACAACCCGCAGTACTACGCCCAACTGATCGAGGCGTGCGGGTTCGTCAAATCGCAGGATCTCTATGCCTACGAGATGGACGTGAGTCTCCTCGCCAAGCTTGTCGATCGCTACAAGCCTGCGGTCGACTCCGCCCTTCACGGACGCGGCCTGACCATCCGTTCCTTCGACCCTTCGCGATTCGAAGAGGAGATCAGGACGTATCTGGACATCTACAACTCCTCGCTCGACGGGACCTGGGGCTTCACGCCGCTCCAGGGCGGAACCCGAGCCGGCAATGGCGAAGTGACCCGCATTGCCAGGGACCTCAAGCACATCATTGCCCCCGAGTTCGCGGCATTCGCGATGGTGAAGGGGCAACCCGTGGGCGCGGTGCTGGCGCTCCTGGATTACAACCAGATCATCCGCACGCTCAACGGCCGCCTGCTCCCCTTCGGCCTCATCAGGCTGATGCTTGGGCGATCACGGATCGACGCCGCACGGGCGATGGCCATGACCATGGTGCCGGGCTACCAGCAGTCGGGGCTGGGACTGATCCTGATGGACCGGCTCGTCGAAGCCGCCAAGCCGTGGGGGCTCCGGAGCTGGGAGTTCTCGTGGGTGCTCGAAAGCAACAGCAGTTCTCGCGGCTCGCTGGAGCGCGCGGGCACGAAGCACGCCAAAACCTACCGCATGTACGACCGCACATTCTGAGCGGAGTTCAGAGCCAGCGCGCCGCACGATACCAGTCGGCCGTCTCTCGCAGCCGGTCCGCCAGCGGAGCCGCGGGCGCCCACCCGAGCTGCTGGAGCGCCTTGTCCGACGAGCACACCCACGAGCCCGCGAGGATCTCGCTCACCTTGTCGCGACTGAGCCACACCGGTCGTCGTCGCATCCTCGAGTACGCATCGCCGAGAAAGCCCGCGAATCGCATGAAGGACTCCGGTGCGTGGATCGTCCGTGGGTGCTCTCGCCCCAGAGCCCGGGCGATGGCGACCCCAAGATCGACATGCGAGAGCGATTCCCCGGCCGCGAAATAGATGCCGCGCCCGGTCCGGTCCATGCCGCCCGCGGGGAGCCGCTCTCCCTTCTCCGCTGCGCGCATCAGGCACTCGACCAGGTCGACAACCCCGAGGAGGGAGAGCCGCCCTTCGCCACGCCCTGGCACCACGTGGATGCCCTGCCGTGAGATCGGACGGAAAATCTGCAGCATCCCTCGATCCCCGGGTCCGATGACTGCGCACGGGCGCACGACGGTGATCTCAAGGTCTCGAGCGTACTTCGCTGCCGCGTGCTCCCCGCCGAGCTTGCTCCGTCCATACGCCGACACCGGAGAAGGGGAATCTTCCTCGGTGAGCGCTCCCACGCCTTGAAAGAGGGGGCCCGCCGCGGCCAGAGACGACACGACCACCAGCACCGGCCTGTCGGCCCGCGGGGTCACGCTCGAGCACGCGCGTGCGACCGCGTCCACGCCTGCGGTGTTGACTCTGCCGAACTCGGAAGGTTCCCTGGCTCGAACGCAGCCCCCGAGATGAAAGACGGTCCGGGGCCTTGAGACCTCGATGGCGCTGGCAACGTCCCGGGCGGTGAGGTCGCCTGTGAGCAGCTCACATCCGGCGGCCCGCAACTCCGCGATGTTCGAGGTGCTGCGGACAAGGCATGAAACCCGCTGGCCGCGCAACAGGAGCTGGCGCACCAGATGCTGCCCGATGAACCCGCTGGCGCCGGTGACCAATGCTGAAGGCTGAGGCCCGCCGTTCATGCGTCCCTGGTGACCGTCGGAAGTCTCCGTGTGGCTCTTCTCCGACCCTTCCCCGGTTCGCATCCCCGAGTCTATGAGAGCGACTCTCGATTGCTGCACTCCGCTGCTGGTCCAACCGCAGCGCAGGCGAGATCGGACCAGCAGCGATCGTCTCCGGTGCAGGCGGCCGGAAGCCCGATGCCGAGTGCGGCCTCGCCGTGTTGCGGTGCTTCCGCCGCGACCTGATCAGCACCTTGGCCGCCGTCACCACGTGGAAGATCTCCCCGTTCAAGAGCGTGTCCCGCAGGTTCCATGCATTGCGAGCCGTTCTCGAATCAGGCGCACCACGCGGCAGACGGCACGATGAGCCAGTCTCCGCCCAGACTCGGTTCGCTCGGCGGCGTTCGAGCGATCATCACGGCGACGTCTTGATTCGCAGCGACTTCCTGCCTCGAGTCGCTCACGCGGAAACGAGTCGTCCGCGTGGACCCGCGGAAGCTCTCGACGATTCAGTCGTGGTCGGGTCTTGGGGGTCTTTCTGCCGACAATTGCTCCGGCTCGACCCTGTGTCCGCCGTTCGCGGCCCACCGCAGACCGGAGTGATTCGTGCGCGGAGCCTCGGTGATTCTCTGTGACCTCCGTGTCACATACCTCCTGCGCCCGACACGACGGAATGCGAATGGGCTTCACTTCGCACGTGAAGCTCTGGCCGAGCTGGTGCTCGGCGGTCCCGTGAAGCTCTGGCCGAGCT
>CAYXKH010000056.1:0-4310 GCA_964465255.1 uncultured Isosphaeraceae bacterium
GGTGTGGTGCGGGCTCAGTTGTCGTCGGCGGAGCCGACACCTTCAGCCCTTCGCCGACGCTCTGCGCGTCCGCGCTCCCAACATCACCGCATTCGTCAGCCAGACTGCGGATGCGGCGGCGGCGAAGATCGGGACGATCGTGGGACTGCCGGCGAGGGGGCCGAGGAGGCCGGCGAGCGAGGAGACGTTGGCGAGCTTCTGGGTCGCGGGAACCGACCAGGCGCCGACGGCGTCGCCGCCGCGGTAGATGAAGGTGTCGATCAGGCTCTTGGCCTTGTAGCGCTCGTCGGGACCGAGCGCGGTGAAGAGCATCTCCCGCACCGGGCGATCGATCGAATAGTGAAGGGCGCGGCGCCCAGCGTTGAAGATCGCCACCAGGGCAACGGAGGGTTGTGTGGCCAACCCGACGAATCCGGCCACGGTGATCAGCGGCAGAATCAGAAGCGTGGCGGGAACGCCGATCAGGAGCACGATCCGACCCGTCGCCAGCCCTTGCAGCAGAAGGGTCAGCCCGTTCACCACAAGGTCGATCCGGGCGAAGAGTCGCGTCTGCTCGGCGCGACTCACGCCCGCGGCCTCGATGATCCGCGACTGCTCGAGATAGAGCACCGTGCCGGTCAGGGTGAAGAGGAAGATGTAGATCGCAATCAGCCGAATCGTTCGCGACGTCCAGAGCAGCTTGAGGCCGGCGAGGGGATTCGACCCGGGCTCGCGGGAGGGGCGCTGATCGAGCCGGCCTTGCTTCGACATCCACAGGAAGCAGAGCGTGGCGGCCTCCAGCAGCAGCGCCGAGACCGGCAGCAGATGACGTGGGTCGCCAATTGATCCGATCAGATCGATGGAGGCGGCGCCGACGATGGCCCCGAGCGTTCCGCCCACGCCAATTGGCCCGAAGAGCCGACGGGATTGCGCCGGGGTGTGGGCATCGGCCATCGTGCTCCAGAAGATCGAGATCACGAAGAGGTTGAAGACGCTCGACCAGACGTAGAAGGCCCGACCCAGCCAGAGGTGCGCCCCGTCTGTCATCGGCAGGAAGAGCAGGCCGTAGAAGACCAGCAGGTTGACTGCGAAGAAGCGATAGGTGATCGGTATGAAGCGTCGTCTCGGAAGCCGCGAGACGAGAATCGCGAAGATCGGGTTGACGACGATCATCGTCACCAGCGTGGCGGTCATCAGCCACGGCAGGGCCTTCACCCCGCCGGCGATTCCCATCTGATCGCGGATCGGTCGGATGATGTAGTAGCTCGAGAGGAGCAGGAAGAACGACGCCCCGCAGACCAGCAGCCACCGACCCTCACCGGGCTCGATCAGGAGCACACGGCGGAGGAAGCGCATGAAGCGACTAAAGCGCATGAAGCGACTGAAGGGCCCGGCTGGTTCGATCGGCTCGAGCGGTTGCTGGTCCACGAGGAGAGCTTGTACCGGGTCGGGCCGCGGCGGGCACCGAGCAATTCCGGTGCCTTGTCATTCGCTGCCCGCCTCTCTCACCCGACTCGATCATCGAGTTCGGGCACCGCCACCCGGCTGCGCGGGCGTTTCCGTACCGCGCTCCTTCGGAATCAAGCGATCGATCGCCGCGACCACCTCGGCCGGCATGTCGGGCGCCAATGCATCGCGAAGCGCAACGGTGAGCGCAACGCGCTGGGCGGCGAGGCGCTTCATGGTCTCTTCATGGCGCGGCTGATCGGCCTCCTGAAGCGAGCGGGTCACCGCGAGGCGATGCGAGTAGTCGACCAGCGCGCGGCGCATCGACTGGCAGATCTCGGCCCGCTGCTGAATCGAGGCGAGGAGCAGGGCACGCCCGTTGGCGATCTCGCTGGCCGAGCCCGAGTGCTCGTCGAGCCACGCCTCCACGATTGATCGTGGGTCAGTCGGGTCCGGATGGATCTTCGGAAACACTTTGGCGAGATAGGCGTCGGTGAGCGCCGACGCGGATTCGGGCGCGCCCGCAGAGGCGAGGGCGGCCGCAAAGCCTTCGAGTGCGTCGAGGTTGCGGGTTGCAAGGAGTCGATCAAGGTCGGCTGCCGGACGCCCAAGCTCGCGAAAGCGAAGCGCGGCCGACGCCTGCTTCTCCGGGGTGGCTGCATCGAACTGCAGGGCGAACACCGCAGGTGCCGCGCTCTCGGCCTCGAGGCGCGCCGCACTGCGCCGACGGTGCAGATCACCGCAGTCAGATTCGTATTGCTCGAGGAGTTCGCGGAGTTCAGGTCCTTGCCCGTCAAAGAGCGGCGGCGCAAGCGTATCGAGAATGAAGATGTCGAGCTGCAGGTCGCCTCCGGGGACCATCGAGCGAGGAGTTGTCGATTGCCAGCGGCGCCATCGATGCTGTAGCTTCGGCGCAACCTCGGAGAGCCCCACGTTCGACTCATCGGCAAGCCATCGCTGGAAGTAGCGATCTTGGAGTGAGAACATCTGTGCGGCAAGCTCCCGCCGCGCCGCGAAGCCTGAAGCCCAGACCTCGGCGACCTCCGACTCCCTATGGGCCGCGTCGCCGATCTGCGCAAGTTCGCTGCTGAGCGAATCGAGGTCGGCCCGAACACGACCCCACTCCTGTGACGTTGCTTGTTGATGAGCAATCAGCAACTCGCGGGCTCGATCACTCGCATCCGGGCCCACGCCGGCGAGGAGGCACAGACGTCTGACATCCTCCTCGGTCACAGGACCTGGGGCCGAAAGTCGAATGCCCTCACGTGGAGTCGCCGCACAAAGCACGGCGGACAAGGAGGCAAGTCTGAGGACCCAGGACATTGATTCTCCTCACCGCAGCGTCCTGCGGTCGTGGTTCACGGGCAGTTCTTCGGGCTGGTGGGCTCCGTTGAGGTAGCGCAATTGTGGTACGAAACGATGAACCAAAGCTGGCACTGTCCCGACTGCGGACCGCAGTTGGCCTTGTGGTAGTCGCACGGCGCATACGACAAGCTCTGGAGCGAAGCGTCCCAGCCGGTCGATGCCGTCTGAATTGGGCTGAACGAGGTGTCGTTGACTACGACCCCCACGCACCGCCAAGGACAGTACACCTCATACTCCGGAGCCTGTCGGCATCAGGACGTCGATTGTCCGAGTTCCCAACAGTCCGAAGGACTGAGCAGGTGAAGGACCAGCAACGGGGGGCTTCGCCGCCAGCCCCCCAGGCCCCCCGGCTCACCCCTGGAAGCAGGTGGGATACCGCCAAGTGTCGATCGAACCGTGACTTGCGCGACGCCACGCGATCATCGCCTTCGTGCCCCCAACGCTCCTCTGGGGCTGCCGGACGGCGGCGACCGAAACATGTAGGGCCAACGTGACCGACCCCCCAAATCCTCGACTGCCCACACGAAAGCCGGAAGCGCCAGTCAAGGTGACTGGGACCCGCGAGATTCAGCACGTTGCCGCCTCTCGTCAACCCGAACCCAACTCCACCCTCGGAAACAGCGCCACCTTCGCAATTGCAGTTCCCGGCTTCAAGCCACCCCAGACTGCGAGGTCGGCGAGCGGCTTCCGGTCGGCTGCGGCTGTCGAGTCGCCGAGTGCGATGCGCAGATCCTGCATTCGCGCCGGCATGGTCGACTCGAGAAGCAGCGCGGCGATGCGCACCGTCTCGGTGCAGCGGTAGAGGATGGCCCCCAGTGTTGCTCGCCGGGCCGGGTCCTTGGCGAGCTTGAAGGGTTCGGTCTGATTGATGAAGCCGTCGACGCGGCGGATCAGACTGAGTGCGGCCTCAAGGGCATCGGCGAGCTCGAAGCGCTCCATCGCGGTTGTGGACTTCATCACGCACTCGCCGCAAAGACTCTTCCAGTCAACGTCGGCGATGACTTCATCGGTGTCGGGCGGCAAGGCGCCGTCGAAGTAGCGGCCGACCATGGCGGTGACTCGACTGGCGCAGTTGCCGACGGTGTTGACCAGATCGGTGGTGTAGACGTCGTGGAACTGGGCGGCGCTGAAGTCGGCGTCGTTGGCTTCGAGCGGCCCTCGGGCGACCATGTAGTAGCGCCAGGCGTCGAGGCCGTAGGTGCTGATGTAGCGCTGAATCGCTTCGATGTCGATGAAGTTGCCGAGGGACTTGCTCATCTTCTGACCATCGGCGATCCAGAAGCTGTGGGCATGAATGCACTGCGGCAGCGGCAGCCCGAGGGCCATCAGCATCGCGGGCCAGACCACGGCGTGGAACCAGAGGATCTCCTTGCCGACCACGTGGTAGGTCGCGGGCCAGAAGCGGCGTCGTGACGCGTGCGCGTCGCCTCGGGAACTCCCCGCGCTGCCGGCATCGAGCCCCATGTCGAGCCCCATGTCGAGCCCCATGTCGAGCCCCATGTCGAGCCCCATGTCGAGCC
>CAYXKH010000056.1:4410-15344 GCA_964465255.1 uncultured Isosphaeraceae bacterium
GGGCAGCTGGGCAGGCATCGGGGCAGATGGTACTTGCCGCCCTCGGCGCACCGGACGGGGGGCGAAGCGTGGATCGACCGCGGTGCTACATTCCCCCTCCCGTGGACCGACGCGCATTCGAGAAACTCGCGATGGGCCATCTGGATGCGGTCTTCCGCATGGCCCTCCAGTTGGCCCGCAACGAGGCCGACGCCACCGACCTGGTGCAGGAGACCTACCTCCGGGCACTGCGGGCCTCGGACCGCTTCGAGGAACGCGCCGGGGGCGTGCGGGCGTGGCTCTTCCGGATCCTGCACAACGTCTTTTTCTCGGAGGTCGAGCGGACCCGCCGGCGGCCCATTGCCATGGAGGGGGCCGGCGAGCGCGACCCCGACCCCGGGGCGGCCCCGGACGAGGCCCAACCGGCGTGGGATCTGGCCAGCCTGAATTGGGAGCACGTCGACGAGCGGATCAAGGGGGCCATCGGCCGCCTGCGGCCGGAGTTCCGGGAAGTTCTGCTGTTGTGGGCGGTTGAGGGGCTCAAGTACCGCGAGATTTCGGAGATCGTCGAGGTCCCCATCGGCACGGTGATGAGCCGCCTTCACCGGGCTCGGGCAACTCTTGCCGGCGACCTGCGGGAGTTTCGTGAAGAAAGAAGGCTTCCCGACGGTTCGTAGGCTGGGAGCGCTTCCTGCTCTCCGCTTCTCCTTCTCTTCCCTCTGCACCCCCCCTTGTCTCCCGAACTCTTCCATCTCATCGAGCGGTACGCCGACGGCGAGCTTGGGCCCGCTGAGACGGCGGCGTTCGAGGCCCGCCTCGCGGGTGATCCCGCGCTGACGGCCGAAGTCGAGCGGCGTTTGGGGGCGCGGGAGACGATGCGCAGCGCAATTGCCAGGTCGATGCAGGTGGAGACGCCCTTGGACCTGCGGGCGTCGGTTCTCGCAACCCTCGATCAGTCGCGACGGCCGGTGTCGCGGCGCCAGGGCGGCGATCAATTGCGGCCCCGCAGTTGGTGGCAGGGCACGCGTCAGGCCAACGCCTTCGCAGTGGCCGCGTCGCTTCTCCTCGTGGCGGGCGCGGTGCTCTTTGGCATCTTCGGTCCTCGGGTCGTCGATCGACCCGGTCATGGCGGCGGCGGCGATGTTCCGGTGACGGAAGTGGCCGAGACGGTGGTGAGCGAGCACGAGTCCTGCGCCGCGCGGGGAACGTGCATGGCTCAGGACCAGCCGTGGCGCAACCTCGATGCTGCCAGCGAGGCGCTTTCGGCGCTGATCGGTCACGCCGTGACCGCCCCCAACCTCGACGACGCCGGCTACCAGTTCTGCTGCGGCGGACAGAGCCGGGTCCCCGGTGCGGGTGACCGCGCGGGGCATCTTCTCTACTGCCGTCCCGACGCGATCGGCGACAACTGCAGTTTCCTCAGCATCTTTGTGGTCCCGGTCGAGACCCCTTATCTCGCCTTCGACCCCTTCGGCCGTGCCGGTCCGCTCCAGTGCGGGATCGACTACTCGCTCCTCACCGGCGCCACCGGCGAGATCCACTACTGGTGCGACGGGGTCGCCACCTGGTTCGTGAAGCCGAGCGATCCGACGGATTTCGATCTGGTGCGGCGGCTGTTTCCGGGGTGAGCGAGAAGACGGTCGAGTCGTTCAACGCGGCTTCGAGCGCTCTCCCAGCACGCCCGGCACGCTGACGGTTGCTGCGTTCCGGACCGCCCTCACTTCAATGCCGAAGTACTGATGAACAACCACGTCGCGCATGCCGGCCATCTCCGACCACGGGACGTTGGGGAATAGTCCCCGAGTCTCGGGCGACACCCCCTTGGCGGCCTCGCCGATTACTGCCAGGCCGACGAGGACTGCACGCATTCCCGTGTCGTTCCCGCAAATGCGGCGCGGTCGAGTTGGCCGATGTGCTGCCTGATGCGTGCGCCGGCCCCGAGGATGTCGCGGATGCGGGCCTCGTCGCTGCGCGGCATATCGCACTTCCCGCAGCACAGTCTCGCGAATGTCCTGCGTGAGGCCACCCTCCGATACGACATCGACCTGACAGCCGAGTTCCTCCTCCAGCATGAGCTTGATGGCGACAAGGTCAGACAGATCAGAGTGGTCGGCCAGTTCGACAAGGACGTCGACATCGCAGTCGCTTCGAGCGGTACCCCGGGCGACCGAGCCGAACACCCCGATCCGGCGGACGCCTCGGGCGGACAGCCTGTCGCGGAGCCGCTCAGTGGCGGAGCGTGCCTCGACGAGAGATGGCAGTGCCGCGAGGGTACGCGGCGAACGGACCGCCAGAGGGTCGAGAGAAGGCTCCGACCCCCCGCGAAAGCGTGGCCAATACGGCCCGATCTCCGGCTGATCCTTGCGACCTCCCCTAATCTCTCCCCATGACCACTCGATCCGCGTGCTCCATCCGTCTTCGTGCCGGAGCCTTGGCGATGATCGTCGCCGGCCCGACGCTTCTCCTCTGCGGTGCGGCTTCGGCCCAGTACTCGCTGGGGCGCGGCCAGTCGCTTGATCGCAGCCTGCGGGTGGGCAGCGACCTTCGCAACCTGCCGCGGGCGGTCGAGAACTACGCGGTCCGCAACGCCCTGATCACCGGGGACGTCGCCGGTGGCAAGGAGTTCCGCGGCAATGTCGGCTACACCAGCGACCGCGCCTTTCGCGGTGCCGCAGGCAGCGACGAGAACTTCCGTTTCCGCGCCAACTCGGCGCTCTCGGCGCTGCCGGCGGTCCTCGGCGGGGCGACTTCCGACCGCTATTCGATTGCGGGCAGCCAGGCCCTTCTCCAGTTCGACCGCGACACGACCACGTCGTCGATCGACATCGTGCAGGAGATCGGCGGCGCCAGTGCCCAGATGCTCGATCTGCGGGCCATGATCGATCGCGCCAGCCTTCAGGGCTCGACCTCGCGGGTGTTCGAACGCTCCTCCGACGGCGCCGTGATCGGCGGTCTTGCCGACGATCGCGGACGAGAGCTCGCGGTGCTCGCGTCACCCACGGTGGGCATGCGATTCGAGGAAGTTCGGAGCGATGCGACCAGCCCGATTGAAGTCGGTCTCTTCGACTGGAGACGAATCCACGAGGATCGGGCCGCCGGTCGTCTCTCGGCCACCAGTAGATTTCAGCGACTGGGTTCGATCGAGACGGCCTCGGGCTTCATGGCCATCCCCGGTGCGGCGAGCACGGAACTCAATGCCTCGCCCGGCCGGGTTGCAGGGACCGAACCGAACATCGTTTCCGCCGCCACGGACAGCGTGATTCCGCCGTCGGAGCGGCTCGATCTGCGCCAGGATGTCGCGAGCATCAGCCGCGACTACGACGCCATCGTGGCTCGAATTCTCGAGCAGTTCGGCGAGACCGTCGACATCCGGGTGCAGGGCGATCCGGCCCTGCGGGCCCGTCTGGGCGAGGCTCTCGAGGCACTCCGCGCCGAGCTCTCGCTCGGAGGTCTTCAGCCGCCGATTGGCTCGGGGACGGACGGGGTGGCGCCTCCTGAGGCCAACACTCCGCTTGGCCCCGATGGCAAGCGGCTCGAGCCGCTTCCCGGGGCGCTGGCGCCCGAGTTCCCCAACGAGCTGCCCCCCGACGCGCCGGCAGGCGAGGTCCCGCCCGCGGCCGAGGAACCCAAGGTCGAGCCCAACGCGGCACCCACGCTCGACGAACTCGCGCGGGCCCTTCGACACGGTCGAACCGTCGAGGCTCTCTCCTCGGACGAGAAGTCGCGGATCGGCGAGCTCATCAGCCGCGGCCAGGAGCAGTTCAAGGGCGGCGACTACTTCTTCGCCGAGCAGTCGTTCGATCGGGCCCTTCGAATTCTGCCGGGCCAGCCGATGGCGACGGCGGGACTGGTGCACACCCAGCTCGCCGCGGGGCTCTATCTCTCGGCGGCGATCAATCTGCGGCGCTTCTTCGCGTCGATGCCCGAGATGATCGACACCCGCTACGCCCCCGAGCTCCTGCCACCGCCGGAGCGAGTCAAGGCAGCGACGGAGATGATCCGCAAGCTCATGGAAACCAACTCGACCGACCGCGCCACCTACGGCCTGTCGCTTGCATACCTCGGTTTCCAGTCGAAGGACACCCAGATGATCCGCGAAGGCCTTGACGCAATCGTCGGCGGCGAAGCGGAAGACACGCTGCGGCAGTTGCTGAAGCGGATTTGGTTGGATGAGTGACGGCAGGGGGCAGGGGGCAGGGGCAGGGAGCAGCAAGGATCGCAATGGGTTGCACATTGTGGTGTCGGCGCGGCGTACCGAAGCGCTCTGCGGCGATCCCTGCGCCCACACCCGAATGTGCAACCCATTGCGATCCTTGCTGCTCCCTGCTCCCTGCCCCTGCTCCTGCCCCCCTCACCTCCTCAACGCCTCCGATGTGCTGGCGCCCAGCGTCTGGTAGATGCGGGTGGTCACGTCGGAGCGGTTGAGGGTGTAGAAGTGGAGCCCTTCGACGCCGTTGTCGAGGAGGTCGCGGCACTGTTCGGTGGCCCAGTGGGTACCGACGCGGGCGACGGCCTCGGGGTCGTCGCCGGCGCGGTTGATGGCTCGCAGGAGCGCCGCGGGGAAGCGCGTTCCCGCGGCGAGATCAGCCATTCGGTGAAGACCGGCGATGCTGGTGATGGGCATGATTCCCGCAATCAGCGGGACCTTGATTCCCGCCAGGCGACAGCGCTCGCGCCAGTCGTAGAACATCGCGTTGTCGAAGAAGAGCTGGGTGCAGACCCAGTCCGCGCCGGCGTCGACCTTGGCCTTGAGGTGCTCCATCTGTCGAAGCTGGTTGGGTGTTTCGATGTGGCCTTCGGGGAATCCGGCCACGCCGATGCCGAAACCGCGGTGGGCGGATGAGGGAGACGCAGTCGAGCCGCCGGCCGAAGCCGTCGGCGCATGGGTCTCCCGGTCGAACTCGCGGATGAAGGTCACCAGCTCTGCGGCTCGGCGGAACTCGTCGCACGCCCGATCGGCGAGCGTCGTCCCGTTGGGCAGGTCGCCGCGCAGGGCGAGGATGTTGGAGACGCCGGCGGCGGCGTAACGCGAGAGGATCGAGGTCACCTCGGGTCGAGTGTGGCCGACGCAGGTGAGATGCGGAATCGGATCGAGCGGCGTCTCCCGCTTGAGGCGCTCGACCAGATCGTGGGTGCGGTCGCGCGTCGAACCACCGGCGCCGTAGGTCACCGAGACGAACGACGGGGCCAGCGGCGCGAGTTCCTTGATCGAGGCGAAGAGGATCTCCCAGCCGCTCTCGCTCTTGGGAGGGAAGAACTCGAAACTCACCGTGCGTCCGTCGCGGGCGACGATGTCGCGGAAGTGCATGAGGGCCGATGGTAGTGGTCCGGCCGTCGCCAACAGAACCTTGACTCCTTTGGGTCTCCAACCGCCACGCGAGCCGAGTACCCTTTCGCCGCGTGCCCCCGCGTCCGAAGATCCCCCGCCCCACGGTCAAGCGCCTGAGCCTCTATCTGCGCGAGATCGAAACGCGAAGCGAGCTGGGCCACAAGACCATCAGTTCCAAGCAGCTCGGGCAGGCGCTCGGGCTCACCGACGCCCAGGTCCGCAAGGACCTGGCCTGCTTCGGCAACTTCGGGCATCCCGGCGTCGGGTACCAGACCACCGAGCTGATCGCCGAGCTGCGGAACATCCTCGGCACCGACCGGCAGTGGAACGCCGCTCTGGTCGGCGTGGGAAACATCGGCCGGGCCCTCATGTCCTACGGACGATTCCGCCGCAAGGGCTTCGACATCGCCGCGGTCTTCGACAGCGATCCGACAATCGTCGATCAGGACATTGCCGGGCACCACGTGCACTCGATGAAGGATCTCGCCGGCCTCGTCAAGGAGCGGGACATCAAGATCGGTGTCGTTGCCGTCCCGGCGGCCCACGCCCAGCAGGTCGCGGACCAGCTCATCGCCGCGGGCGTGCTCGGCATCCTCAACTTCGCCCCCAAACGACTCGACGTGCACGACAAGGTGAGCGTCGTCAGCGTCGACTTCTCCGTCGCCCTCGAGCAGTTGGCCTTCCAGGTCTCGCTGGGACTGGTGGGGAGTTTGGAGGAAGGGTGAGCTCCCGCGCGCTCCGCGAGCGGGAGAGGGATCAGGAATGAGGAGCCGTCCGATTTCGGACGAGTGCGTTGCCTGCCCGCGCATGGCGAGGGCAGGCACATGACGCACAGTTGGTTCACCGGCTCCTCATTCCTCATTCCTCTTCACCCACTCGGCTTCGCCCGCGTCCCTGGCTTGACTCCTCCGCCCGGCTTCTCCCCCTTCTTGATCGGGCGGCTCTTGGCCTTGTGGTCGCGGCCGCCGAAGGGGCTCTTGTCGCGACGGGGTTTGTTGGCTCGGGCGGGGTCCTTGCCGTCGCCGCGACGCTTGAAGATCGGGGTCTCCTCGCCAGCGCGCCCAGGGGACGCGTTGCGAGAGGTCGTGCGCTTTGAATCTCGGGCCGGGGCGGATCGCTCGCCGCGCTCGCTGGTCCGCTCGCGGGCGAGTTCGGCGGTGGCGCCGCCGCCTTCGGAAGCGGTGTCGTCTCGGCCCTGGCCCCGCGATTCGGTGGCCCGGGCCCGAGCGGGGGCGCCCTCGAGGAAGGCGCCCAGCGCCGGCGAGCGCTCCGGATGAATGAGTCGTCCGGTGAGCTTGGTGATGTCGCCCCAGTGGCCGCGATCCTCATCGGCCAGCATGGTGATCGCCTGACCGCTTCCTCCGCGACCCTCGAGACCGTGGGCGGCGCGGCCCACGCGATGGATGTGCTCCTCGGGGGCGATGGCGATGTCGTAGTTGATGACCGTCTGCACCGCGGGAACATGCAGTCCGCGGGCGGCGACATCGGTGGCGACGAGCACGCGGAGCTTGCTGGCGCTGAAGGCCGCGAGGGCCCGCTGCCGCTGGGCGTGCGAGCGATCCCCGTGGAGATAGCCGACCTTGATGCCGTGGCGCAGGAGCGCCGTTCCCACCCAGTGGGCCCGGCGCCGCGTGCGGCAGAAGACGAGAACACCTTGGCGCTCGGGAGGCGGGACGGGTTCCGCCTGATCGTCGGGCCCAACTTCGGTCGCGGCGGCTGCAGGAGGGAGCGCGCCGGCGAGGAGCGCCAGGAGCAGCGGCACCTTGAGGGCGTCGTCGATGGTGACCAGCCGCTGTTCGACGTGGGCGACGGCGACGTTGGCCGGGTCGGCGTCGATGCGAATGGGGTGACGAAGAAAGTCTTCGGCAAGCCGCGCAACTGCTTCGGGCATGGTCGCGCTGAGAAGCAGCGACTGCCGATCTGACGGCGTGGCGTCGATGATCGCTCGCACCTGCGGTTCGAATCCGAGGTCCAGCATCCGGTCGGCTTCGTCGAGCACCACGTGACGCACCCGACTGAGGTCGAGGGCGCTCGACTCGAGGAGCTCGCGGCAGCGGCCGGGTGTGGCCACGAGAAGGTCGACCCCTTCGGCCAGAGCGCGCTGCTGCGGACCGAGCGAGACCTTTCCATGCACGCAGAAGACGACGACCTGCGAACCGCTGAGGAGTTGCGTGGCTTCCTCCGCGACCTGGAGGGCGAGCTCGCGCGTCGGACAGAGCACGACCGCTCGGGGTGTGCGGGTGTGCGCCGCTCGCTTGTTCCGACCCGTCACTCCCAGCCGCAGAATCGATTCGGCCACGGGAAGGACGAAGGCCGCCGTCTTCCCGCTGCCGGTGCGGGCGATGCCCAGCACGTCGCGGCCCTCGAGCGCCGGAGCGATGAGTTGAGCCTGAATCGCCGTGGGTTCGAGATAGCCAAGTCGATCGAGATTGCGGCAGAGAACAGCGGCGAGTGGGAGATCGCGAAAGGGCATCGAGTCCTGCGTTATTCCGACGGTCGGCCGGGATGGCCTCGGAGATCCGACCGTGGGAGTGGCGAGCATATCCCTGAGGGCTGGCGGCGCGGCTCGGAGAGGCGATCGCAGGCGGATGCGGCCTCCCGCTGGTTCAGAGCGTGTGAATTCCGGCATTGAGTCGAAGTTCGGTGAATCAATGGGACAGTTCTCCGTTTCACCTTGGAGAGAAGTGGGTCCCGCATGCCCTCGGCTCGGGAACGGGTCGCGAGCGGATCGCTGCCGCGCTCCCGGAGCAGGCCGATCCGGCCAATCCAGGAAAGAGAAGTTGAGTTGGTCCGGAAGTTGCAACAACCGAGATGGGCTTCGCAACGAAAGGGTCTGTATCAAGAAGCTCTTCCGGCCCCGAACCTCGGTGGCCCACGCCTGTACGGAACAGTGGAGAAGAGATCCCATGGCACGCCACATCGACAACGCCTTCACTCGCAGTGCAGTCGCCGACGCCGCCCGGACTTTCGAGCCGATGCGGGCGAAGTTCGAGAAGCACGAGTCGTCGCATGGTGGCTATTCAGGCACGGATCATCCGGGCGAGTTCTGGACGCTCGCGCTCACTCCGATGCGTCTGGTCGACGCCGTGTCGGCATGGACCAGCGATGTTGCGCTCACCTACGTCGCCGAGGTCGGCGCGAACGTGCTCTTCGGCGCTTCCTTTGGATCCTCCTCCGGCTTGGGCGGCGGTCGCACCACTCCGGCGCACCTCGCGGCCTACTGCTCGGAAGAGCTCGGCAACGGCGCGGTCGAAGCGGTCGACGACCACTGTGTCATCGTCAGCGACGCTCAGCTTGCCCGACTGGCTTCGGTCGGACTGCTCGCGAGCCTGTCCGTGGTCCGGATCATGGGGATCATGGGGATCATGGGGTCCATGGGGTCCATGGGGACCATCGAGCCCGCCGACGCCGCCGCGGTCCGTCGCGCCGTCGAATCGAATCGCCGGGCGTGGGAGGGTGACTTCCGTGCGGTCGCCTGCCTCCGCGTTCTGAACGACAAGTCGGTCTCTCTCGAGACCACCGAGCACCGCATCGCCGACGTCATGGTCGGCGAGAACATGCGGCAGTATCTGGGCGCTCTCCTCGACCAGGAGGTCGGTGGTGTCGGCATGCCCGATCCCGCCCAGATCGAGCGGCTTCTCTCCGTGAGCGGTTCGCTGCTGGTGCGGCCCATCGAGAGCGACGCCTTCTCGACCTTCGTCGACGTGGGCATCTCGACCAACGCCGACGAAGACACCCCCGCCGCCCAGTCTTTGATCTACGACCTGCCGAGCAATTCGTGGCACGACGAGGCGTGAGTGGGTCGGCTTCGCCGACTGGCTGGGCGTCGGCTTCGCCTCCGCTTGATGAGGAGTGCCGCGCACGCGGCACACTTCAGTAGCAGCGGCGCAGCCAGTGCGCCCGGTCGGCGAAGCCGCCGACGCGCCCCGGTCGGCGTTAGCCACCCTCCGCGCACGTGCAGACTTTCCATTGGCTTTCGCATCGCTCCCGTTGTCTGGCTCACGTCGGCCAGCAGAGTGGCATCGTCGCGGTCGAAGCCTCTCATCGCGCCCGGAGCCTGCCATGACCGAGTGAACCGGATCGAACCTCTGCGTTCGCACAACCTCGCGCCCACCGTTCCGTCGCGGTGAGGCGGGCAGGGGCGTGTTCGTGCTCGCTGTACGTTTCGCCCGGCGTGGTGCCGCATCAGGTCCCCGGCCTGGCGCGCTGCTCGCTCTGCTCGCCCCCCTCATTGGCGATTCGCCCGTGCTCGCCTCACCGGGTGGCGATCGCGGGGATGGCGGCTTCGAACTCCCCTGCGGCTACGCAATCACCACGATCCTGCCGCCGCCGCCGAACGGGCTCCAGATCTTCCTCGACGACATGAACGACGCTGGTGTCGCAGTCGGGGCGTATCTGATCGGGTTCAACGAGCAGGCATGTCTCTGGACCAAGGAAGGGGGCATTCAGACTCTGCCGAAGCCGTGGTGGGCGACGACGAGCCACGCCCATCGCATCAACAACAACGGTTGGATTCTGGTGAACGGATCTGGGCAGAAGACCCGCGGTTACATCCTGATCCCAGCGCCCGAGGGCGGCTATGAGATCGTCGAGCTCGATCCAGCCTCGTCGCCCGGCCAGTCGAAGGTGTACGGCATCAACGAGGCGACAGCTGGGAGGACGCATACCCAGATCTCTGGGATGCGCTTGAGGCGATCGAGGACCAGCAGCTCGGCAACGTCGACATCTGGGTCGCCGCCGGTGAATACCAGCCGCAGCTCGTCTCGGGCGTCGGAGGAACGTTCCTCATTCGACCCGGCGTTCGCCTCTACGGCGGGTTCCAGGGAGGATCGGCGGGCGAAACGGAGCTCTCGCAGCGCCGACCCGACGACCACATCACCATCCTCGACGGCCAACTCATCTATTCGTGCCTCGATGTCTCTCCCGCGTGCAGCGCGCCCGGGGCGGGAGACTGCGACACCGCCCACGTTGGCCTTGGCTGTGATGACCAAGAGTGCTGTTGTGCCGTGTGCACGATCGCTCCATCGTGCTGCGACACGGGGTGGGACGACTTCTGCGTCGGATTGACGGGAAGGCACTGCGGCCCGACCCGCGTGGAGCGGGCCGACAGCGGCACGACGGACGGCGGAGACCTCGGCCTGCTCCTCAGCGGATGGACGGGGACCCTGGAGTATCCGCGTTCATGCGCTCCCGAGTCGCTCATGGCCGGTGGAGGCGAGTCGAGCGAGGAGAACTCGGAGCTGAACGGCGGCGGCAGTGACCAGCGGACCGCGACAGTGCTCACGCTCGCCGAGGTGCTGGCGGTTCTCAAATTCTCGACGACTCACGAGTTCGTGACCTGGGTGACGCAACTGGAGTTGGAGGAGTTCTTTTCTGGATGGAGATGCGGGGAGCAGGGAGCAGGGGCAGGGAGCAGGGAGCAGGGAAAGAGTGCAGTGGGTTGCACGATTGAGTGTGTGGGCGGGGTGGCTGCGAGAACTCGTTGCATCGTCAGTTCTGGTCGCGTCACGCCTGCATGCCACGGCTGGCTTGCCACCGTGCGCTCGTCCACGAGCGTCACATCGCCCCCCTTGGACCGCCGAGCACCAGCTCGGCCAACCGTCCGATGGCATGAGTTCGGCGCAGC
>CAYXKH010000057.1:0-15010 GCA_964465255.1 uncultured Isosphaeraceae bacterium
GGGTGGAGGGGTTTCAAGGAGAGGTGGAGGAGGGGTCGTGCGGCGATCGCCACGAGGGCGAACGACGACACGCTGGGGTCGTTACAGAAGCTTCATCAGCCGACGGCCGATCCATTCGGTGGTCGTCAGCACGAGAATCAGAATGAGCGCAAGGGGGGTGTTCCAGATGCGCTCGGTGATCGGGTCGGGAGTTCGAATGCGGCGGTTCGGGAGCGTGTTGATCGGGCCCAGATCGTCGGGCGAGAGCACCTTGCCGCCCGTCTCCTCGGCCAGACTTCGAAGCAGGGCGTGATCGGTTTCGGGCCGACGTCGTTCTTCGTCGGGGCGGATCACTTCGATCCTGGCCAGGGCCCCGGCCGCCTCGGGCAGGGCCTGGTCGATGACTCTGATCCGTCGCACGCCGACGTCTTCGCTTGCCGAGTCGCTGGCGATGAAGGTCGCGGCGTACTCGCCGCCGCGGCCCGTCGGCTTGAGCTCGAGATCCGCGAGCCGCTCGCCCGACTCGGTCTCGATGACCGCAGCCACGCTGGCAAGCTCGAGGGTGGCAAGAGCCGCATCGAGGGCGTTGAGCCTCACCCGCGCCGGCTCGCCGGGAGCGACGCGGCGCGGCTCGACCTCGAGCGAGACGGCGACATCCGATCCGGCGACCCGCTCGCGACCGAGGAAACGGAGCATCTGCACCCAGAACTGTTCGGGGAGAAGTTCACCTCGACCGTAACGCCAGCGCCACACTTCGTCGGTGGCGACATAGAGAACCTGACCGGCGCCGTAGCGCATCGAGATCACCAGCGGCAGCGGCCCACCGCTGAGATCCTGGACGGTCTCGGCAAGCACCTCGGCCGTCGGCTTGAGCTGCGACGGTTCGATCCGCTGGGCCCACTGAAGTCGCGCCCAGATGTTCGAGGGATCGGCAAGTTCCGCCGGCCAGCCGCTGGTGTCGGGTCCGGTCTGAAGCTGGAGCACACCAAGGCGCTCCGCGAGCGGCGCTGCCACCATGTTGACCGGTGTCCCAATTGCCGTGAGTTCCAGCGGCGGGCGCATCGGCAGGAGATCGGCAAGGGCGGTGCCCGACCAGCCCGAGGGCGTGGCCTGCGGCCCGCCGATCCAGAGGAGCCCCATGCCCCGCGTGGCCACGTTCTCGCGGATGAACTCGAGCTGTTCAGGCAGGAAGAAACTTGCCGGAACGTCGCCGATCACCACCAGATCGAACGGGGCGAACTCCTCGGCGGTGCGCGGCAGTCGGGCAAGCGAGACGCTGCCCTCCTGGGCGAAGTCCCGATCGGCCGAGAGCAGCATCGCCGAACCCTCGATCGACTTTTCGCGGACCAGGAGATTCTTCAGATAGCGGTACTCCCAGCGCGGGTAGCCCTCGACATAGAGCACCCGCAATGGCCGATCGACCAGTCCGACGGCAACCTCACGGCGGTTGTTGTCGGCGACGAGGTCCTCGCGGGTGGTCTCGACGACCACCATCCAGGCCGCGTCGCCGGCGACCTCCGAGCGACCGGTCAGCGTGATGGTGGCGCTCTCCTCGCCCAGCGGGACGTCGGCGCGATCGAGTTCGACGCCGGTTGCGGTGTCGATGAGACGAACGACGGCCTCCATGCCGCGAGCCGATTCGCCGAGTCGATCGATCTCGACCGTGACCGGCACCACGTCGCGCACGAAGGCCTTCTGCGGGCTCTCGATGCGCCGCACCGCGAGGTCGCCGAGCGGTTCGTCGGACCCCATGGGAACGACGAAGACCTGGGCCGCCTCGGACTGGAGCCGGCGGATGACCGCCCGCGACGGCGGATCGACCGTGCGACCGTCGGTGAAGAGGACGATTCCGGCGAGTGGCCGGGCGGCGGCCCGTTGCAGGGCCTCTTCGACTGAGACACCCAGGCGCGTGCGCCAGCCGTCGGGTGTGGGGAGAGTGATGGGGCGAGGAGCTGTCGTCGTCTCCGACCGATCGGACGCTCGATCCGGCGACGCTGCACTCGGTTCGAGACCGGTGCCGACGAGATCGAACACCCCTCCATCGAATCCGAGCCAGACCACCGTGCGTTCCCGCGACAACTCGTCGAGGACCGGCTGGGCCTTGATGAGCGCCGCCTGAAGCTGGGCATCACGGCTGACCCTGCGACCCGAACTCGTCGAATCAAGTGCGCCGTCTTCGATTGTCATGCTGGCGCTGCGATCGATCAGCATCAGCACCCAGTCGCGCTCGATCTGTTCGCGCGGCTGCACCAGCATCGGACCGGCGAGAAGCACGATCAGCAGCAGGATGAGAAGCCCGCGCACGCTGGCCAGCGCAACCCGTGGTCCGGTTGCGCCCTTCAAGCGCGAATAGCTGTAGATGCAGAAGCCAACCACCGCGATGACCAGCATCACCCAGAGCCACCCCGGCATGGACCGTTCCCATCCGAGCTGCACCTGGGCGGCGTCGGCAGGCAGCGTGTCGAGATCGAGCAGCCAGCGGAGAAGCGGAGAGTTCACGCCGCCACCTCCCGCACCGACGCGGGCGCCCGGAGTGCCGCGTGGCGATCCGCGTGCGAGAACCTCCGCGCCAGCACCGACTCGAAGAGCGCCACCGCCAGCGCCAGAATCAAGAGGACGAAGGCGAGCGACGTGCCCTCTTCAACCATCTGGAGCGGAGCGGTGAAGTCGTTGCGCTCGACGAAGGACCAGGGGCCGGAACCCTTGAGCCACGATCCGACGGCCTCGCGCGGCTGCGGCGTGGTGTCGCCCGCAGGCGGTTCGACGTTGACGCCGAGCAAGCCGATGGGCTGACCGGCAACGTCGACGACTCGGAGCAATCCCGCGTGGCGAATGCGCGGCGCTTCCCGCGGCGAGACCGCCACCGGCGCTCGGCGCTCCTCGAGGGGGATGAGTTCCGCGGCCGAGGGCGGGAGTATCGGGGCCTCGCCGACAAGTACCGACTGGGCCTCGGTGCCGAGACCGACGCCCTGCCGAACGATCTCCTGAATCAGCGGCACCATCAGGGGCTTCGCCGGAAGATCGGTCCAGGTGAGCTCGGGGGCCGCCGCGAGAAGGACCACTGGTCCCGGAAGCGCAGTGCCATCGGGCCGACGAGCGGCGCCGCTGACGACAATCGGGGCACCGTCGGTGGATTCGAGCACCACCTGACCCTGCACGCTGTCGGGTTCGATGGCGAGACGACGGAAGAAGCGAACGCTGCGCGAGAGCTCCGGCAGCTCGCCCGCGAGAAGTCGCAGAAGCGCCGTCGAAGGCTGCCGTTCGTTGAGGGCGAGGCCTTCTTCCTCGTCCACCGCCTCGAGTGCAATCGACCAGCGAAGGCCCAGTTCCGAGCCGAGCTTGTCGACCCAGAGATGGACGGTGGCATCGCCTGGCGGGGTGATGAGAACCGCCGCGCCGCGCGCGAGCGCCTCACTCAGCGCCGCCCAGCCGGAGTCTTCGAGGAGATCAGGACGAGCGACGACGACTGCATCTGCGGCGCGGAGCATCGCCGCCTGGAGACGAGTCGGATCCTCGACGGTCACGTCGATGGGACTGCTCTCGGCAGGACGCAGCGCCCGAGCGATCCACTGACCGCCGGAGAGTTGATCGAAGTTCACGTCGGACCCGAATCCGCGGCGATCGAGAAGGACGACCCGAATGACCGATCGGCTCTTGAGGACCGCGTATCGACGGTCGTCGGCAGGCAGGGCGTCGTGCACCACCGAGGCCACCACGCCCACCGCCATGCGATCCGGCGCGGCCGGCTCGATGGTGAAGTCGACGGTCGCGTCGGACTGGCCGGCGCTCCACTTCACGCTGCGCGCGGCCACCGCCTTGAGATCGCTTCCGTCAATCCGCACCTCGGAACTTCCCGCGGGCAGATCACCGTGACGGGAGAGTCGCACCGTCACCTGACCAGAACCGTCACCCTGCTCGGGCAGCAGGAGTCGTCGAAGCGGCTCGATCGACGTGACCTGGGTGTTGGTTCCCGCATCCTCGGCGGGAAGCGAGGCAATCAAATGCACGTCGCGCTCGGCGAGTTCGGCAGGCGAGCCGGCGAGCGGATTCTCGAGAGTCGCCGAGCCGCGTCGGAAGTCGCAGAGGAGAAACGCGGCAACGGCGCGGTTCTCATCGAGCGCGTCGATCGACTCTCGAAGCGCCGTCAGCGCGCCCGGCAGGTCGGCGGGGAGATCGCTCGGTTCAAGCGACCGCAGGAGGGCCGTCGCGGCGGCGAGGTCGGTCGTCGGTGGAAGCAGCAGTCCGCGTCCGGGGCGCGAGGCGGCGACGATGCCGACGGCGTCGCCGCTTCGCAGAGCGGCGATGATCCGCTCCGCTTCGCCGCGATGTCGCTCGAGCGCTGTGGTGGTGCCCACGTTGCTCTCGCTGTTCTGATCAAGGCGACCGGAGACGAGGGAGTCGTCGATCACGAGGTAGACCACGCGTCCGCTTCCCGCGGTGCCGAACCCCGCCCCGCGGAGAAGCGGCTGGGCCAGGGCTGCGCCGAGCGCCGCCAGCAGCAGGCAGCGCAGCGCCAGCACCATGAAGTGCTCGAGCCGCAGTCGGCGCGTGCGGTCGCGCAGGGCCTGCTGAAGCAGTCGCATCGCCGCCCACTGCACCGGCTGGCGGCGGCGCCGCATGAGCAGGTGGATGGCAATTGGAATGGCCATCGCCAGCACTCCCGCGAGGGCCATCCAGGCTGTGACGAAGGTCATGATTTCCCTCGCCGCGCCAGAGCGCTGCGACGGGCGAGGAGTCGCGCGAGCGACGGAGCCACCGAGTCATGGCTGTCGAGCTGGAGGGCGTCGTAGCCGAAGGCCCGCGCCGCTTCGTTCACGGCGTCGCACTGGGTCCGCAGGGCGGCGAGGTAGGAGTCGCGCACGGAGCGGGGATCGACCATCAGCCGAGCCTCGCCCTCGAGGCCGTCGAAGGGCGCCGAGTCGTCGAAGTTGAACTGGAGCTCCTGGCGATCGAGCACCTGCAGCAGCACCACGTCGTCGCGGCGATGGCGGAATCGCGCGAGGGCGGCGCGAAGCGTCTCGGGCTCGTCGAGGAAGTCGCTGATGATGAAGAAGAGAGCCCGGTTGGTCACCTTGCTCAGCACCTGATCGGCGACCTTGACCAGATTCGCGCGGTTCTCGACCGGTTGGGCGGAGAGCGTCTGCACGATGGTCTTCCACTGGTCGCGGGCGCTCGAACGGCGCAGCGGCGTGCGCAGCTCGTCGGCGTAGACGCCCACGCCCACGCGGTCGCCCTGGCTCAGGCAGAGGTAGGCGATGGCCACGGCGGTGGCGGTGGCGCAGTCGAACTTGGTCCAGGACTTCGACTCGGCGCTGGCCCGGGTGCCGCCCCAACCCTGCTTGACCTCGAGCGAGCCGTAGTTCATCGACCCCGAACCGTCGACCAGGACGATGATGTCGAGATTCGTCTCCTGCTGGTATTGCTTGAGATAGAGCTTGTCAGAGCGGCCGTAGACCTTCCAGTCGAGATGACGGATGTTGTCGCCGGCGACGTACTGCCGGTGCTGGGCGAACTCGACGGCGAGCCCCTGATACGGCGAGCGGTGCATGCCGCTCATCAGCCCCTCGACGATCATCTTGGCGCGAAGCTCGAAAGCCGCCAGTTGCCCGAGCGTCTCAGGCGCCAGGTACTGCTCGGCGCGGATGGGCGTTGGCGTGGGCATCGCGGAAACGGAGGGGAGTCGAAGGAAGTCGAGGGGGATCGCCCTGCAGCGTTCGGCAGAGCGCGGATCAGGAGGTCATCAGGTCATCGGGTCATCTCATCACGGCATCCATGCGCCGCACCGTCGAGGGATCGCTCTGATCGACGGGAATCTCGTCGAGCAGGGTGCGGATGATCGCATCCGGCGTGATGCCGTCGGCCTCGGCGTTGAAGTTGGTGATGATGCGATGCCGCATGACCGGGAGGGTGACCGCCTGGACGTGCTCGGGCGTGACGTGGGTGGCACCGGTCAGGATGGCTCGCGCCTTCGCGGCGAGAATGATGAACTGGCTGGCGCGGGGGCCGGCGCCCCAGCTCAGATAGTTCCGCACCATCGTCGGCACTTCGTTGCCGGGTTCGGCCACGCGGGTTGCGCGGACGATCCGCAGGGCGTAGCGCACCACGTGATCGGCGACCGGGACCATCCGCACCAGCTCCTGGATTCGCAGGACGTCGGCGCCGCCCATGACGCGGACCGGATCCGCCGGTCGTCCCGCGGTCGTCTGCTTCACGATCTCGAGTTCCTGCTCCGCCGTCGGATAGCCGACGCGGATCATGAACATGAACCGGTCGAGCTGCGCTTCGGGAAGCGGATAGGTGCCTTCCTGTTCGATTGGGTTCTGCGTGGCCAGCACGAAGAAGGGCTGCGGCAGCTTGTGCTGCACGCCGCCGGCGGTCACCTGTCGTTCCTGCATCGCTTCAAGCAGCGCCGCCTGGGTCTTCGGCGGCGTTCGATTGATCTCGTCGGCGAGGATGATGTTCGAGAAGATCGGGCCCTTGACGAATCGCAGCTCGCGGGTGCCGGTGGTCTTGTCCTCCTCGATCACCTCGGTGCCGGTCATGTCCGAGGGCATCAGGTCGGGGGTGAACTGGATGCGCGAGAAGCCCAGGCTCAGGGCCCGCGCGACGGTCGAGATCAGGAGCGTCTTGGCAAGTCCCGGCACACCTTCCAGAAGCGCGTGGCTTCCGCAAAGGAGCGACATCAGGACTTCGTCGAGCACTTCGTCCTGACCGACGATCACCTTGTGGATCTCGGCCTTGAGCTTGCGGAAGGAGTCCTGAACCTCTATCGACGCGGCTTCGGCGTCGATTGGAACAGCGGAAGGAGAGCCGTGCGTGGTGAGCGGATCGGACATCAGGAGTGCTTCCCCCCCACGGCGTGGGGCAGTCAGAGGTTCTGGCGCAACAAACGTCGACGGCCGCGAGTATAGAGTCGGCCGATCGGCTTCCCGGCCGTTCGGTCCGCATCCTCGGCCCGCGCGACGACCGGGACCCTTTCGGCAAACACCGTCATTCAACCGGCGTCGACGCGGCGGGATTCCGCCCATTCCTCGTCGAGCGGGTTCTCTTCGATCGGTTCGCCCCGATGCCCGAACTGCCTGAAGTCGAGCACCTCCGCAGGACATTGCTCCCCCACCTCACCGGTGCGGTCGTGGGCGACGCGGTGCTTCACCGGGTCGATGTCCTCCAAGCGGTGCGCCCCTCGTCGGGCACCCCTCCGAGCCTCGCCCCGCTTCAGGGAGCGGTCGTCAGCGAGGTGCGGCGGCGCGGCAAGCAGCTCGCGGTGGTGACGGATCGGGGCACGCTGGGCGTGCAGCTGGGGATGTCAGGCGCCCTGCGGATCACTGCGGGAGAGACGCTGCTGCCACCCGAGACGGCGCACTCGGAGCACGTCCATGCCCAGTTCCGCGTGACCACGGCAGGCGGAGCCCAGGTGCGCCTCGAGTTCCGCGATCCGCGCCGCTTCGGCGGGCTCTGGATCGCCCCGACACTCGAGTCGTTCATCGAGGCCCGCTGGCGAATGCTCGGCCCCGACGCACTCGACCTCGACGACGCGCGGTTTCTCGAGCGCTTCACCCACCGCCCGCGAATGCTCAAGGCGCTGCTTCTCGATCAGGCGACGATCGCCGGCGTCGGCAACATCTACGCCGACGAGGCCCTCTTCGCCGCCCGACTGCATCCGGCGCGACCCGCCGCGGGCCTGAGCGGCGATCGGCTGCGTGAACTCGCTCGGCACCTCCGGGACATTCTCAATCGGGCCATCGAGAACCGAGGATCGAGCATTCGAAGCTACGTCGACGCCGACGGAAATGCGGGCGACTTCGCCCTTCGTCACGCGGTGTACGGCCGCGCCGAGCAGCCCTGCGTGGTCTGCGGCGGAGTGCTTCGTGCGAGTCAGGTCGCCGGCCGCACGACCGTGCATTGCCCCCGATGCCAAGCGAAGCCCAGGCGACCTGCGCGGCGGGGATCGTGATCCGCGGCGCTGCCGAGCGGCCCAGCCAACATCGGGCGATCACCCGACTCGCACCCAACCGGGGCATCGACATCCCGGCTCCGCCGCGCCGAGTTGTCCACCGGACCATCGCCCGTCGGGATGATGCCCCTCCGCTTCCCCGGAGTGGCGCAATTGAACGGCTGTCCACATCGCCCTTGCGCTCAGGAACTGTGTGGTTGAGAGAAGAGATCTCTCTCACCACCCAATCAGAGCGTCCCGACCCCTGTGGACAGACCTTGGATAGCCGCCACAAGCTCATTACTGGCAATGCGTTACAAGTGAGTACAAATCGTGGATAGCCTGCCGGTCGCTTGTCGAGTGGCTGTCGATGGGCGCCGGCGCATGTCAGCGCCTCGCAAACCCGACAGGTTGTCCACCCCCACATGGGCGTCGGCGCCGACAACTTTCGACAGGACTCGACCCCCCAACCGTCAGGTTGTCCACCGAAGATTTTGGGTCGGCGCCCGACTGACGGTCGTCTCGGGCGGCTCGGTTGGGTTTGACGAATCTGCCGGCGCCCTGCTCGCTCGGAACGCCAGCCTGTTCGCCACAGGCTGCTAGAGGTCACCCGACGGCTTCGGCGTCACTCTGGCCATCAGGCGTTCCTCGATCCGATCGACGGCCCGGGTGAGGTCCGGATCCGACCCGAGCCGGCCGAGGGTGGTGCGGTGTCCGTGGAGCACGGTGGTGTGGTCCCGCCCTCCGATGAAGCCTCCGATGTCCGCGAAACTCAGATGGGTGTGCTTCTTGGCCAGGTGCATCACCACCTGCCGCGGGATGACCACCGACCGCGGCCGCGCTCGACCGGTGAGATCGCCAAGCCGGACGTCGAAGTAGTTGGCGACGATCTCGAGGATGTCGTGGATCGTGATCGCCCTCACTCCGGGCAGAGGCATGCTCTCGCCGAGGGCGGCGAGGGCCAGATCACGATCGATTGGGCGCTTGGAGGATGCCGCGTGGAGATGGAGGGTGCTCAGGGCCCCCTCCAGCTCGCGGATGTTGCTGTGGCGACGGTCCGCGATGAGTTCGACGACCTCCTCGGGAAGGGCGAGATTCCGCAGCCCCGCCTTCGACTTGATGATCTGCTTGCGGGTCTCGAAGCAGGGCTTGCCGATGTGTGCCACCAGGCCGCTCTTGAACCGGCTCACCAGCCGTTCTTCAAGGTCGCGGATCTCCTCCGGCTTGCCGTCGCACGACAGCACCACCTGCTTGCCGGCCTGCTGGAGGCTGTTGAAGGTGTGGAAGAACTCCTCCTGGCTCTGGGAGTTCCGGGCAAGATCGTGGATGTCGTCGATGATCAGGAGGTCGACACCGCGAAAACGGGTCCGAAACTCCGACATCCGCGAGGCCTGCACGCACTCCGTGAACCGCTCCATGAACTGGTTGCAGGAGAGGTAGGCGACCTTGGCCGAGGGATTGCCGCGCAGCACCCGCTCGCAGATGGCCGAGAGCAGATGGGTCTTGCCAAGCCCCACACCCGAATGGATGAAGAGCGGGTTGTAGGCCGCGCCGGGCCGCTCGGTCACCGCCACCGCGGCGGCGTGGGCCAGGCTGTTGCAGGGACCGACCACGTAATGCTCGAAGGTGCAGTCGGGCGAGAGCACCGGCTCGTCGGCGCGGGCCGCGGCCGCCTGCTCGGAACGCTTCACCGACAGCGGCGCCGTGGGCCCCGGGCTTGACAGCAGCCGATTGGCTTCCTCTTCGTCGACGAAGCGCACCGCCAGGAGCCGTGACGTCACCGCCTGGACAGCGTCGGTGAAGGGCGTGACGCCGCTGCGCTGCAGAAAGCGGAGCTGCACCGGCTCGCGCACGAGCAGGTGCACCGTCCCCGAGGAGATGCCGACCGGCTCGATGTCATCGAACCAGTGCCGGCAGATCTCCGGCTGGTTTTTGCGCAGGTACGCGATGATCGCGCCCCGGAACTCGGGCTCCGGTCGAACCATGGTTCGAGTCCTTCGCGAGCCGCGTCAGCCAAGGCACGCCTGAGCCGGACCACTCGTCCGGGCTCGGCCTGCGATGTCTGAAGCGATGCTGCGCTCCGATTGAATGGGTGACCCAACTCCACGGAAACGATGACGGTCCCACCGAGCAACGCTCCGCGACAAGCGGTCAAATCTACGGCGTGGTCTCGTGAGCGTCAACAGCAACATCAGGAATCGTCGGCGCGTGCTTCGCGGCATCGTCGGCCACCTGCTGTTCGTGGCGGAGGCGATTGGCGCGGTAGTCCATCAGGAAATGGACTCGCGACGCATCCTCTCCGGCCAGTTCGGCAACCCGCTCACGGGCGTACTGGAGAGTGGTGCGGCGGGAGACGTGGGTCACGACGACATGCCGGGCCTGCCACACCTTGAGCATGGCCACGAGATCCTCGACATGCATGTGCTTGCCGATGCGAGCCCTGGTGCGATGATCCGGCTCGAAGAACGTGCACTCGGTGATCACCACGCCGGCCTGCGCGAATTCATCGCGAAAGAGAAAGGGACCGCTCTCGGTATCGCCGGTGATTGCAAAAAGCGGCAGCTCGATGGTCCGGGTGATCGCCTCGCCGCGCGACTTCAGCTCGCGAAGCCGTTCCTGGGGCAGATCGACGAACTCCGGCTTGAGCTTGTTGCGCCGCTCGATCACGGCGTATCCCAGCGCCGGCGAGGTGTGACTCACTTCGATGGCCCGCAGCGAGATGTTGTTGCGGATTGGAATCTCTTCACCCGGCGCCAGCCCGACGATCTCGTGCGGTGTGCGCTGGAGTTCGAGATCGATCCACGCCTTCATCATCGCCGCCAGCGGCGCCGCCACCTTCGGATGGCAGATGCAGCGCCCCGTGCCGAGCTTCTGGAAGATGCGCTGGCTGAAGTAGTACGGCAGACCCCCGACATGGTCCATGTGGGCGTGGGTCAGGGCGATGTTCCTGGTGGCCAGGGCGATGCGCGGACAGAGGCCGATGTCGAAGCAGACATCGAGCTCGGGCAACTGCACGACGGTCTCTTCGCCGGCAATCGAAATGCCCTGGACGCGCCACGGCGGAAAGTAGAGATAGCCAACCTGCCCTTCGCGGGGCGGGAAGCTCGGGATCATCGGTGAAACTCCTTCGGAGTCGCCTTCGCGACGCCTGGGATGAGGGAAAGCGGCGATGGTAGCGGCCCTCGTCGCGGGCGCCCGTTGCCTCCGCCCCCGCGCCAGCGCGCCGGGGGCACTGGCCCAGCGGCGGGTTGCACGCCTCCCGCCTTCCCTCCTCCCGCCGTGGCAACTCTTGACCACCGGGAGCTTCCCGCTACCCTCTCCCTTCCGCTTTGTGTCCAGCGGAACGGCAGGCCTCTCTCGCCTCGTGTCGCGGTCATCGGTTTCGGAGTTCGCTCCAAGGCCGGTCCTTGCGATACGTCATGCAACGAGAAGCATGCCGGGGCCGGTCGACGAGCACCCCTCGCCGCCGACCCGAAGCAACTGGCCCCTTCGTCTAGCCCGGTCCAGGACACAAGGTTCTCATCCTTGGAACAGGGGTTCAAATCCCCTAGGGGTCACTAGAGCATCCCGCACCGGAGCGCAAGCAGGTGCGGGATGTTGTTTTTGGCGATGTCGGCTTCTCATGTGGCGCCCTTTGCAGGAACGAGTCCCATGTTCAACACCTCAGCGCTGGCGTGCGTGTGCCTGGCGCTACTCACGGCGATCTCGGGGCACTCGGCGAGCGCCGACACCGTTCGACTGGCAACCGGCGAGGCCCTCACGGTCGAGGTGCTCGGGCAATCGAAGTCGGAGATCACCTTCCGCCATCCGATCCTGGGGACCGTGACGCTCCCGGCATCCGCGGTGATCCAGGTCGTCATCGGTGACGGACTCACCAATGGCAGCCAGAACAGCGCGTCCAGCGCGTCCAGGTCGCTGCCCGGATCCGAGCCATCCTTGCCCTCCGAAGAAGCCTCGGCCGTGGTGGTCGAGGGCGAGTCGCATGGTGGGCTCGAGGAAGTCGCGACCGACATCCAGTCGACGAGTGTGGACCCATCCTCCCAAACCTCCTCCCACACCAACAACCGGACGAGGGCGACTGACGGCACGATCGACGGTCCGGACGCCGAGCCTGTGAACGACGGTGGCTGGCAGTTCCGGTTCACCCTCGCAAGCGCCGGGTCCTCGGGCAACACCGAGACGGCATCGCTCACCACGCGACTCGCGGCGATTCGCGAGACCGAGCACGCAAGCACCTTGATCGAAGGGGTGTACCAGTTCGGCTCCCAGGATGGCGACAAGAGCGACAATCGCGGCAGCGCAGGAGTGCGAAACGACTGGCTCTTCCCAGGGAAGCGGCACTTCTACTTCGCCGATGCCCGCTACGACTACGACGAGTTCCAGTCGTGGCTCCACCGCGTGAGTGGTCACCTGGGAATCGGCTATCGGCTCTTCGAGGGGCCGCCCTTCGTGATGAGCGGCCGCGCCGGTCTCGGTGCGCTCAAGGAGTGGAAGAGCGAGAACGAGGATCTCCGGCCGGAAGCGCTGCTCGGACTCGAAGGCGTCTGGGATGTGAGCATCGATCACGCCTTCCGCTTCAGCTCGACCTACTTCCCCGACCTTGGTGACGCGACAAGCTTCCGCTGGGTCAACAGCGCCGGGTGGACGTGGCGGATCGCACGAGGCTCGTCACTCTCGCTCTCGACCGGTCTCGAACACGAATACCAGTCGAAAGTCGATCCCGATCAGGATCGCAACGACATCCGAGTCTTTGCCGGCGTGGACTTCGAGTTCTGACGGCGAGGGCAGAGGGCAGGGAGCAGGGAGAATCGCAGCGGGTTGCACGATTGGATGCGTGCGCTGCATCCGAAGCGTCCCGCTTCGGGTCTCCGCGCACGCATCCAAACGTGCAACCCACTGCTGCTCCCTTCCGGTTCGCGAAGCGAACCGCCTGCGCCCTGCGCCCTGCTCCCTGCCCTCTGCTCCCTCCCCCCCGCCGATACAATCCGCCCGCTCACCCTTTCAGCTCACCTTCAAGAGAACCGCCCGTGCGCATCATCAAGGAGTTCCGCGACTTCGCCATCAAGGGCAACGTCGTCGACATGGCCGTCGGCATCATCATCGGCGCGGCCTTCACCGGTGTGGTGACCGCCCTCGTCACCCACGTGATGATGCCGCCCATCGGCTACCTCACTGGCGGGATCGACTTCGCCGACAAGAGGGTCCGTCTCGCCGACGCCCGCTACCTGGTCCAGGGCGAATCGGTCGACAAGGCCGCCTTCGACGCCGCCAAGGCGGCGGGAACGGTGGTCAGGGAAGTGCCTCCGGTCGATCTCTCCTGGGGCCTCTTCCTCAATGCATCAATCAGCTTTCTGATCACCGCCTTCGCCGTCTTCATGCTGGTGAAGGCGATCAACAGGGCCAGGGTGCTGGCCGCGCGCGAGGCCGCCCAAGCCCCGCCGCCGGAGCCGCCCGCGGACGTCAGGCTGCTCTCGGAGATCCGCGATCTGCTGGCCAGACGGTGACCGGCCTGGCGGGGCGCAGGTCCTGGAGAAGAAGCGACTGAGGAGTGTCCATCGACTTCCGAGGAGAAACCATTGGCCGATGCAGAGATCAGACCGCGGGTCGCCCAGGATCACTTTCCCGACGAGACCGGCAACATCCGCGAGTACCTGAAGCTGGGGGACGAGAAGGCGGCGATGCACCACGTGATGCGCGCCTACCGATCGGCCTTGGCGGTCTACTTCAACGGCAGCAGCTTTCGCTGGCGATTCAACGACATCGAGAGCGGCGAGTGCGCGGCGGACGACTTCTTCGCCGATCGGGTCGGGCGATCTGGCTTCCTTCAGTCGTGGCTGAACGGGTCGAGCCGGTTTCGCTACTGGCTCGTGGTTTCCTTCGTGAATCACCTTCGGCATCGTCTTCGCAAGGAGCGATCAGAGCAGGGACGACTGGTGCGCCTTGCCGACCGCACCCAGCGCGTGCCGCGCGATCTGGTGAGGGATCGGTTCGAAGCGGAGCTGGCTCGCGGACTGATGAGCGAGGCTCACGCTCTTGCGGAACAGACCTGCAACGAGGAGGGGCGAAGCGAGGAATGGCGGACGTTCGTGCGCCACTACATCGACGGCCGCTCGTACAAGGAACTGATGAGCGAACAGGGCAAGTCCCACCTGCAGATCTCGAACCAGGTCCGGCATGCCACCATGCGCCTGCGGCAGTGCTTTCGAAAGCTCCTGTCCGTGCAGGGCGGCGATCCGGATCGGGAGCTGCACCATCTCATGGAGGTATTCGAGCGATGTCGCCATTGAACGACGACCAGACCCTCCGCCTGCTCCACATCGCCGCGAGCGATGTTCCTCGACCGCTCGAGGATCTCTGCGAGCGCCTGCGCGCACCGGATGGAGCGCGTTGGATCGATCAGGAGATCACCGCCATCGCCGGACGAGAAGGGATCCTCGCCCAGACCTTGATCAACGGAAGCGTCGATCTCGCCTCGCTCAATCGCCTGAAGCACCGAGGTCGGGTGCTCGCCACCGACACGATGAACGCCCGTGACCGGTTGACGGGACTGCTGGTGCACGACATCGCCGTGGCCGCGGCGCTGGCCCATTGCCGCACGCTCATCAGCACGCGTCCGCGCGACCTGTGGAACGAGCGCCTGATTGCGCTCGCCGGCTCGGCTCCCGAGCCATGGCGTACCTTTTTTCGCAAGGCTGCCGACACTGAGCCCAGCTCGCAGTCATCCGGCTGATTGCGTGAGCGATCGAAGGGACTTTCGGCGACATCCGGCGGGACGACTCCAGGCGGCGCGCATCATGCGTCGATCATCGAGCCACGAAGTCAATCATCGTCTTCCCCGAGCGACCGAGCATCCGGCGGAGATCAACTGAACGGGATCTTCGCGGCCTTCCTGCGAGCGCTGCGCGAGGAGTCTCAGGATGTGGTCGCCGCCTTCTGGGGATCGCGGCGGCGCAGTGAACGGCCACCCCGACCCGCTCGACACCGCCGACCCCGAAACGCCCGGCGCTGGCCGTGACGCTTTCGCGACGGGCTGGTCTCGAGTGATCGCCTCCGGCCCGCAGCGTCGAGCCTCCACGGCAACTGGCTTTCGACGACTGG
>CAYXKH010000058.1:0-4120 GCA_964465255.1 uncultured Isosphaeraceae bacterium
GTGATAGGGCTCGCTGAAGACCCAGACGTCGAGCCCCGCCACCCCCCACACCATGCAATGCATGGAGGTATGGGGCGGGAATCATCGCGTGGATCAGGGCGTGGTGATGCCGGGGCTCGACGTCTGGGTCTTCAGCGAGCCCTATCACGGCGACGACCTGGGCGGCGACGTGCACTACGTCTCGAGCTGCGGCACCGGACGGATCTGTCGACTCATCGTCGCGGATGTGAGCGGCCACGGCAGCCGCGTCTCGGAAGTTGCGAGAGGGCTGCGGACGCTCATGCGCCGTTTCGTCAACTACCTCGACCAGAGCCGCTTTGTCGAGGCCCTGAATCAGGGGTTCCTCGCCAGCGACGAGGATGGTCTCTTCGCCACCAGCGTGGCCATGACCTTCTTCTCTCCGAGTCGGCAGCTCGATGTCTGCAACGCCGGGCATCCCCGACCGCTGATTCGCCGCGCCCGCTCCGGGCGATGGGAGTTCATGAGCGGTCCGTCCGAGGAGCGCTCGCGTACCGACCTGACCAATCTCCCGCTGGGGGTCCTCGAGCCGACCGCGTACGAGGACTACGGCGTCACCCTCGAGCGCGACGATCTGGTCCTCGTCTACACCGACGCGGTCACCGAAGCGAGAGCACCCGACGGGACGCTTCTGGGGGAAGAGGGGCTGCTTCGGCTCATGAAGGAGATCGTGGCGACGGAGCCGGCGCGGCTCATTCCGACGGTCGTTGCGAAACTGTCTGTATGGCGCGGCGGGGAACAACCCGACGACGACATGACGCTCCTCCTTCTTCGGCACAACGGTGTCGCCTCGCAGGCGCCATACTTCGAAAGGCTCTGGGCGCCGGTGCGATTCTTCGGGATCATCGGGCGGGCGATGATGCCCTTCGGCGAGCGACCGCCGATTCCATGGCCGGAGCGGAGTGTTCCGAACATCGTCGGTGCCTTCAGCACTCGCGTGTCGCGGAGCTGGAGGGGATGGCGACGCCGCGACGCAACTCAGCGGTGAGACCCGTCACGCACGACCCAGCCCGAGGGCCGCGAGGATCACGTCGTCGACGAGTCGCGACGCGAAGCGACTCTCGGCGATGCGGCGGCTCTCCCGCCCCATGCCCTCGACGAGGGCGCGGTCGTCGGCAAGCGTGCGCATCGCCGCAGCGAGTGCCTCGGCATCGGCCACCGGGACCAGCACTCCGTTGACCCCGGGTTCGATCGGTTCGCGACATCCGACGGCATCGGTGGTGATGACTGCGCGCCCGGTGGCCATCGCCTCGAGCATGACCTTCGAGGTTCCCTCGCGATACGAAGGCAGCACGAAGATGGTGCAGGCGGCGAGCGCCGGGCGGACCTCGGGTGTGGGAGCGAGGATGGCCGGCACGCCTCGGGATCTCCACTGGGCAATCAGCTCGCGCGGGATCGCCGTCGGATTGGCGTCATGGCCTCCAAGAAGCGTGAAGGTCGCCTGCGGATGCGTGGCCTTCACCCGCTGCGATGCCTCTGCGAACTCGACCACGCCCTTGTCGCGCAGGAGTCGCGAGATCATCAGGAAGTGCACACCGCCGGGGAGCGGCGCGGGAGTGAATCGCGAAAGATCGACTCCGGAACCTGGAACGATCGTCGTCCGAGTCGAGGATTGGACGACGCCGTGTCGAGTGAACTCGGCCAGATCGTCGCGGTTCTGAAAGAAGACCATGTCGCAGCAGCGGAAGGCCCGGCGATAGAGCCGGGTCAGGGCCAAGCGCACCAGCGCCCGTCGGAATCCGCCGCCGGTGAAGGCATATCCCAGCCCGGTCACCATCGCGGCGATGCGCGGCACTCCGGCCTGCTTCGCCGCGACCGGACCGAAGGCCATGAACTTCGGGTTGTAGCAGAAGGCCGCATCGGGACGGATCTCCTCGACGACTGCGCGGATGGCGCGAAGGGTGCCGGTGTCCTTGAAGGGGTTGGCGCCGCCGCCGTCGAGCGGGACTTCATGCAGTTCAACCGACGCGGCCGCGAGTCGGGCGCGGGCCCCCGCGGTCTCCGCCGTCCCGGTGATTGCGTGCACCTCGTGGCCGAGTTCCTGCGCAGCGCGGATCAGACTCCCGCGATAGGAGAGCACATGCTCGGCGTGTTTGCCCATCAGGACGACGCGCACGGTCTGGGCTCACACCTTGTAGAAGTCCCGGTACCACTCGACGAAGCGCTTCACCCCGACCTCGACCGGCGTCTTCGGTCGATAGCCGATGTCGCGCACCAGATCCTCGACGTCCGCGGAGGTGTCGGGAACGTCGCCGGGCTGCATGGGCAGAAGCGTTCGCTCCGCCTTGCGTCCCAGGCATTCCTCGAGCACCTCGATGTAGCGGGCCAGCTCGACGGGTTCGCCGTGGCCGATGTTGTAGATCCGAAACGGCACGTTGCTGCTGGCTGCATCCGGCTCGGCGGAGCTGAAGTTGGGGTCGGGCGCGGCGGTGTGGTCCATCGCTCGCACCACGCCTTCCACGATGTCGTCGACGTAGGTGAAGTCGCGGCGGTGATGGCCGTGGTTGTAAACCTCGATCGGCTGACCCGCGAGGATGTTCCTGGTGAACTTGAAGAGGGCCATGTCGGGGCGACCCCACGGCCCGTAGACCGTGAAGAAGCGAAGGCCCGTGGTCGGCAGACCGAAGAGGTGGCCGTAGGTGTGGGCCATCAGCTCGTTGGCCCGCTTGGTGGCCGCGTAGAGCGAGAGCGGGTGATCGGCGCGATCGTGCACCGAGAAGGGCATGCGGGTGTTGCCGCCGTAGACCGAACTGGTCGAGGCGTAGACCAGATGCTCGACGGCGTTGTGCCGACAGCCCTCGAGGACATGGAGTGTTCCGAGGATGTTGCTGTCGATGTAGGCGTGCGGATCGTTGAGGGAGTGGCGGACGCCGGCCTGAGCGCCCAGATGCACCACGCGGTTGAAGCGCTCGCCGGCGAAGAGGGCCTCCATCCCGGGGCGATCGGCCAGGTCGAGCCGGGTGAAGCGGAAGCCCTTCCTGGGCGCCAGTCGATCGACCCGCGCCTGCTTGAGCGCAGGGTCGTAATAGGCGTTCATGTTGTCCAGCCCCACGACCTCGTCACCGCGGTCGAGCAGGACATGCGCGGTCGCCGCGCCGATGAAACCGGCCGCGCCGGTGACCAGGATCTTCATGGTGGGATGGTACAGGGTCAGAGCGACGCGTTTGCGGTGGTTGCCATCGTCGTTGCAGCCGACGCGGCGGGCCTGCGGCCATCGAGGATCTGCCGCCACTCGCGGTGCTCCTCGTCGCGCAGGCGCCCGAGGCGAAGTCCGCCAAGGTCGGGACGACCGGTGGCGGCGATGGCCACGTCGGCGAGCGAACCGGCGAGCATGCCGGCGCTGCCGACGATGGCCGGGAGCAGTTCGCGCGGCTCGACGCCGCGGCGCCAGAGGTTGCGGGTGCAGGTGATCCGCGAACTGACGGCCTTGCGCAGGTGGCGCTCGGTCTCGTCGTAGGCGAGGAGCAGTCGCGGCAGATTCGCGAAGCGACTCGAGGTGTAGGCCTCGCGCAGGAGCTGGTAGTCCTGGCTGCGGCGTGCCAGCTCGTCGTAGGGATGCCGCTCGAACCATGCCCGTCGGCCGAACCAGGTGGGGTGAAAGAGCGGAAAGCGGCGAAACGGCGAGCGGCAGATGGTCTCGTGTTCGCTGGGGGGGCGACGGCACCCGGCGATCCGCTCGTGTCCCTCGAGGACGACGATCCCGCAGCCGACGAGGTCGATCGTGGAATCCGCTTCCATCAGCGCCATCTGCGCCGCGAATCGTTCGGGATGGGCGATGTCGTCGGCGTCCATGCGAGCGATGAATTCGGGGGAGTGCCGCCGCGTGGCCACACCGATTGCCTCGTTGAGCCGCGCGGGAAGCCCCCGCGAGGCCCCGTCGGAGAGGACCACGAGTCGCCCATCAGAGACGTTCCGCATCAGCTCCAGCGACCCGTCGGTGCTGCCGTCGTCGATTGCAATCAGCAGCAGATCGTCACACGTCTGCGCCAGAATCGACTCGACCGCCGCTCGCAGCGTTCGCGCCGCATTTCGGAACGGAAGGATGACGGAGATGCGGGAGCGGAGCATGGGGGGAGAGGAACGAGGAATGAGGAATGAGGAA
>CAYXKH010000058.1:4220-10925 GCA_964465255.1 uncultured Isosphaeraceae bacterium
TCCCCCTTCCCCCACCCCACTCTCTCCCAAGCTTCCGGCGCGGGGTGCTTGAAGGTGGCGCCGGCGGGGCCGAACCAGGGGTTGGGGGCGACGATGAGGGCGCCGTGGGCTTCGGCGAGCCATGCGGCCCACCAACTGAAGGAGCTGTTGGCCATCACCACCGCGCCGCAGCGGCTCATGATCCAGAGGTCCCGCTCGGGGGCGCCGCCGGGCGTTGAGACCACGCGGGTTGCAATGGGAAGCGTGACCTGCGCCGCGGCCCACTCGGGGTCGTCGGTGAAGACCAGGGCCTCGCGCAACTCGGGACGTTCCGCGCCGATCCTGCGGATCGCCTCCTGCTGATACGAAAGCGGCACCACCGGGTGCATCGGCGATGACGCGGCGCTGGTGTAGTCGCCGCGCCGCACGTGCACGGCTATGGCGCCGGCGTCGGCGCCGAGAGCCAGAGCGTCGGCGTCGAACTGCATCCGACGGATCGGCCGAAGTGCGCGGCGCAGGGCCTCCTCGATTGGGGCGAAGTAGTCGCGCTGCTGCCAGTAGCCGGTGAGGACCACGTCACGCGCCTCGCGGGCGGAGGCAACTTCCGGCCGGTTCGCCTCGAGCGGCTCGCCGCCCATGCGGTCGAAGAGGCAGAGCGTGTCGCCGATCATGACCCGGCCGCCGGTGTGGCGCAGGGCCCTCCAGAGTCCCGGCATTCGCAAGACCACCGATGGGGCGAGCCGAGGAACGCCGCGCGGCACCTGAACGCCCCAGGCTTCGAGCGAATACGCCCGAAGCCGATCCTGATCGAGGAGAGCGGTGTCGAAGACCAGCACGCGACCGCTGGCCTCGGCCAGTGCGCGTCCTGCGGCGTACTGGAAGAGCTGGTTGCCCATGCCTCCGAGCAGCCGCACGATGACGCGACCTGTGCCGCTGCGTCGAGGGGGTGAGCTCGATGTCCGAGCGGTGGCCCCGTCGTCGCAATTGCCCTCGCCGGCATTCATGCGCCGCCCCGCGGGGGTGCGGCGCCGTCGGCGCCCAAGCCCCAAGCCGCTCCGCTTCGGCGAGCGCGGACGAAGTAGCCGACGGTGAACTCCGAGTCGCCGATTCGGGAGTCGATGAGCCTTAAGAGAAGCGCCGCCGGCAGCAGCGTGCCGATGCCCAGCAGCAGAATCGGGGCGAGCCAGATCCGGCCTCCCGACACCTCCCGACGCAGGCGTCGCAGGGCCCACTCGCACCACTGGGCGAAGTGGCTGAAGGAGCCGTCGTTGGGAATCACTTCGATGGCCTCGAAACCCGCCTCCGCGAGAAACCGCCGATACCACCATGGTGTGTAGCCACCGTAGTAGTGGTGGGGCTCCTGATGCAGACCGCTCCCAAGCGGCGCCGTGATCAGCGCCGTGCCGCCGGGACGGAGCACGCGGCCCATCTCGCGGACCACTCGGATCGGCTCGGGCACGTGCTCGAGCACCTCGGTGCAGAGGACGACATCGAAGGCGCAATCGGCCACCGGAATCGAACTCGCATCGCACACGTAGTCGAGCTGTCCATAGCCGCCCTGGCGGATCTGGGCATCGTCAAGCGGGGTCGCGTCCTGGGCCTCGTAGCGGCAATGGCTGAAGAGCTTTCGATAGGGACAGCCGCCCGCGCCGATGTCGAGCACCCTTGCCCCCGGGGCAATCTGCGCCGCCTGGGCGGCGACCCAGTCGTCGCGCTGCAACTGATTCCAGTTGCGAAGGAGATGCCTCATGAGGAGTGGCTCTCCGTCGCGGTCGCCGGGCGCACGAACTCGAAGAGACCGCAGGCGTAGTTCGAGTTCCGAGCGTCCTCGGGTGTCGCCCCGCGCCGTATCGATCCGTCATCACCGACCAGATCGAAGCGCTCCAGCCGAAGCGGCGTGAAGCGCGAGGCGAACTCCGCCGCGTCGAAGACGTGATGAGCGTTGAACTCGACCCGCGGTCGACCCACCGGAGTGGAGACGTAGAGGCGTCCCTGCGGAGCCAGGACTCGCGCGAGTTCGCCAATTGCCCGGCTCGGGCCGTCGGGATCGAGCGGATCGCCGTACCGGCCGAGTCCGATGTGCTCGATGACGTGCAGGCAGGAGAGCGAAGCGATCGAACAATCCGGCCGGGCGAGGTCGGTCAGATTCCCGGCAGCGCATTCCAGTCCGGAGAGCGCCACCGGCAGAGGGCGGATGTCGATGAACTCCGTCGGCACGAAGGCCGAGAAGGCCGCGACCAGGCGCACATCGCTTCCGATGTCGACGTGCTTGGCGGGTCGCTGATCGGCGAGTCGCCGACAGAGCCACGCCGCCTGATGAAAGTAGTGGGGATCGAAGGGTGTCCGCGGCAGGTGATCGCCGAGCTGCGGATAAAGATTGCGCAGGTGAAGGGGCAGGCCGCGGCGGCGCAGCGCGAGGTAGTCGCCCGCGAAGCGCGGGAGCGACAGGAGCCCGCGCAGGCGGCGCAGGTCGATTGCGGTCTCGAGCAATCGCCGGAGGAGGTGGGGCATCAGGTCGGCGGCTGTGGAACGCGATGGGTGAGCGGGAGCTCGAGAAACGGTGGACGTGGTCCGCCGATGTGCCGATCGGCGGGAATGCCGAATCCGGCGAGGAAGAAGGCGAGTCGGCCCAGAAGCGCCAGCCCGATGGTGACGAGCAGGATCCTGCGGCGCAGCGCCGGCGTCGCAGTGGCCAGTGCGGCGATGGCCACGGGCAGTTCGACGAGGAGATAGCGTGGCTGCACGAAGGCCACCAGGGCGGTGCCCAGCCAGATGATCAGGAAGTGGACGGCAAGGCCACGGGCTTCGAGATCGTCGCGGCGGCGCAGACGGACGAAGGTCACGAGAAGCCCCGCAATCACGATGATGCCGCTTACGGCCTGGCCGATTCCGATGACCGAGGGCCCCCCATCGACGGTGACCACACCCATCCGCCAGATGCAGCCCAGAAGGTTTGCCGCGAGTCGGTACCAGATGGCGAGGGCGTTCCACGCCGGGTCGTTCCAGCCGCGTTCGCCGAGGGCTCGGCCGATCTCTCCGATTGCCCCCTCGCGCCCGACGACCTGCGTCGACTGAAGCGGCCAGAGCTGCGGACTGAGGTCGTAGAACGCAAGCCCCATCAGCCGCTCGCCGACGGCAAAGAGGACCACGCCGACGGCCAGCGAGAATGCGGCGATGCCGGTCAGGACGAGCACCGGTCGCTTCACACCGCGGATGAGCAGCGACGCCACGAGGATCGCCGCGAACATGATCGACTGCTCAAGTCGCACCGGAGCCGTCACCAGGATGGTCAGCACCGCCAGGGTGGCGTGTCGCCGAGTCGGGGCGACCGCAAAGAGCGCCGTCGCCGCCGCGGAGATCAGCGCAAACGGCTCCTTGGTCGGCCCGAAGGTCAGCACCCAGAGCCAGGGATTGAGGGCCATGGCCGCGCCGGTCACGATCGCGGCGCGGGCGTTGGCGACTCGACCGGCGGTGAGGGTCACGATTGCGGTGGTGATTGCCAGGAGGATCGCGTTGAGCGCGCTGTTCGCGTGCGGACTCACCTGGTAGAGCCAGAGAAAGAGGTACCCCGGTCGCGAGAGCAGGAGGGGGGTCTCCGGCGTCGCTGCCGCGAAGTTGCGATGCCAGGCCACGGCGTCGGCGACCACCAGTCCGGCGCTGAAGTCGTCGGTCCAGAGCTGCGAGGCCACGATGCCGTAGAGACTCGCGAGCGCGAGATACAGAAGCGCGGCGCCGAGTGCTGCTCGCCTGCTGTCGGCGGAGCTGCGCTCGTCGCTGAGACGGGTGGAGGGGGATGAAGCGGGCTGGGGGGAGTCGGGCACGGGCGCGATCTTCGGGGCGTCGGGATCCACGCCACGTGAAGGCGGCGTCAAAGGTGCTACGTTACCCGTGCGACCCGGTCGCGCCGAAGCATGCGATCCACCGGACGAGTGCGCAGTCTTTTTGCCACCACTGCCGGACAGATCGGCGAGGGGGCGCTGGCCTTCCTCTTCGTCCCCGTCTTTCTCGCGCTCCTGGGCGATGAGGGATGGGGCCTGGCGGCACTGGTGCCGCTGGTCAACGCCATCATCGGAATCGCTGGTTTTCCGCTCGCGACCACGATCAACCGCGAGCTTTCGCGGCTGGCGCGACTCCCCCATGGCCAACCCCATGGCCAACCCCATGGCCAACCCCATGGCCAACCCCATGGCCAACCCGACGCGACCGTGGATCTCGGCCCTGCTCCGGGTGCGGGTACGGAAGCGGCGACTGGGGCTGCGGCACCAGCAGCCTTACGGGGGGGCGGTGATTCGGACCGGAGTGGCACTCCGACGTTCGATCCGGCCGATTGTCACCGCGTGGTTCGCACAATCGGGGTCCTCTTCGGGGCAATTGCGGCGCTCACCGCGATGGGCGTCTGGATGGCGGCACCATGGATTGCCGAGCACTGGCTGCGACCCGGCGAGATCGATCGGGAGTCGTGCACCGCGGCGATCCGCTGGGTGGGGGTGACGGCGGCGTTTCTCGTCCCTCGTCAGGCGGCCCTCGGCGCACTCTTCGGACTCGGTCGTCCGCTGGCGGCGAACGGCCTCAGCCTGGCCACGGCGTGTCTGGCGACGATCGTCGGTCTGGTGGTTGCAGGGCCGCTTGATGGCGGACCCGTTGCCTTCATCGCCTCGCAGGCGATCTGCCAGGCCGTGGGCACCCTGACCACCACGCTCTGGGTGGGTGCGTCGCTGCCGCGTGTGGAGCCGGGTGCGCCGCGCGGGCCCGATCTCTCGACCTGGTGGAGGCTCTGGCCCTTTGTCCGGGGCATGCTTGCAATTGCGGCCCTCGGAGTGATCTTCGGACAGCTCGATCGCATCGTCGTGAGTCGAGCGCTGCCGCTGGGCGAGTACGGCCTCTACGCCGCAGCGGCCACACTCGCGAGCGGACTGAGTCTTCTTCTTCGCGCCGTCAATCTCGCGAGCTTTCCGGATCTCAGTCGAGTCTTCGCCCACGCCACCGAACACGCCGAGGGCGAGCGCCGCAGCGCCCTCCACCGCTGGTGTCAGGCCTCGATGACAATTGTGGTTCCCGCGGCAGTCACACTCTGCCTCTTCCCCGAAAGCTCGCTTGCGGCGTGGCTGGGGCCCGAGATCGTGCGTGAACCGATGCCCGGGGTGCTGAGCGCACTGGCGGCGGGGTGGCTCCTCAACGCCTTGGCAACCGTGCCCTTCTCGGCAGCGTTGGCCGCGGGATGGACGCGCTTTCAGATCACCCAGAATGTGCTCGCACTCGGGGTTGCACTCCTTGCGCTTGTCATTCTGGTTCCCTGGCTCGGGGCAGTCGGGGCCGCGCTGATCTGGACTTCGATCAACGCGGTGGCCGTCCTGGTCGGAATCCCCTTCGTCTTCTTTCCACGGACACTTCCCAGCGCTCGCCGAGAGTGGATCGTCGGCGACGTGCTGACGCCGCTCGTGACCATGCTCCTCGCCGCAGTCGGCCTGCGGCTGGCGCTGCCGACCCCGACGGGGCGCGGCGAGGCGATTGCACTGGTCGTCGCCGTCGGCGCCATCCTCTCGGTGCTTGCGCTCTTCACCTGCCCGGTGGCCCGGCAGGCGCTGGGGCTGCGGGTGAGAGGGCGTTTGAAGCCGCGGTAGGGCTATTCCGTCACGAATGCGCGGTCGGGATCGATGTGGGTCTCGGGTCGAAACCACGCGCCGCTCGGAGCCGGGCTCTCGAGAAGAGTGAACGCCAGTCGCTTGGGGCGGCGTCCGGCGAGACCGGGAAGCCGCGGCGACTCGTCCGCGAGCGCGGGAGCGGGGGTGGGGGCTTTGAAAGTCCAGGTGGCCTCGAGCCGCATCACCACGCGATCGTTCTCGCGGGCCTCGAACACGACGAGCGTCGGTTCTCCGCGCCGTCCCGAGATCTCGGGGTTCCGACGCGCCGTGAAGCGCAGCGTGCCGTCCTCCTGGCGCACGGGATCGATCGAGACGTCGTATCCCGACTCCAGCTTTCGCAGCAGTCGTCCGACGATCAGCATCTCGGTCGAGTCGCGCAGTTCGCCGCGCCGCGCCAGCAGTTCACGCGAGCGGCTGATCCAGACCGGGCCCTGCGGCGGGACGATCCAGTAGCGCTCGCCGTCAAAGCCCGAGATCTGCGCCGGGGCGCGGTTGGGAAGTCCCAGTCGTGCCACGAAGCGTCCGCCGGGGCCGATGTCGACGGTGCCTTCGCGCATCGCCCCGGGTCCCGTGCCATCTCGCTCGATGCTGACCGAGTACCGCCGTGGGCCGGCCTTGTTCATCCCCTCCAGCACCGAGGGCAGATCGGCGATGGCCACGGGCGTGGTGGTCGTCGCAATCCGGGCGAGGAAGAGGGAGATCACAACCAGCGCCAAGGCGGGCACCATGCTCGCGAGCCAGGCCCGATGCCGCGCGGTCCGTCCCTGAATAACCCGGGCTGGAATAACCCGGGCTGGAGCAACCTGGGCTGGAGCAACCCGGGCCCGCGGCTTGGAAATCGAACCATCAATTGGAATGGCAATGACCGCCTCGACGACCCGGCGCTCGATCGCTGCGGCCTCGCCCGGGGCCAGCACCCGAAGCAGGCCGTGGACCACGCGCTCGTCGGCGAGCGCCTCCAGGGCGCGCTGATCGGCCGCTCCCGGCTCGGCGTCGAGAATCGAGAAATCCGGCGCCGCGTGGGCGAGGTCGGTGGTGCAATCGTCGGGCTTCGGGAGTGTGCGCCCGTGCTCGTGACTCCCGT
>CAYXKH010000058.1:11025-13535 GCA_964465255.1 uncultured Isosphaeraceae bacterium
CTCGTGATTCCCGTTCTCGTGATTCATGTGCCGGCCTCCGCCAGAATTCCCTTGTTGCGGAGACAGTCGGCCAGGGCTTGGCGAGCGCGCTGCACGCGCTTGCGCAGCGTCTCCCAGTCGAGACCAAGCACCTTCGCTGCGGTGTGCGTGTCCTGCTCGCGGACATAGACCAGGTCGATTGCGGCGCGCTGCCCCTCGGGCAGCGCCGCCAGGCACTCCTGAAGCGCGGCCACGCGCTCCGGCAAGGTGTCGCCGGAGAGGCGATCGAGCCTGGTGAAACGGGCCGCGACCAGTTGCTCGAAGTTCTCGAGTCGCTTCCGCAGCCGTCCGCGGGCGCGGAGCAGAACGAGCAGGCGATTGCGGGCGATGCCACGGAGCCAGGGGGCGAAGGGTCGGGTGCGGTCGAAGGTCTCGAGCGCCTTCCAACTGTCGATGACGGCCTGCTGGAACGCTTCCTCGACGATGTCGTTGCTGTCGCAGAGCGAGCGCAGATACGCCGTGAGCATGCCCGCGTGCTCGCGGATCAGAATCTCGAAGGCGGTGCGGTCGCTGGACATGGGCTTCGACTCGTTGTGCCGGACGGGCTGGCGACGGGACCGGCAATGTGGTGAGAAAGGGGGTTCCAGGTCTCAACTCGACTGCCCGAGGCCGCCCCCGGGGGCCGGAGTGGCGATGACGGCCGCCAGCCTTCCGGTGACACCGTGGTCCCGTCGATGGCTGAAGAAGAGCTCGGCATGCGACGCGGTGCAGAGCGGTGCTCCGTCGAGGCGCTCGCCGGTGACCCCTGCGCACTCGAGGCGCCGCGCTGCGGCGGCGAAGAGATCGACGTGCGGCCGCGGCCACTCCGGGCGTCGGACGACGGCGTCGGCGAGTCCCGCCTCGTCGAAGGCGGTGGCCACCTCTTCACCCACTTCGAAGGCCTCGAGCCCAATCGCCGGCCCGATGGCGGCCAGGAGGAATGACGGACTCGATCCGAACATCTGCTGCATCTGGCGGATGGTGGCGCCGATTGCGTCGGCGACCAGGCCGCGCCAGCCGGCGTGGATTGCGGCGACTCCCCCGGTGACCGGACAGGCGACGAGAATCGGGGCGCAGTCGGCGACGGTCACCAGCAGCGCTCGATCCCGGTCGCGGGTGATCACGGCGTCGGCCTGTGGTGGTGGCTCGGGCCAGCGACCGCGGCAGATCGCCACCTGGGCGCCGTGCACCTGATGGGGCGACACGATCTCGCAGCCGGTCATGCCGCAGGCATGCAGCAGGCGGCGACGATTCTCTCGAGTGAGGTCGGCGGAATCGGTTCCCCCGACGGAGGAGCGTCCGCCGCAGTTCAAGCTCGCAAAGGGTGCAGCGCTCACGCCCCCGAGACGGGTGCCGAAGCCATGTCGAACCCCGAGATTCCCCAAGTTCGGGGAGTGGAACAAGACCACGCCGTCGACCTCGACACGTGCAAGCGGCCGTGGTTCACGCGGTGGCACTGGGTCGGAGGATAGAGCAGGGTGCGGGAGGTTGCGTTTACGATCCGCCCATGATCAATGGTTCCAATGGTTCCAAGGGTTCCAAGGGTTCCACGTCGCTCCCGTTGGATGTGATCCTCGTCAACGCGATCACGCTGCTTCTGGCCTTCGTCGCGGCGCTTCGGACCGGCAATCGCGAGTTCGTCTTCTACATCGCGGTGATGGTGGTGCTGATCGCCCTCGTCCTGCTGGTGCACCAGCGCGTGGGGTTCTCTGTTGGCGTCCTGCGCTGCCTCACGATCTGGGCGGTGCTGCACATGGCGGGAGGGCTGGTACCCGTTCCCGGAGGCCTTCCGATCCTCGGCGAGCAGCGGGTGCTCTATTCGCTCTGGATCGTGCCCGACCGACTCAAGTACGACCAGCTCGTGCACGCCTTCGGCTTCGGTGTCGTCACATGGGCGTTCTGGCAAGGTCTCTCGAGCATGGGCGGAAGCGCCGCTCGTCCGACCAGCGGAGCGGTCTTCATCTCGATGTGCGCCGCTCTGGGCTGCGGGGCGTTGAACGAAGTCGTCGAGTTCGCCGCCACCCAGCTCCTCCCCAGCACCAACGTGGGCGGGTACGAAAACACCGGCTGGGATCTCGTTGCCAACACCGTCGGCGCGACGATCGCCGGGGCGCTGATCCGCATCCGCATACTCAGATAGGCGCGGCGCGAGCGGCGGATGCGAAGCGCGCCCGGCTGCCGTGTGCCACGGTGGGGTTGTGCGACCGTGGCATCCAGACATCCAGGTTGCGTGGCGTCCAGGGCTTCCCGCCAACGAAAAACGGCACGCGACGCGTGCCGTTCTTCAGTGGGCCAGGGCAGACTCGAACTGCCGACCTCACCCTTATCAGGGGTGCGCTCTAGCCATCTGAGCTACTAGCCCTACACCTGCGGTGCCGAGCCGAACGGGGTTTCGAATCCTGGACGGCTGCTCCGCAAAGGGCGAGAGGATAGCAGGGCGGTCCGGGCGAGGAAAGGACGGGGAAAGGACGCGTTCGGGCACATGGGTGACA
>CAYXKH010000058.1:13635-14946 GCA_964465255.1 uncultured Isosphaeraceae bacterium
CGGGCACATGGGTGACACTCACCGCCACTGCACCGAATCGGCCCCGACCAGCGCGGCGAGGCGTGCGAGTGCCTCGCCGAGCGCCGCCTTTCGGGCTCGCGTCGCCCGAACGCCCTCCTCCCACGAGTGCCCTTCGACCACCACGCGGCCGCGGTCGCGATCGTGGCTTGCGTTGAGCCGACCGACCAGCCGCGCGCCCTCCAGAATCGGCAGCGTGTAGTAGCCGTGGATTCGCTTCGCCGCCGGCACGAAGGCCTCGAACCGGTAGTCGAAGCCGAAGAGCCGCGCCGCCCGGGCTCGATCGCGAAGGAGGGGGTCGAAGGGACTGAGGAGGCGGATGCGCTCCGGAGCGTCGGGGGCGGCATCGTGCAGATCGCGCCACGCGGGCAGGGCGAAGGCGTCCCGCGCTGTGCCGCGATGATCCGCGACGCGAACCGGAGTCACGCGTCCGTCGCGGGCGGCGCGCTCGAGCCAGGCCCGGCTCTCCGCGAGTGACGCCGTGTGCCAATAGGCCGCGAGCTCGCGCGGCGTGGCGATGACCAGGCGCTCGAGCGCCGAGGCGCAGGCCCACTCGACGTGGACGCGGCGCGATGGCGCAGGACGGGCGTGAGCCTCGGTGAAGACTCGTTCGGATAGGTCGTAGACCTTCTCGAAGCGCTCGCGTCGAGCGATTGCGAGTGTTCCGGTGCGCCACAGGAACTCCAGCGCCGCCTTCTCAGGCGACCAGCTCCACCAGCCTTGGCCTTTGCCCTGGCCCTGGCCCTTCCCTTGCGCTCGCGGGTCAGCCGAGGCGCCCGACGTCGCGGCACGGTCTCCGAGAAAGTCCCGCGTCTGCAACGGGCCCTCGGCGCGGATTCTCGCCTTCACGCGGCGCAGGACCAGCTCCGGGCTCGCTCCCATCCGCTCGCGCCACCACGCGTCCTGCTGGATCCGAGTGCGGGAGACGACGAAGCGCAGCTTCCAATGCTCGTACCAGCGCAGCGGAATGATCGAGGCGTCGTGCGTCCAGTGTTCGAAGAGATGTCGCGTGTCGCCCTCGAGAAGCGTTCGCAGCGACTCGTGGCGATACTCGTCGAGCCGGGCGGCGAGAGTGAGGTGGTGGGCCCGCTCGATGACGTTGATGGAGTCGACCTGCACGAAGCCGAGTCGTTCGATGGTCGCCGCGACACGCTGCGGAGGCGCCTTGCCCTCGGGCGAGTCCAGCAGCCCCTGCCCGAGGAGCATCAGACGGGCTGCGTCGCGGGCCGAGATGACCGGGAGCGGTGTGATTGGGGAGGGACGTGGCATGGTGTTGGCCGGAGTGTTGGCCGG
>CAYXKH010000059.1:0-8544 GCA_964465255.1 uncultured Isosphaeraceae bacterium
TCCCCCTCCCCCTCCCCCCCATGCCCAACACCATCGACGCCGTCGCCCTGGTCTACGCCCGAGCGCTCTTCGAGCTCGCGGACGGCGCTGGCGGTCGCGCCAAGCTGGAGGAGATCGGCGACGAGCTCGAGCAGGTCATGGAGCTGATTCGTTCCGACCGTCGCTTCCGCGAGTTCGTGGCCTCGCCGATTGTCGATCGCGTCAAGCGGTCCGACGCCCTGCGGAGCATCTTTCACGGTCGGGTGACCGACCTCCTGCTGCGCTTCCTGCTGGTGCTCAACCGCAAGGATCGGCTGGGACACATCGAGTCGATCGCCCAGGCCTTCGATGGCATGATCCAGGCGTCGTTCGGCAACATCGAAGTGGATGTCTTCACCGCGACGCCCATCGACGGAGGCCAGCTCGAGGTCATCAAGGGTCTCGTCCGTCGCGCCCTCGGCAAGGAGCCGGTGCTGCACCGCTACGTCGAGCCCTCGATGCTCGGCGGCATCAAGCTTCGAATCGGCGACTCGCTGATCGACGGGTCGGTCGAAGGCCGCCTGCAGCGCATGAAGTCCGCAATCCTCGCCAGCGGCGCCAGCTCGCTGCGCGACCAGATCACCAAGGTCATTCAGCCGTGAGTCGACCTTCGAGGTCGCTCGCCTGTTCGTGACCATCCGTCCATTCAGATCAGTTTCAAGTTCCTGTTCTCCGCCACCTCCGAAAGCCACCGCCGTGAAGATCAAGACCGACGAAATCACTTCCGTCATCAAGCAGGAGATCGAGCAGTTCGCAGGTGATCTCGAGATCTCCGAAGTCGGGCGCGTGGTCGAGGTCGGCGACGGCATCGCCCGGATCTACGGCCTCAGCAACGCCATGGCCGGCGAGATGCTCGAGTTCCAGACCCAGTCGGGCCCAGCCATGGGCCAGGTCATGAACCTCGAGACCGACACCGTCGGCGCCGTGCTCTACAGCAACGTCGACGCCGTCCGTGAAGGCGATGTGGTCCGCAGCACCCGTCGACTCCTCGACGTGCCGGTCGGCGAAGTGATGCTCGGCCGCGTCGTCGATCCGCTCGGCAACGCAATCGACGGCGGTCCCCCGATCCGCGCCACCGCAACCCGCAAACTGGACATCGTCGCTCCCGGCATCGCTGCTCGTCAGCCGGTGAAGGAGCCGCTCCAGTTCGGCGTGAAGGCCGTCGACTCGATGATCCCGGTCGGTCGTGGTCAGCGAGAGCTGGTGATCGGCGACCGCAAGACCGGCAAGACCGCCATCTGCATCGACGCGATCATCAACCAGAAGAAGTACTGGGGAACGCCCGACGCGGTGGTGTGCATCTACGTCGCCGTCGGTCAGAAGGATTCGACCGTGGCCGGTGTGGTCGAGACGCTCCGCAAGAACGGGGCGATGGACTACACCATCGTCGTCTCCGCCTCGGCGGCAGCGCCCGCACCGATGCAGTACATCGCCCCCTACTCGGGCTGCGCGATGGGCGAGTACTTCATGTGGCAGGGCAAGGAGGGCAAGACCCCCAAGCACGCGCTCTGCGTCTACGACGATCTCTCCAAGCAGGCCGTGGCCTACCGCCAGCTTTCGCTGCTCCTCCGTCGCCCGCCGGGACGCGAGGCCTATCCCGGCGACGTCTTCTATCTCCACAGCCGTCTCCTCGAGCGGGCCACCAAGCTCAGCAACGAGAACGGCGGTGGCTCGCTGACGGCGCTGCCGATCATCGAGACCCAGGAAGGCGACGTTTCGGCGTACATCCCGACCAACGTGATCTCGATCACCGACGGTCAGATCTACCTCCAGCCCGAGCTCTTCTCCGCGGGCGTGCGTCCCGCCATCAACGTCGGCATCTCGGTCAGCCGCGTCGGTGGCGCCGCCCAGATCAAGGCAATGAAGGAAGTCGCCGGCTCGCTGCGACTCGATCTGGCCCAGTACCGCGAACTGGAAGCGTTCGCCCAGGTCGGCACCGAGCTCGATCCCGCCAGCCAGCGCCAGCTCGACCGCGGGGCCCGCATGGTGGCGCTCCTCAAGCAGGGTCAGTACGCGCCCTTCGACGTCTTCGACCAGTGCATCTCGATCTTCGCGGGCACCAAGGGCCTGCTCGACGATGTTCCCGTCAGCGACGTCGCCGACTTCGAGCGCGACATGCTCGACTTCATGCGCGGACCGAAGCGGGCGCTTCGCGAAGAGCTTCTTGAGAAGAAGTCCTTCAAGGGCCTCGATGATCGCTTCATCGCGGCGCTGCGCGAGTTCAAGGCGAACTGGGTGAGCACCGCCGGAAAGGCGTGATCGTCCGATGACCGCGCACTCCGGGCCGGCCAGTCGGGAGGGCGTGGCAGTGGGTCCGATCACTCGAGTCGCCTGAACAGAATCTGCGCGGTCCGCTCGGGTCCCATCCCGTTCGATCCGCAGCATGGGCGCGGCCGACGCGCCCGGTTTCGCCGTCCACTTCAGCCCATCTTCACATCGGCCGGTCCGCGAATGAGAGGTTGCGCCAGGGCGAGTACGCAACTTGCGGCTTGTGAGCGAGGGGCGGTCGCGGGTACCTTTCCCAATGCCCTCGCAGGTGCCATCGAGGACCCGTCTTCGAGATGACCGAAGTTTGCGGACTGCTCCAGAGTCTCAGACGACTTCGTTCTCCAGTCTCGGCCTCCCGAGTGAATCACTTCGGATGACCACGGCGTATGCAGGTGGCGGAGCGATCGCTGCCGCAGGTCGTCGGACGGCCGGCGGCTCTGGGGTGGTGAGTAATCGTTTGAACCGAACGACCCCACGTTCGGCAACACTTCGAGAAAGAGGATGAGATGAAGCATGGTCGAAAACTGATCGGATCCGCGGCGCTGGTCTGTCTCTCCGTTGCGGCGGGTCGCTTCGGCGGTCAGTTCGCGGCCATGGCTCAGCCTGGTCGCGGCGGAGACGGCGTTGCGGCGACCGATGGGCCCGACGTGATCGTCGGTGCGCTCCCGGCATTCGGGAAGTACGGCTCGGTCGACGGCATCGCGGCGTACTCCATCGCCACGACCTCGTGCAATATCGGCGACGAGATCCTCCTCTGGTGCGACACCAACGTGAGCGGTCTCTGCGCCGACGACGAACACCCCGTCATCGCCCAGAATCTGTACCGGCTCAAGGACGGCCGCTTCGAGATGATCGGCATGAGCTGGCTGAAGCACGGCTTCTGCGCCCTCGCCCAGACTCTGTGCGGCCCCTGCACTTTCGATCCCTTCGGCTGCAATGCACTCGGGCTGGGCTGCTCCGATCCGTACAGCGCCAGCCTCAACGGTCAGCAGAGCAACCTTGGTCCGCGCTCGCAGGTGAACGCGTCGACGGGAATCTTCCCGTATCCCTTCTCGGCACCCGCCGCCCCGGTCACGATCGGGCGCCGTCTTCAGGTGGCCAGCACCGATCTCGATCCGGCACGCAACTCGGGTGCCCTCTACTTCGGCGAAGGCCACTACGTGACCGCGGATGACGCGGCCGCGGGCAACGATGCCAACAACGCCTCCTATCGCCGGGCGACCGTCGGGAGCTTCACCAGCGGTGCGTGGACGCTCGCCTTCACCGGGGCGACGATCCAGCAGCAGCCGGCGATCTTCGCGTGGAAGGCCAACGGCCTGGGCGCCGGCGTCCCCGATCCGAATGTCACCATCACGCCCGTCGATCTGGTCGAGGATGGTCGATTCCTGCTGGGCTTCAAGGTCTCTGACAACGAGAACGGCACCTGGCACTACGAGTTCGCCCTTCACAACCTGAGCTCGCATCGCAGCGGACAGTCCTTCTCGGTGCCGGTGCCCGCGGGCGTCGAGCTGACCAATGTCGGTCAGCGCATGGTGAATCACCACTCCGGCGAGCCCTACTCGGCCGACGCGTGGACGTTCTCGAACGAAGACGGTCTCGCGACCTGGCAGACTCAGACCTTTGCCGAGAACACCAACGCCAACGCCCTGCGCTGGGGAACGCTCTTCAACTTCCGCTTCGATGCAAACTCGCCTCCGTCCGAGGTGCTCGCGACGCTCGGACTCTTCCGCAGCGGCACCGCGGAGAACCCGGGGATCACGACCTTCGGCCCGTCGTCGCTCTGCGCCGCGGCCGACCTCAACTGCGACGGTTCCGTCGACGGCGAGGACCTGGGCCTGCTGCTGGCATCGTGGGGAACGACCGGGCCTGGCGATCTGAACGGCGATGGAATTGTCGACGGCAGCGACCTCGGCGAGCTTCTCGCCGCGTGGAGCTGATTGGAGTTTGAGACGACGGCGGGCTTGGCGACGGCGGGCTTGGCGACGGCGGGCTTGGCGACAGACGACCGGTTCGCGCGTGAGGTGCGGGCGCGATCCGATCAGGGCTGGAACGGATGGCGAAGACGAACAGCACCAGAACCTGCTCTCCCGGCAGCGTGCGGCGCGACAGCGACCAGCGCGGTGGCACCACGCGCTCCCTGAAGCGGCTGAACCGTCCCATCACGTGCGTCATCGGCGCCGTCCTCATCTCGGGTGTGGGCGTGGGTCGGCTGGCGGCGCGGTCCTCGGAGCGTCCCCAGGGTGGAGTGGCCGGCATCGGTCCGGACGTGATCGTCGGCAGCCTGCAGAACATTCTCAAGTACGGCACGGTCAACGGCATCTCGGCCTACGCCGTGGGCACCACCTCCTGCAACATCGGCGATCAGTTCCTGATCTGGTGCGACACCGACGTCCCCGGCTTCTGCAATCGAACCCAGCATCCGGTGATCGCCCAGAACATGTATCGGCTGAAGGATGGCCGCATCGAGCAGATCGGAATGAGCTGGCTCAAGCACGGCTTCTGCGCTCTGAGCGATTCGCTGTGCGGCACGTGCCAGGACGATCTGTGGGGCTGCGATGCCCTCGGCGTGGGCTGCTCCGATCCCTACGACGCCATTCTGAACGGCGGACAGAACAATCTGGGGCCGCGGTCGCAGGTTCAGCCGGCGCTTGGACTGGTGGCCTATCCCTTCACGGCATCTCCGCCCGCGCAGACCATCGGGCGGCGATTGCAGGTTGAGATCGCCGATCTGCAGCCGGCTCAGAATCAAGGTGCCCTCTATTTCGTCGAGGGTCACTACGTCACCTTCGACGATGCCGCGTGGGGCAACGACAACAACAACGCTTCGTATCGGCGCATGCTGGTCGGGCCGCAGCAGGGCAGCACCTATCTGCTCAGTCTCAACGGTCCGACGTTCCAGCAGCTCCCCGCCATCCATGCCTGGCGCGACCACGGGCTCGGACTCAACACTCCCGATCCGGCGGTCGAGCTCGTCAATGTCGATGTGGAGAACGACGGTCGCTTCATCCTCGCATGCAAGGCGAGCGACAACGGCGACGGCACCTGGCGGTACGAGTACGCCGTCCACAACCTCTGCTCCGAGCGTGGAGCGCGACTTCTCTCCGTGCCAATCGGGGCCGGGGCGACCATCACCGCCGTCGGACACCACGTGATCAACCATCACTCCGGCGAGCCCTACGAGAGCGACGGATGGCAGTCCAGCGTCGCCGCCGGCGCTGTCGTCTGGCAGACCGGGACCTTCGCGGAGTCTCCAAACGCCAACGCCTTGCGATGGAGCACGCTCTACAACTTCTGGTTCACCGCCGACCGACCGCCGGCGACCGTCCTGGCGAAGCTCGGGCTCTTCAAGCCGGGCAGCGCCTCCGACCCGGTGGTTCAGGTCGTCGCGCCGAACGGCGGCGGCTGTGCGGGAGAGGCTGACCTGGACTGCGACGGAGCGGTCGGCGGCGCCGATCTCGGCCTGTTGCTCTCGGCGTGGGGAGGTGACGGAACCGCGGACCTCGACGCGAACGGCATCGTCGACGGCGCCGATCTGGGAGTGCTGCTCGCCGCCTGGTCGCCCTGAGCCCGCGACCGCGCTCCCCCGTTTCGTCGATTTCGCGTTCATCGGTTCCGGTTCGTCGGCCCCGAGGTCATCGTTCCCGCGTTCGTCGTTCCTGAGGTCGCGCGGTCCTACAGCACCTTCAACGCCAGAAGCGTCTGATCGTCACCCGGGCGCAGGCCGGCCTCGTGGGACTTGAGCGCGGCGGTGATCGAGCCGATCACGCAATCCGGATCTCCGGTGCATGCCAGAAGGGCCCGCTCGATGCCCTCGGTCGCAAACATCGTGCCTTCGGGGTTGCGGGCTTCGGTGATGCCATCGGTGTAGAGCACCATCGTCTGGCCGCGCTCGAGCACCAGTTCGGCGTCCTCGTACTGGTAGCCCTCGAGCACTCCCAGCGGAAGTCCGCCGGCATCGTCGATGCGCCGCGTCGATCCACCACTGCCCGGGTTCTTGAGTATCGGCGGCTCGTGACCGGCGCGGGAGTAGACCAGTCGTCGGGTCGTCGGGTCGTAGATCATGGCGAACGCGGTGACGAAGGAACTCTCGATCCGCTTTGCGGCGAGATGATCGTTGGCGTGGGTCAGCAGCTCGGCGGCACTGGCCGAAGGACGCGGAAAGGCGTGGACGATCGCATGCAGCATGGCGCTGACGACCGCCGCCGAGGGCCCGTGACCCGATGCGTCGGCAATCAGGATCGCCCAGGGGCTGTGGGCCGGGGCGACGTCGCGCTCGCGTTCGGCGAGGATCGCCCGGAAGGTGTAGAGATCGCCACCCGCGCGGTCGAAGGTCTCGTAGCTGGCCGCCAGCGCAACGCCGGGAATCGCCGGCATCGCGTCGGGGAGGAGGGCCTTCTGAATGCGCACGATCCGTTCGACCTCTTCCCGATTGCGCTCGTTGGCCTCGCGAAGCTGCTTGGCGAGGACGACCGTTCGCACGGTGTTTCCGACGAGGTTGCTGCGGAGGATCTGATCCTCGACGTCGGCGACGCTGAACCCCTCCGGATTGCGCCGCAGCGAGATGGCCCAGTTGATCGGTTCGCCGTTGTCGAAGAGGGGGATCGCCATCAGCGATCCGAACGTGGCCAGGCGATCTCCAAGCACGGGATCGGCGGCGGCATCGAGGTTGTGGATCACCTCCGGATAGGCGGAGCGGATGATCTCCCCGATCAGTCCGCCGGTGTGCGTGGGAATCGTCTCCCAGTCCCGCCAGGGATTGCCGAGCTTCGAGCTGATCTGCTCGGAGGTGAGCGCGAGTCGCGTGAACTTGTACTCGCCAGGGGCCAGCCCACGACGTGACACCGAGATGAACCCATCGACCGGATTGAGTCGGCGCAGGCTGGTGGCGAGGATCGCCTGCATCTCGGTCGGCTCGCTGGCGCGACTGAGCTGACCTACGAGCTCCATGAGAATCGGCATCCGCTCGCTCTGCGAGAAGTCGAGCCGGGCCATTCGCGAGCGACCCGAGTCCAGCGGCAGCGGCAGGGGAAAGGTCGCAGGGGATTCGATTGACATGGTCGGCGATGGTAGAGGCGGGTGTGCACCCGAGCGTGGTCTACGCTGCCCCTCGATCCACTCTCGCGCTCGCCATCGAATCAGCCGCATCCATGCTCACGAACTACCTCACTCTCGGTCGATCCGGGTTGCGCGTCAGCCCCTTCTGCCTCGGCACCATGACCTTCGGCGAGGAGTGGGGGATGGGCTCCACGGTCGAGGAGTCCAACCGCGTGCTCGCCGCGTATCTCGAGCGCGGCGGCAACTTTCTCGACACCGCCAACGGATACACCAAGGGACACTCCGAGGCCATCATCGGCGACTACTTCGCAACTGGACCGGGGAAGGGCAGGCGCGATCGCGTGGTGATTGCGACGAAGTTCATGTCCAACATGTTCCCCGGCGACCCCAATGGCGGCGGCGCCGGTCGCAAGGCGCTGCTGGCCGCCTGCGAGGAGTCGCTGCGGCGTCTCAGGACCGACTCGATCGACCTCTACTGGGCGCACTTCTGGGACAAGCTCACGCCCATCGACGAGGTGATGCAGACGCTCGATCTGCTGGTGAAGCAGGGCAAGGTGCGCTACATCGGATTCAGCGACCATCCCGCCTGGGTCTGTGTGCAGGCCCAGTACGAAGCGATCTTCAGGAACTGGACGCCGCTGGTTGCGCTGCAGATCGAGTACAGCCTGCTGCAGCGCACGGTCGAGGCGGATCTGATGCCGATGGCCAGAGCCATGGGGCTCGGCGTCACGCCGTGGAGCCCGCTGCGCGGCGGAGTGCTCAGCGGCAAATACACGCGGGCGGCGCGCCCGGCGCCCGCAACGGTGCGGGTGGCCGCCGACAGCAAGTACCTCAACGAAGCCACCTATCGCCTGATCGACGCCATGGAGGAGATCGCCCGGGCCCGCGATGCCAGCGTGGCCCAGATCGCGCTTCGCTGGGTGCAGGATCGCCCCGGCGTGGTCTCGACGATCATCGGCGCGAGGACAGTGGCCCAGCTCGAAGACAATCTCGAAGCGCTCTCGATTGCACTCACCCCCGAGGAGACCACGCGGCTCGACGAGCTGTCGATGCCGGTTCTTCCCTTCCCCTGCGAGTTCCTCGAGATGATCCGACCGGCCATTCAGGGCGGGACGACCATCAACGGCGCGGCCTCGAGCGCCTGGGCCCTCTCTCCAAAGACCGCTGCGGAGCGCTGGTGAGATGCCTGACATGCCTGACATG
>CAYXKH010000059.1:8644-14940 GCA_964465255.1 uncultured Isosphaeraceae bacterium
CTGACAAGCCTGACATGCCCTCGGCATCCCTGATCTGTCGCGTCTGCGGATATCGGCTCGGCGAACGCACGGAGAGCCGCTGCCCGGAGTGCGGATCCGAATTCGATCGCGGCGATCCGACGAGCTTCCGGGTGGTTCTGGCGCATCCGGCGAAACTCGGTGAGTACGACGCGGAGGTCACCGCCCTGTCGATCCAGCAGGAGCTGCTGGATGCCGGGATTCTCTCGTCGCTTGAAGCGTCGACCCGCGGTGTGACCGGAGTGCTGTCCAGACAGATCTATCGCGTCTTCGTCGACGCCGCGGATCTCGAGGCCTCCGCGATCGTTCTCTCGCAAGTCAGCGAGCGGGCGGACCGGGCGAACTGGCGGTGCCAGGGCTGCGGCGAGGAGGTCCCCGGGGGCTTCGACCTCTGCTGGAACTGCGGTCGCGTGGACGAATCGGCCACCGGCCGGTAGCGTCGCGGTCCATGATCCGTACACATCGACGGTCGTGGTTGCAGAGAGTGCAGTCGCCGGTTGCGTCGCACCGGCTGTGCAGGGGGCTGTGCAGGGGGCTGTACGGGGCGCTCGCGCTGACGCTCTCGCTGGCGACGAGCACGACCTCGCGGGCCGAGGACGTGCCGCCGGTGTACACGGCATACCCGCCCGCGGCGGTGATCACCACCCACTCGATCTCGATCAACGGTCGCGAGATCCACTACGAAGCCGAGGCTGGAACCATCGCCCTGGTCGATGGCAAGCGCAGCGAAACGGCTCGGATCTTCTACATCGCCTATCGGATGCTGGAGCGATCTCCCGCCGAACACGCGAAGCTGATCGCGGCGTTCGAGGCCGATCCCGCCGGTGGCATCTGGCCAACCAACGAGCCCGCCCGGGCAACCCGGCCGATCACCTTCTCCTTCAACGGCGGCCCCGGCTCCTCGAGCGTCTGGCTTCACCTTGGGATCTTCGGGCCTCGACGGATCGACTTTGCAGACCAGGACGGTCGTCCGGGTCCGCCGCCCTTCGCCCTCACCGACAACGAGGCGTCACTCCTCGATGTGACCGACTTCGTCTTCATCGATCCGGTCTCGACCGGATACTCGCGAGCCTCCGAGGGAACCGAAGCCCGCGACTTTCACGGGGTCGACAGCGACATCGATTCGATCGCCGAATTCATCCGCCGCGTGCTCACCCGCGAGCGCCGCTGGAGCAGCCCCAAGTTCATCGCCGGCGAGTCGTACGGAACGACCCGGGCCTCGGGACTTGCCGATGCCCTCTGGCAGCAGCACGGCATCGCCCTGAACGGAGTGATCCTGATCTCCTCGATTCTCGACTTCGGCACGGTCCGCACGGCCATCGGGAACGACCTCGCCTATGCCATGCATGTCCCGACCTTCACCGCCATCGCCCACCATCACCAGATGCTCGCGGCCGATCTTCAGGCCCGTCCGATCTTCGAGGTGCTGAAGGACGCTCGGCACTTCGTGCGGGCGTCGTACGCGGGTGCGCTCCTCGCCGGCGATGCCCTGGAGGAGGGCGAGCGCAATCGCATCGTCGCCGGGCTCGAGCGCTTCACCGGGCTCTCCCGCGACTTTCTGATTCGCTCGCGACTCCGCGTCGATCAATCCTCCTTCTGCAAGGAGCTTCTGCGCAGCCGCGGTCTCACCGTCGGCAGGCTCGATGGTCGCTTCACCGGGCGGGATCGCGACGACGCCGGGAACCGCCCTGAGTTCGATCCTTCCTATGCGGCCATCCGTGGGAACTTCACCGCCGGACTCAACGCCTACGTTCGCGAGGAACTCGGGTTTCTCAGCGATCTGCCCTACGAGATCCTCGGCGGCATCGGCGGCTGGGACTACGGCCGCGGCGCCGAGAATCGCTTCCTGAATGTCGCCGACCGGCTGCGCCGGGCCATGCACGAGCAGCCCTGTCTCAAGGTTTTCGTGGCCAGCGGAACCACCGATCTGGCCACGCCCTTCGGGGCCGCCGAGCACGTCTTCAGCCACCTCGGTCTGGCCGACGAGCTGCGTGCGAACATCACCATGGAGCTCTACGACGCAGGTCACATGATGTACATCGACGCCGATGAACGGGCCCGTCTCTCCGCCGATCTTCGGACCTTCATCAATGCCAGCACGCCTCCCGCGAATCGAGGTGGCGAGTGAGCGCTCTCGGAGGTTCCCCAAACCACGGTCCCACCCGCGACGACTTCGCTCGCGGACTCGACGCGGCACTCGGACAGGCCGAGAAGTCCTGGCGTGAAGGCGGCATTCCAATTGGCTCGGCGCTTCTCGATGGGCGCGGCGTCATTCTCGCCGTTGGCCACAATCGCCGAGTGCAGGACAACGATCCGACCGCCCACGCGGAAGTGACCTGCATTCGCCAGGCCGGGCGGCGCACCGACTGGCGCGAGCTGACTCTGGTCTCGACCCTGAGCCCCTGTCCGATGTGCTCGGGAACGGCCATCCTCTTCAAGATTCCGCGGGTGGTGATCGGCGAGAACCGGAGTTTCCTCGGGGCCGAAGCGTGGATGCGGCAGAGCGGGATCGCGCTCACGGTGCTCGACGACGAGCGCTGCCTGCGGTGGATGCAGCGCCTGCTTCAGGAGCGACCATCGATCTGGTGGGAGGACATCGGCGAAGACGTCACCGGCTGAGCGACTCGTTCACCGAATGGCGGCGTCGAGGAATCGAGCCGCTTCTTCGATGGTCGTCTCGCGACCACCAAAGACCACCGGCGCCGGTTGCCAGCTCGTCGGACTCGCGGATTCGTCAGGGAGCAGATCGCGGCGAAGCGCGGCGATGGCCTCGTTGATCACCGGATCGTCGCGACGAGGATCGGTCGGTCGGGTGGATGACCCTCGATCCGAGACGCTCGACCGCGACGCACCGTCGCCCGAGCCGACTCGGACCGGCTCGACGCTGGCATGGCCTCGCCGAAGGAGCGCCCGCACCAGTTCGAGTTCCCGCCGCCCCAGAATCCGCAGCGTGGCATCGCCGACCCGCAGTTCGTTGCCGCCGCGGGCCCGGCGGACCAGACGGCGTCCGGAGACGCCCAGACCCCCGAGGGTGGCGCCGACAAGAGCGCCGAGTCCTGCGGCAGCGCCGAGACTCATGCCTCCGACGGCGAGATCGATCACGGCGCCCGCCGCAGCCCCTGCGGCCGCGCCTCCGCCGGCCCCGAGTCCCTGACGCTTGAGCTCGGCCGGACTGAAGAGATCGAGTCCCCACGCCCCGTCGACCAGCGGAAGGTCTGCGGCGACGCAATCGGAGGGAAGGAACTGGAAGAGCGCCAGCAGATCGCGGACGGCGCGCGACTCCATCGAGCGGATGCGATCGCGAAGGCGGGTCTCGGCCGCTTCGATCGCCGAGCGCTCCGGACGATCGGCGATCTCGACGGCGGTCGCGGCGTCGGCCAGGAGACGGGCGACGAGGGCGACGGCGCTTCGTCGCAGGCGCTCCTGCCGCATTCGACGATCGACGATCAGTCGTTCGAGGGCCTGGCGATGCCGGTCGAGCAGGGTCTGCAGCTTCTGGAAGAGACGAGTCTCGCCCTCCTGATCGAAGACGACCGTGTCGAACTCGACGACCGCATGCAGGTTGATTCGAGAGAGCGTGTCCCGCCAGGCAAGCACGTTCGAGCCGCCGCCCTGCGGATCCGCCGCGGCGATGAAGTTGAGAAGCGGCACGATTGGTCGTCCGGTTCGGGAGAGCACCTCGAGCTCGTCACGATGCTTGGGAAGCACGCGGTCGCGGGAGTCGATGACGTAGATTCCCGCGTCGCACTCCAGCAGAGCGCGGAGGGCCATGGCCTCGGGCGCGAATCGAGCGGTCGCTTCGGGGCTCTTCAGGAAGGCCTCGATCTGGGCCGGACCGTCGAGTCGAGACGCGTCGCCGCTGCCGCCGGGAGCGCGGGCGGACGAACGGTCGCGAAGCCGGTCGAGCAGTTCGAGCAGGCCAATCGAGTCTTCGAGGCCCGGCGTGTCTGCGAAGCGCACGACATCCTGCCCATCGACGAGAAGCCCGATCTCGGTGACGCCGCGGGTGGTCGAGGGACGATTGGAGACCTCCCCGAAGGCGACGTCGCGGGCCAGCGTGCGAAGCAGCGAGGTCTTGCCGGTGTTGGTGTGGCCGACGACAGCGATGCGAAGGAGTTCGCTCATGCGGAGGGCGCTCCTTCGTTGGCCGAACGCCCGATCTCAATCAGCGTGAGATCCAATCGATGTCGCACCTCTTCGAGGGCACGGTGCACTTCTTCCGGCCGGCAATCGAGTTCCACGTCGCCGGCGAGTGCATCGCCGGAGTCGCCGCCGACCCGCCGGGCGCGTTCGATCTGCAACTCGAGCGGATCGGGCTCGGCGAAGGCGCCTTCCAGCAGTCTGGCGATGGTGGTCTCGCCGCGCCCCTGGAACTCCAGAACGATGGCCCAGAGTGCCGCCGCGCGCACGGCCTGGGCGATGCCGACGCGCTCGTCATGCGCCGCGGGTGTCTCCGTCGGCACGCGTCCGCCCCGTGACGAGGACAACTCCCGAGAGATGCTGGTGAAGGCGCCGATTGCGGCCCCGACTCCGGTCCACATCGGCATCGCCGCAATCGCCACCGGTGCGGCCAGCGTGGCCGCGGCCACGCACCCGAGTGCGCCCGCGACCGCACCCGCGGCGATCCAGCGGGGCGTGCTGCGGAAGCTCACCGGCAGGTAGCGGGTCATTCGATCGGCGCTGCTCTTGGCGGAGGAGAGCACCTCCGCCAGGGTGATTGGGCGATCGATGCCAAGGGAGCGCACGGTCCGGGCGAAACGGTCGCCATGATTCGCCGTGGGGCCTGCCGCAGAGCCCGCGGCAGGGCCGCGCCCTCCCGATCGATTCCGAAGAGGGCCGCCATACAACGCCGCAATCTGCCGCGAGAGTTCGGCCTGCTGGGCAAGCCCGGGAGCGACCGTCCACGACGCGGCATGCTGTTCGATGATTCCAAACGCCGCCTCGAGATGCCGCTCGGTCGACACCGCGGGCTCGACTGCCCGCTCGTCGCTGGGCACACGAGTTCCAGCCAGCAGTTCCCGCAACTGGGCGGAGGTGGTCGCGGTCAGGAGATCGAGGTCGAGCTCGACGACACTCGTCGAGGTGACTCCGGCGCGGGTCGCGAGCGTTCGCCAGTCCTCGATTCGTTGACTCACCGACGCGGTGTCGCCGCGCTGACGGCACGCCTGACCGCCCGTCAGGATGACGTTCACCGGGGCCCGCGCCGCGTGCGCGAGTTCAGTGAGACAGTGTCCGAGCCCTCGATCGGGCGTGCTTGCCAGCGAGACCACGACGACCAGCCGACGGGGTCCCTGGGTCATGTCGCGGAGCATGGCCAGGGCCGTCGCCCGATCTTCGCGACTTTCGATCCGACCCAGATCCACGAGTTCGGGCACGCCAATTGGCGGCCATCCCGCGGCGGGAGTGGGCAGTTCGATTCCGGCGAGCACGATTGGCCCGACGCCGCTTCCGGCGGAGGCAATTGGCGTCTCTCGCGTCAGATCGCGCCACGCAGTCCCCGCCCGTGGAGTGGCCGCGCCATGCGCGGGTGTGAGTGACGACATCGCCGGGGCCAGGAGCGGATGCTCGACGTCGAGGCGGTACCTGCGCCGCGCTCGGCTCAGTCGAGCGCGGCTGAAGATGAGAAGCGCAGCCCGCGGGAGGAGTCCGTAGACCAGGACCGAACCGATCAGCAGTCCCGACCAGGCTGCACCGACATCGCCCGTCTGTGCTGCGAATCGGTCGGCATGGGCCGGGTCGAGTCGACTGGCCGCGATCATCGCGGCGCTTGGGGTTGGGAACCCAAGCTGCTCCGGCAGCCACGCGATGGCCCGCGTCAGACCCTCCATGTGCTCGGGCGACAGCAGCGTCGACTCCCAGCAGAAGAGGTGCTGTTCAAGCAGCAGCACCGCGAGGACGCCGATCAGGCACCCGAGGTTGAAGGCAGTCCAGGCGCCATGGGTGAGTGTCGCCAGCGTCCAGCGAAGAAGCGGGCCGCGGCCATGGGCAATTGCCAGCGCCGTCGACGCGCCCGCCGCGGCCGGCTCGCGCCCCATCCAGAGGCTCATGGTTCGAGCGAGGAACGCTCGCAGCGCTCCACCGATTGAGATGGCCTGCACGCCAGGAGGACCAAGCGTCGCAAGAAGAAGCCACACGACGAGGATCGCCGTCTGCGGAAGGAGCACACCCCCGAGCAGCCAGTAGACATTGACCGGACGAGCGCGGTCGGTGGTCCCGAGCACCGCCTGGGCGGTGAACCAGCCGAGGAGAAGGGCCGCAAGCAGGAGTCCTGCGGCGAC
>CAYXKH010000060.1:0-3245 GCA_964465255.1 uncultured Isosphaeraceae bacterium
ACAGGAATGAGGTCCGGGGGGCGGGGGTGACGGGGTTTGCACGACCGTCAACGTGATTCGGCTGGCGCCGGAGCGCATGGAGCCGAAGCGACGCTCGTAGGCGAGATTGAGCGGGGTGACCTCGACGGAGAAGCCGGTTCGGCGGGTCTGTGTGCAGCGGACCTCGGAGGAAATCGTCACTTCGCTGAGGACGAGCCGGCTGGGGGCGAGGGCGGTGAGCAGTGCGTGCGCGGCGGGCGACGGTGGCGAGGCCGCATCGGCGGGGCCGCTCGGGTTGGCGCCTGCCAGCGAGCGGGCGACGACGTCGAGGCGACGAAGGTCGTCCTCGTAGGCACGATCGAAGATCCGCTGGGTGGCACACGCGGCGAGGGCGAGCGCAGTGATGAAATCACCCGGGGCAATCGTCGATGAAGTGGTGCGCGTCGCGCGATTCATCAGTCGTCCTTCGAGAGCAACAGGCCCGCCGCAGTCGCTCGGCGCACGCCTCGCCGAGTCGATCGTCGATTGAGGATTCTGCCCGATGCCCGCGGCAGTCCACTCCCGACCCCTTCGGCAGGGACGGATGCTACCTTCTCGCCACTCGACCCCCCATCCGAAATGATCCGAAGCCACAAGAAGCATCCATCGAGCCCCGACGAACCGAGCGGACTCATCGCCCGCTCGATCGAGCGGGTGATCGCTCGTGTTCCGCAGACCGATGTCGCTCGGAGCACCGATCCGCTGAGCCAGGCGCGGGCCATCGCTTCGTCGGCTGCGCTGAAGTCGGCGATCGTCTCGGGAAGCCTGGCGCTGCCCCCGGGACCGCTGGGACTGGTGACGATCGTCCCGGATCTCATGGCCATCTGGCGGATCCAGTCGCAGATGGTCGCCGACATCGCCGGGGCCTTCGGGGTCGAGGCGACGTTGACGCGGCAGACCATGATCTACTGCCTCTTCCGTCATGCGGCGGCGCAGGCCGTGCGCGACCTGGTGGCCCGCGTGGGTAGTCGAGTGGTGGTGAAGGCGGCGACCTCGTCGATGATGCGTCGGACGCTCGAGCGCATCGGCATCAAGCTCTCGCAGCGCCTGGTGGCCTCCGCGGCGGCGCGGTGGGTGCCGATTGTGGGGGCCCTCGGGGTCGGGGCTTACGCGTACTACGACACCGGGCAGGTGGCCAAGACCGCCATCGATCTCTTCCGAGCCTCGGCTGCGCATCCACCGCGCCTCGAGTCAGCGTGACGGCGCTGGCGATGGTCGCAACGTGAGCATCACCACCGCGCCCAGAATCAAAGCGCTGGCAATTGCTGCGTGAATCGTGAAGACTTCGCCCGCGAACCAGACCCCGAGAACCACCGCCACGACCGGGTTCACATAGGCGTAGGTGCCGACGGCCGCGGCGGAGACATGTCGCAGCAGCCAGATGAACGCGGTGTACCCGATGATCGATCCGAAGACGATCAGGTAGGCGTAGCCCATCCACGAGGCCAGCGTGATGGCTCCGAAATCGATCGTCGACCACGACTCGGTCGCCAGACCGAAGAGACCGAGCACGGCGCCGCCGGCCAGCATCTGGAGGGCGGTGCCGACGAGCGGATTGGCCTTCGGTCCCGCTTCTTCAGGCGAGTTGGTGCCTGCGGGGCGATTCAAGCGCTTGCTGATCAAGGAGCCGCTCGCCCAAGCCAGCGTGGCCAAGAGCATGGTGCCGAGGGTGATTGCGTCGATGGCCGGGTTTGCACCACTCGAGGGAGACGGCCCGTTCCACTTCAGAATGATGATCCCGGCGAAGCCGAGTGCCAGCCCCGCGATCATCCGCCCCGTGATCCGCTTCTTCGAATCGAAGAGGCGCTCGAGGACCACCAGCCAGAAGGGCGTCGTGGCAATCAGCACCGCCACGAGCCCGGTGGGCGCGCCGCGATTGATCGCGGCGACCACGAGGCCATTGCCGACGCCGAGCATGAGCGTGCCGACGAGGACCGCGAGGGCCAGACGCCGCCCCGAGAGCGACACGGCGTCGATGTGGCCGCGAAGCGCGAGCCACGCCAGCATGAGGAGCCCGGCCAGCGCGAACCGGGTGCCCGCCATGAAGAAGGGAGGCATCGAATCGATGGCCACCTTGATGCCGAGGTAGGTGGATCCCCAGATCAGGTAGATCGCAGTGAATGCGGCGATCACTCGAAGGCGATGGGATTGGGTGAAGCGAGCGAGGGGCACGGAGAACTCGAGGCTACTTGACCGAGGGATGCGTCGGGCGGCGCGGGACACGTCAGACGTGACGCACCATCGGAAACGAGACCTGCTCGGAGCAAGTCAGAACGGTCCGCCAACTGGGCTTCGCCAATGTCGCTCGCTCATTGTGAGATCACGCCGCCTCGACGACGAATGGCGCGCTCTCGATCATGCCGTTCCTGACGTGGACGAATGTGTTCTCGGGAACCACCTTCCACAACTCCCGCGTTGCGCCCATCGGTTCCGAGGCAATGGCCCGGGCATCGGCCGAGAGCTTGACGCGAAGGTGAGGAGCGATCCGACAGACCTCCTCGGCATCGCGCGAGTGGTAGAGCGTGGGGGCCTTGCCGTCGCTGGCGTAGCGAATGGCGTAGAGCGAATCGCCGTCGGAGAAACCGAGGGTCATCCAGAGCGTCTCGGCCACGCCGTGGGCCCGTGCCACCGACTCGACGAAGCCCGCCATGCGGGTCATGGCGGTGTAGGGATTTCGCTCCAATCCAAAGGTCAACGCGAGAAAGAACATGACTTCGGAGTCGGTCGTCCCGAGAATGAATGGGAAGAGGTCATCCGAGATCGCTTCCATGAGGCGTTTCCGGAACTTCTCGATGCCGAAGATCTCGCCATTGTGGACGAACAGCCAGTTGCCATGACGGAAGGGATGACAGTTGGTCTCCTGAACGGTCGCATGCGAAGTCGCTCGCACGTGCGCAAGAAACAGGCGAGACTCGACCTGGGCCGGGATGTCTTGGAGATTGAAGTCATTCCAGGCCGGTCGAATACTGCGGAAGAGCCCTGGGCAGTCGCGGGCTCCGTACCAGCCGAGTCCGAAGCCGTCCCCGTTCGTGGGCGTCTCGGCCGACTTGGAGCTCATGCTCTGGTCGATTAGAGAGTGTTTCGGCTTGAAGAGGAGTTCTTCGGGCGCAATTGGCGCTCCGAGAAAGGCGAGCCAGCGACACATGGTTCGTTCCTTTCAGTGGCGGGGGACCAGCAACCCGCCGGAACCGGGATGGGTTCACGGGATGGGTTCAGGAGATGGGCTG
>CAYXKH010000060.1:3345-11067 GCA_964465255.1 uncultured Isosphaeraceae bacterium
AGGCGAAGGGCTGAGGCGAAGGGCTGAGGCGAAGGGCTGAGGCGAAGGGCTGAGGCGAAGGGCTGAGGATAGAAGAGCAGGACCAGAGATCGGGCGGCAAGTTGGGGAATCGTGGGCCGACGTCGGCCCGGGATGAACGGAGGTGTTTCGAAGTGACGACATGCCGTCATTGGCATCGGCGAATCAAGCGAAAATGAGGTCGCGGCACTGCGAATTGCAGTCCAGCAACCCAATGATGCGGCCGGTCGGTCCTTCACCAGTGTGCCGGGAGGTTCCGCGGAGTCGGCTTCGCCCTGTCGGGCGTCGTTGAGGTTGGAAATCGAGCCGGTGGTCGGATCGACGGCGGGCGGAGGAGTTGTGCTTCTCCCACCCCAGCCCGTCAGGTGCAGAGAGGCATCCCATGCGAGTCATCATCCTTCTCGTGTCGATGATCGTCACTTGCCAGTTCGCAGCGGGGGCCACCGCTGGTGCATCGACAGGCGCGTACGGCATGGCCTGTGGCTGCCCCGCGGATCTGGATCTGAGCGGCGCGGTCGATACGTCGGACATCGGCGTGCTGCTGGCGAACTACGGCCTTGCCGGTCTGGGGGATCTCAACGGAGACGGGTTTGTCGACGGCGCCGATCTCGGCATGCTTCTCGCCGACTATGGGCCCTGTCCCTTCGATTGCGCCGACTACGGCGACATCGTCGAGAGCTACGCGTTCGACGGGACCGGGCTTCCGCCAGGCGATGCAGCCGTCTCCATCTTCGTCGACGACGCGGGTGTTCCGCTTGGCAGCTTCACCATTCTGCTCGACGGGCTCGACGTGGTCGTCGGCGACGTTGGCGCTTCAGGCCTGCTGGTGATCGTGGAAGAGGTCTGGATGTGGTTCCCCGCCGATCCGCTCGATCAGTCGGTGACCGTTGGCGGCCAGCCCACCACGATTGGGGCGATGCTGGGGCTTCTGGCCGGCGATCTTCTCGCCGGTGTCCCGCTCCAGGAATGGCACCTCGAGAGCGTGGCCATGGCCTCGCTCGGCGTGCTCAGCGACTCCCAGGCCTTTGCATGCAATTGCGGGGCGGCACTCGCGGAGACGGAACCGCTGGCAATCGCCAGGTGGCGGAAGCTGGTGACTTCGGCAATCTCCGCCCGCGTGATCGGCAGTACCGCGGGACTCGGGTGCGCGGGAATGAAGCCGTGCGAATCGGGCTGCTACGCCGGGCGGATCGCCATCCCCTGCACGGCGATGCAGAGCGCCTGCCTCGATCAGCAGTTTCTCGGTTCGGCCACCGTCCTGGGGGCCATCGACGAACTCTGGCAGGACGACTGATTCGGTCGCTCTCGGGTTGCGACTTGCCAGTCTCTCAATAGGGGGGCTCGAGATGGGGGCGCCAGATCGGGCTTGGGCAACGCACGCGGAAGGATTCGAACCTTCAACCCTCGGTTCCGAAGACCGATGCTCTATCCGTTGAGCTACGCGTGCGAGAGCGGGGCCATGGTAGGAAAGAACTCGGGCCTCGTCACTCGACTGTCGGGGGATCGCGGCGGCTTGCCGCGTGTCGGGTCGCCGAAGCCCGCAGCTCGTCGCCCGCTTGTCGCCCGCTCGTCGCGCTGCGGGTGGCGAGGCTGATACGCTCCCACGTCGGCCGTCGGATCGCCTCCAGCTTCCGTCCGGGTCCGTCCGAGGTGCCGTCGCGTCAATTCACCGGAGTTCAGGATGAGCAGCAATCAGATCCCCCAGGTCACTTCGCTCCCGTTGATCATGGAAGGCAAGCGCGGGCTCATCGTCGGCGTCGCCAACGATCGCAGTTACGCCTGGCACATCGCCGAGCGGCTCATGAAGCAGGGGGCGGAGTGCCTCTTCACCCACCTCCCCGGCGAGAAGATGCAACGGCGGGTGCAGCAGGCCGTGACCGAGCTCGCCTCGACCGTCGGCGGCGGCGTGGCGACGGCCACCAGGCCGTGGCTCATGGCCATGGACGCAGGCAGCGACAGCGATCTCGACGCGGTCTTCGCGAAGATCAAGTCCGACTTCGGATCGATCGACTTTCTGGTGCACTCGATTGCATACGCCGACAAGGACTGGCTCCAGGACGGTCGATTCGCGGCAACGCCGCGGCAGGTCTTCACCCAGGCGATGGACATCTCCGCCTTCACCTACATGGCGATGGCCAACCGCGCCGCCGAGGTCATGCCCAACGGCGGCTCGATGATCGCCATGAGCTACTACGGCGCCGAGAAGGCGGTGCCGGGATACAACGTGATGGGCGTCGCCAAGGCCGCGCTGGAAGCGGTCGGTCGCTATCTGGCGATGGAACTGGGGCCGAAGAACATTCGCGTCAACGTGATCAGCGGCGGCCCGCTGCGGACGATGAGCGCCATGGCCGTCGGCGGGTTCGGCGAGATTCTCGGATGGGTCGAGAAGAAGGCGCCGCTGCGCCGCAACATCACCGGCGGCGAAGTGGGCGACACCGCGCTGTGGCTGTTGAGCGATCTCGGAAGTGGAGTGACCGGGCAGACCATCTACGTCGATGCCGGTTATTCCTCGATTGGACTCTGAAGTCGCCCATCGAAGAGCCAGCGTCCGGTGAAGGCCAGATCCTCGTCGAAGAGCAGGCCTCTGCGGATGGCCGACGCCAGTTCGCGCAGCCCCTCGCCGGTGCGGGCACAGACCGAGCAGTCGGCATCGGGGCGTCGCCCGAGGTCGCTTCTCAGTCCGATTCGCAGATCGGGCCGGCGCTCGAGGGACGGCCACGCTGATCCGGCATCGCTCGCGGCAATCACCCAGTCGGCCCGGTCGATGGCCCGCCGCGCGGTCTCCTGCGCGGCGGCGCCGAGCAGGGCCTCAGGGCCCGCGGCATCCGCCACATTCGAAGGCGAGTCGGGGCGGTGCTGTCCCGGCGTGTCGTGCCAGAGGACGAGGAGTCCGTCGAGCTCCACTTCCCCGGTCACGTAGTCGCGGGTCGTTCCAGGACAGTCGGCGGTGATTGCGACTTCGCGCGAGAAGAGGGCGTTGGTGAGCGAGCTCTTTCCGATGTTGGCCTCGCCCACGAGGACGACCCCAGGAGGCACGATCAATCGGCCGAGTCGGCGCGATCGCTCGAGCTCCTCGGAGGTGATCGGCAGCGGCGATCCATCGGCGGTTCGCATCGATCGCCAGCGCCGCGGCTGATCGAGCAGGAGGTCGATGCCCCGTGCACTCGCACATCGGGCGATCGTCGCGAGGGCCAGAGCCTCGAATCGATCCTCGGCCTCGGGATAGATCTCCAGTGGGTCGCACGCATCGGGGCTGACGACGGTCGCACCGAGTTCGACCAGTCGCCCGCAGAGGACCTCGACGATTCGGGGACCGCCGTGGGGCGTGAGCTGGGCGCGAGTGCGATCGATCCGCGTGGCCAGAAACTCGTCGAGGTCGGGAATGCGGATCAGCCGTGAGGAACCGTCGGGCCACGACGGCACGCCGGAGAGGGCTGCGAGAATCCCCTCCACCTCACCCACGAGCTGAATGATGGCGATGGCGCCGGGCCGGTAGGGAGTGAGAAGTGTGGCGATGGTCACGGCGCGGCCTGTGCAGCAATCACCCGCCCTCGAGCCGACCCGCGGCGCGAGCGGCTGCGGCGATTCCCAGAAGCGTCAGATCGGGCACGATGCGGTTCACCAGTTCGTCCTCCGCGAAGACGAGTTCGGCGTCGCCGCCGGTGGCGATCACCGGCGGGAAGGCCCCATACTTCTCGGCGTAGCGCTCGACGAGTCGCCAGACCAGACCGCGGATGCCGAAGGTCACGCCCTGAAGCATGGCCTGCCGGGTGTTCTTGCCGAAGGTCTCGTGATCGGGGCGCTCGAAGCGCAGCAGTGGCAGGGCGGCGGTCCCCTCGTGCAGACTTCGAAGCTGCATGGCGGCACCGGGGGCGATGGCCCCGCCCTGGAAGATTCCGGTGCCATCGACGAAGTCGACGGTCACTGCGGTGCCGGCGTCGACGACGACGCAGGCGCCCTGCATGCGCTCCCATGCGGCGGCGGCATTCAGCAGTCGATCGACGCCGGTGATCGTCTCCGGATCGAGATGGGTTCCGATGGGGACGGCGAGATCCTCGCCGATCTGGAAGAGCTCGCAACTCTTCTGGGCGGAGAGCGCCGCGGCGAGTTCATCGGCGACGGCCTCGTTGACGGAGGCCATGACTATCGAGGGCTCGCTGTCGTCATCGAGTTCGGTGACGGCGGCGCGGATTGCGGCAACCAGTCCGCTGCGGTCGCTGTTCTGGATGCGCTCGCTTCGGATCAGGGATCCCCGCTGAAAGAGTCCGAGGGCAGTCCGAGTGTTGCCGACGTTGACGGCGACGATGCTCAGGGTTGAATTCGGGTTCAGGTCTGACTCTGGATTTGGGTTTGGGTTCAAGTCGGGGCTCGAAGTCGGGGCTCGGGTTTGGACTGGTCGGTTCGTGCTCGAGCCGATCCGTGAGGTCGAATGAGAAGGAGTGTCGTGCGGGTTGCGGGGAGCTTCCGTGGTGTCCTGACGACGGCGCCGAAGAACTGCGATTGCCCTCAGCGCCTCGCCACTGACTGCGGGACCACGGGAGGAAACGCGGCCACGGGCGCAGTTGCCGAATGCCGCGAGTCAATCGGTGGAGGATCCAATGCCACTCCCGAACGGACCGCGATGGCCCGGCGGGCGCAGCCGAAGAGGGCCTGGGCAATTGGTCCGGCGGTTCCTGTTCCAACCAGAGCTCCATCGAGCGAGGTCACCGGGGCGACGATGCGGCGGCTGCTGGTGACCATGATCTCGCCGGCGCCGCGCAGCTCGGCAACCCGCAGCGGGCGGACCTCGACGCGAAGACCGAGGTCTCGCGCGGCATCGAAGACCGCGAGTCGGGTGACGCCATGAAGAATCACGGGATCGCTGTCGATGGGTGGCGTGACCAGCGTGGAGCCGATCAGGGCGAAGACATTGGTCGCAGTTCCTTCGCTCACCAGGCCATCGCAGTGCAGGATCGCTTCGTCGCCGTCGGCGTCGGCGGCGCCGAGCAGCGCGAGAATGTTGCCCATCAGGCTGATCGACTTGATGTCGCATCGCTTCCAGCGCAGGTCTTCGAGGAGCACCGCGTGCACCGGCTCCGGCTGTGTGAACTCCTCGAGCGAGGGCGAGGCGGAGGCCATGGCCACGACGGTGGGCGCAATCCCCGCAGGTGGCAGGTGGGCTCGCGTGGCCGCGGCTCCGCGCGTGACCTGCAGATACAGCGTGGCATCGCGAAGGCCGCCGGCGCCGAGCAGCGATGTCGCGATTGCCGGAAGCGCCGCCGCCTCGACGCCCTGGATCCGAGCGTGGGCAAGACTCCGGGCGAGTCGGGCGACGTGATCGTCCATCTGGACCCCGACGCCGTTGAAGAATCGGACCAGTTCGTACACACCGTCGCCGAACAGGAATCCGCGATCGAACACACTCACTCGAGCCTCGTGCGCGGGAACGATCTGTCCGTTGATCCAGACCAGCATGGTTGCAGTGTACGGTTGCGCAATCGCCCCGATTTGCCCCCATTCGGGCGGATTTGGGCGGACTCAGTCGGATTTGGGCGGACTCGGCCAGCTTCGGCCGGGCGGCACTGCCTTCGCGGAGGCGTAGCGGAGATCCGAGGAGCGCGCCGGGCTCAGCGGGGTCGCGCGGCGATGAAGGCCGCAGCCCTCAAGCAATCCACGGGTTGATCCCATCGACCATCACGCTTGATGGAGGAGCCGACGATGACCGCATCGGCGAACTCGAGCAGTCGCGGCAGGCTCTCGGGCGTTGCCCCCGAGCCGACGATGACCGGAGTCGATGGAGGCCCGGCAAGGGCACTGCGCACCGCCCGCAGATCCTCGAGGCTGGTCGGCTGTCCGGTGGCGGGGCCGGTGACGACGACGCCGTCGGCCCCAAAGAGGGCAGCGGCCTGGGCTGTTTCAGCAAGCGAGACGTCCGCCGTCAACGCGTGGGCGCTGTGCTTCTTCTTGATGTCGGCGAAGATCGACACGTCCTCGCCGCCCAGAGCCCGCCGCGCCCGCAGCAGCGGTCCGGCATCGGCCGTGGCCAGCAGCCCTTCGTCGGCGACCGAGGCGAAGACGAAGCCCTCGGCGCGGATGAAGCGGGCCTCGACGGCCTGAGCGACCGCGAGCGCCGCGGTGTTGGCGCCGGCCAGGATCTGGATACCCAGCGGGAGCGACGTGACCTCGCGTACGGCAAGCGCAACTCTGGTCATCGAGGCCACGATCTCGGGGCCGACCTCACGGGCGAGATAGGGGAGATCGTGCATGTTCTCGAGGAGGATGGCATCGAAACCGGCCTCCATCAGGATGACGGCTTCCGCCCGGGCCGCGTCGGCGATGGCCCCGATTGCCGCCCGAGACCGCGGAGTTCCCGGCAGTGCAGCGACATGGATCATCCCGATCAGGGCGTGGGGTGGAAGGAACGAAGGGTGGGGCATGCGGTGAGTCTGGCGGTGGGTCTGGCGGTGGGTCTGGCGGTGAGTCTGGCAGTGGGTCTGGCGGTGAGTCTGGCGGTGAGTCTGGCGGTGGGTCTGGGCGGCAGGGGGGAAGAGCGAGGTGGCGTGGAGAGTCCGCTCGAGCGCGAAGGGCCGACACGGCTCAGTGGTTCATGCAAGCGGCCCCGGCGCAACGGTGGGCATTGCGCCGGGGCCAGGAGGGAAGAGGCGCGGTGCCCGCGGGAGCGGGCAGCGAAACCTCGCAAGCGCGCGCAGCGGTGGGTCTCCCCTGCGCGTCCATCGATTCGCCCTTTGGCCGCGCGTCCTGCGCGGCCCAAGAACGAACCGGGTTGGGACTGTTCACACGACTGCCTCCAAGGCAAAGGGAGCGGAGTGTGGAGCGGCCACCCCGGGGAGGGGCCGGGGGAGTCGGGTATCGCGAAGCTCCGTGCGTTCCCGATCAGTGCAAAGAGGGTCCATCCACTCGCCGACCGTCTTTTCTCCAATCATCTCCACTCCCTTGCCCGTCGGAGGCTGTCATCGCATGTCTTCTCGAGCTGCTCGTGCAACTCTCCATGTTCGTGAGCCGGGCGACCGTCGGAGGAGGTGGCCGCCCGGCCCGAAAGTCTGATTCAGAACGTCGTTCTCAAGTCATCCAGACCGAGGCGAAGTGGCGCGACCCGATTGCTCGCCAGGTGATTGCACACCACGCGCCGGGCCGGAGTCAGCCGCATCCGTTCTGCGCACCGCAGTTCGTGCACTTGTAGCAGGCGCCGCTGCGCACCGTGATATGTCCGCAGCTTGCGCACGCCGGGGCGTCGCCCATCATCCGCGAGTTGGCGGCGCTCATGCTCATCTGCGATGTCTGATGGCCCATGTGCGACTCGACGATCAGCGTCTCACGATGCTCGGTGAAGACCGAGGCGGTGATCGTGCGATCGCTCCGTCCGATCTCGTCGGCCCCGCTCTCGCTGATCCGAGGTCGACTCGGGCTCCCGTCGAGACTCCCCGGGCCGGGATGGAGGATCGGATGGGGGGCATGATCGGACTGCCCTGGCTGATTGCCCGGCTGATTCATCTGTCGCGAATGGTGCGACGAATTCCCGCCCGTGTTCCGCACGTCGGTTCCGTCGTGCTCGGCGAAGCGGTCGTCCGCCTCCGCCTCCTCGGCAAGCCGAATCCTCAGCCGTGCGGCATTGCGAGCGTCCGTGTCGTCGCGAGAGATCGCCGGATGATCCGCATCGAGATGCGAGTTCCGAACGTCCATGTCTCGTGAGTCTCGAGAGTCTCG
>CAYXKH010000060.1:11167-14907 GCA_964465255.1 uncultured Isosphaeraceae bacterium
GTCTCGTGAGTCTCGAGAGTCTCGAGAGTCTCGTGAGTCTCGTGAGTCCGGATTGATCGTCGATCCCTCGCGTGTCCGCGACGGTTGGTGCGAGTGCGAATTCGAGGGACCGCCGAGTCCTTGGCGTGCGCTCCACGTCTGATCCTCCATGATCGAGTTGACTTGCCCAATCGGCATGGGCGGCGGTGTCGGGAGCGAATGCCCCCCCGACACGGAGTTGTGCCCTGCGACATCCTGTCGCGTGCCGTGCTCTTCGCGGAAGCCGGGAATGAACTGCACACCCAGCCAGCGGAAGATGTAATCCACCAGGCTCGCCGCAAACCGCACGTCGGGGTTCGTCGTGATCCCCATCGGTTCAAAGCGCTGGTAGGCGAACTTGTTGACGAGGCTGGTCAGCGGGACGCCGTACTGGAGCGAGACGCTGGTGGCGGTGCCGATGCAGTCCATCAGTCCGCCGATGGTCGAGCCTTCCTTCGCCATGGTGATGAAGAGCTCGCCGGGGGCGCCGTCCTCGTGCAGGCCGACGGTCAGATAGCCTTCGTGACCGCCGACATTGAAGCGGTGGGTGATGCTGTTGCGGGTATCGGGAAGCCGACGGCGCATGGGGCGATAGACGATCCGCTCGACGATGCGCTCGACCACCTGCACCTCGGGAGCGCGCGTCGCCTCAGTCGCCGCAGCAGCCGCCGAGGAAGTCCGCTCCGAGGTCTCGGAGGTCGCGAGGGCGCGAGCAAGTGCCGCGACCTCGGCCATCACTTCCCCCCGCAGGGCCTCGGTTTCGATGGGGTCCTCGGCTTCGACCTGGTCCAGCTCGGCGACCTCGGCATCGGCCTTGGTGTTGAGCGGCTGGCTCAGCTTGCAGCCGTCGCGGTAGAGGGCATTGGCCTTCAGGCCGAGCTTCCAACTGAGCATGTAGGCCTGTCCGATCTCGTCGACCGACGACTCGTTCGGAAGGTTGATGGTCTTCGAGATGGCGCCGGAGATGAACGGCTGGGCCGCAGCCATCATGCGAATGTGCCCGGCGGGCTCGATGAAGCGGACGCTGAGCGGTCCGCACTTGTTGGCGCAGTCGAAGACCGAGAGGTGCTCCGCCTTCAGACGGGGGGCACCCTCGACGGTCTGGGTTCCGCAGATGACGCGGTTGAGCGTCGAGATCTGCGCGGCGGTGAGCCCCATCGAACGAAGCCCGTTGAAGCTGGCGTGCGATCGAGTCTTGGCGACGTCGAGACCGAGTGCGCGGATGGCCGACTCGGGCATCGACCAACTGGCGAAGGCGAACCGCAGCTCGAAGAGCTTCGGCAGCTCGTTCTCGAGGGCCACGATCTCCTCGCTTCGGAAGCCCTTCGAAAGCAGGAACTCGCGAAAGGTTCCGCGACCACCCGCGGCGGGCAGTGATCCATCCGCTGCGGGCATCGGCACATCGACGCTCAGGGCGCCCATCACGTAGCGCTGGATGTCGTCGGCCTGCTCCTGCGAGTAGCCCAGGGCCCGCAGCGCCGGAGGCAGCGACTGGTTGACGATCTTGAAGGAACCGCCGCCGGCGAGCTTCTTGAACTTGGTCAGTGCGAAGTCCGGCTCGACACCAGTGGTGTCGCAGTCCATCAGCAGTCCGATGGTGCCGGTGGGGGCGATCACGGTGACCTGGGCGTTTCGGAACCCGTGTCGCTCGCCGAGGCGCACCGCATCATCCCAGCACTGGACGGCGCGGCCGAGGAGTTCGTCGGCATTGGCGATTCGCACGCTTCCGCCCGCGAAGATCTCGTGATCGATGGGCACCGGTCGGATCGCGAGCTCTTCCCAGGACATCGAATCGCGGGAGACGCCCTTGGCGGCGCGGCGGTGATTTCGGATCACGCGAAGCATGTGCTCGCGGTTCTCCTCGAAGCCCTTGAAGGGGCCGAGGGCCGCAGACATCTCGGCGCTGGTTGCGTACGAGCGACCGGTGAGAACCGAGGTCACGGCGCCGCAGACGGCGCGACCGGCGTCGCTGTCGTAGGCGATGCCGGCCTGCATGAGCATGGCACCGAGGTTGGCGTATCCCAGACCGAGCGTTCGGAACTTCCAGGAGAGCTCGGCCACTTCACGCGAGGGGAAGGCGGCCATCAAGACCGAGATCTCGAGCACGATGGTCCAGAGTCGGATGGCGTGCTCGTAGGCGTCGAGATCGAAGTTCCGCGTCACCGGGTCGTAGAACTTGATGAGGTTCAGCGAGGCCAGATTGCACGCGGTGTTGTCAAGGAACATGTACTCCGAGCAGGGATTGCTGGCGTTGATTCGCCCGCTCTTCGGGCAGGTGTGCCACTCGTTGATGGTGGAGTCGTACTGGATGCCGGGATCGGCACAGCGCCACGCGGCGAAGTTGATCTCCTCCCAGAGTTCGCGAGCTCGCACGCTTCCGCCGGGCTTTCCGTCGGTGCGGCGAATCAGCGTCCAATCGGCATCGCCTTCGACGGCTTCGAGGTACTCGTTGGTGACCCGCACCGAGTTGTTGGAGTTCTGCCCGCTGACGGTGAAGTAGGCCTCGCCATTGAAGTCGTAGTCGAGCTTGAGACCGAGTCGGGCGGCGAGCTTCTGCTGGTCCTCGGGAAGGTGCTTGGCACCCTCGACCATCGCAGCCACCTTGAGTTCCTCGCGGACCTTCCAGCGGACGAACTCGCGGATGTCGGGATGATCGACATCGAGGCAGACCATTTTGGCGGCGCGGCGGGTGGTGCCTCCGCTCTTGATGGCCGAGGCGGCGCGATCGCCGATCTTCAGGAAGCTCATCAGGCCGCTGCTGCGACCGCCGCCGGAGAGCGGCTCGTCCTCGCCGCGCAGCGAGGAGAAGTTGGTTCCGGTGCCGGAGCCGTACTTGAAGAGTCGAGCCTCGCGGACCCACAGATCCATGATGCCGCCCTCGTTGACGAGGTCGTCGCGGACCGGCTGGATGAAGCAGGCGTGGGGCTGCGGATGCGAATACGCATCGTCGGCCAGCGACGGGGCGCCGGTGACGGGATCGGCGATCCAGTGTCCTTGGGCGGGACCGGTGATCCCGTAGGCGGTGTTCAGTCCGGTGTTGAACCACTGTGGACTGTTGGGCGCGGCCATCTGGTGAAGCAGCGTGTAGGCGACTTCATCGGCGAAGGCCTGGGCGTCGCGCTTGGAGTCGAAGTAGCCGTGCCGCTGACCCCACTCCTTCCAGCATGACACGAGGCGGTTCACCACCTGCCGAACCGATCGCTCCGGACCGGTGACGGGGTCACCCTTCTTCGGGCCGCCGGCAATCGATGTCAGATGAAGGATCGGCTCGCCGCGATCGTCGAACTGGGGCACCCCGGCCTTGCGGAAGTACTTGCTCACGACGATGTCCGTCGCGAGCTGACTCCACTGTCCGGGGATCTCGGCGTTCTTCATCTCGAAGACCGTGGAACCGTCGGTTCCGGTGATCTTCGAGCCTCGCCGCTCCCACTTGACCGTCGAATAGACATCCTGTCCCGAGTTGGTGAACTTCCGTGTGATCTTCATGGCGCGTCCTGCTTCAGCGGTCGATCGCGATCGACTTCGCGGCGGATGGGAGGTGGACGGTGTTCCGGAGCCGGCGGGGCCCCGTTCCCCGACGCCTCCGGCTCGTCATTGGACGAGTTGACGATGCGAAGCACTTGCTCCCGGGGAGGTGTGACCTCCGCCGAGCTTCTGCCTGTCGTTCACGGGACCAGGCCCGTTCGGACCAGACCCGTTCGGACCAGACCCGTTCGGACCAG
>CAYXKH010000061.1:0-8795 GCA_964465255.1 uncultured Isosphaeraceae bacterium
ACCAGCTCGGCCGAACCGAGCGCTCACACCAGCAAGCCGGCCGGATTCTCCATCAGACCCTTGAGCGTCTGGAGGTACTGGGCGGCCATCGCCCCGTCGATCACTCGGTGGTCGAGGCTCAGGGTGGCGCTCATCTGGTGGCCGACCGCGAGCTGCCCATTGCGCACCACCGGCTGCTCGATGGCAGCACCCACGGCGAGGATTGCGGTGTTGGGCGGATTGATGATTGCGGTGAAGTGATCGACCCCGAACATCCCGAGATTCGAGATGGTGAAGGTCGAGTCGCTCATGTCCTCCGTGGAGAGCCCGCGACTGCGGGCCTTCTCGGCGAGAGCCTTGCTCTCTGCGGAGATCTGGCGGAGTCCCTTGTGGTCGGCATCGCGGACGACGCCGACGACGAGTCCGCCACCGCGCTCGGCAGGCAGCGAAATGGCCATGCCGATGTTGACGGCGGCGTGCACGATGATCCCCTCGGTGCCGGCCCAACTGGCGTTGAACTCGTGGTGCTGGTGGATCGCCAGAGCGCATGCCCGCAGCAGGAAGTCGTTGAGCGAGAGCTTGACGCCCTGATTCTCGAGTTGGCGATTCAGGGTCGTCCGCAGATCGAGGAGCGCATCCATGTCGAAGCGCATCGTCACCTGGTAATGGGGAATGGTGGTCTTGCTCTCGATCAGCCGCCGCGCAATCGTCTGCCGGACGCCACTCAGCGGGATCACCCGATCGATGAGCGGCGTGGCCAGCGCTGCGGTCGGTGGAGCCATCGCGCCCTTCGCGGAGACCGCCATTCCGCTGCGGGCGGCTGCGGGCGCATCCGACGAAGCTCCTCGCGCCGCCTTCACTTCAATCGCCGCTTGGACATCATCCTTGACGACTCGTCCGCCCGGTCCGCTGCCCTTGATTGCGTTGACGTCGATCTGGTGCTCGTCGGCCATGCGGCGGGCCACGGGGCTGATGCGGAAACGACCGCCTCCGCCGTCGTCCCCGACCTCCTTCGGGGCGGCGGAGCCCGCTGCGTCTGGCCGAGCTGCTGCGGGCGTGACCGCTGTCGAAGCCTGCGCAGGCCCCGAGGGGCGAGGTGCCGTCGGTCGTGCCGGGGCGCTGGCTGCCGCAGCGGCGGGCGCCGGAGCGGTGCTGCCCTTGGCGGCCGCGGCCCCCGCTCCGATTGCCGCGACGTCCTCGCCGGACTCGGCAATCAGTGCAATCACAGTTCCAATTGGCACCAGCTTGCCCTCGGGCACCACGATCTTGGCGATGGTCCCGTCGTCGAAGACCTGCATCTCCATGGTCGCCTTGTCGGTCTCGACATCCGCGACGGACGTCCCCGACTTCACGGCATCGCCCTCCTTCACGTTCCACTTGATGATCGTTCCACTCTCCATGGTGTCGGAGAGTCGGGGCATGGTGAGTTCGATGGGCATGACGGGTGGGCCGAAGTGAACGGGTCGGTTCGCGGGGGAGGTGATGGGCGTGCTGATTGGGGGTTGGTCCCCGGGGCAGGACGCTTGTCCGGTCGGGGACAGTTTACGGCGACGCCCTTCGTACCGCGCGGTGGCCACTCGCCGGCCGGTTGACGATCCGCCGCCGCGGCCCGACACTCGCCCGCAACCCCTCGGGAGGCCCCGAATGCTCAACCAGATGCTCGACCACATGCTCGACCACATGCTCGACGACCCGCAGACGACGGCTCTGAACCACATCGTGCTTGTTGCCTCGGCAGCCCCGACGACCGCCGGTGACGTCGCACACGGGGCCACCCCCGCCGCGACCGACACCTGGTCGATGCTCTTCGTGCTGGTTCTGGCCACCTTCATTGGGCTCGGCGTGATCCTGCGGGTCTCGCGCCTGCTGCACACGCCGCTGATGTCGCTCACCAACGCGATCTCCGCAATCGCCGTCATCGGAGCGATTCTGGTGACCGGCGGCGACTACCCAATCGGGTTCCGACTGGTGGGAGCGGTCGCTCTGGCGGCGTCGACGGCCAACATCGTCAGCGGCTTCCTGATCACCAATCGGATGCTGAAGATGTTCAAGACCGATCGCGGAGGAGCCAAGCCGTGATCGACGCCATCGTCCAGCTCGCCTATCTCGTCGCCGCGTCCCTCTTCGTCCTCTCGCTTCACTGGATGGGCTCGCCGACCACGGCGACGCGATCCGTCCGGGCGGGCGCCCTCGCCATGCTGCTGGCAATCGTGGCCACCTGGATGCGCCCGGAGGTGGTCAACCACGGGTGGATCATCATCGCCCTGATCGCCGGCACGATCATCGGCATCCCGCTCTCGCGCGTCTCGCTCACGGCCGTTCCGCAGCGGACGGCTCTTTCGCACGCCTTCGGCGGACTCGCCGCAGGACTCGTCGGCGCCACCAAGTACTTCCTGTGGGCCAGCGAAGGCCCGGAGCATCTCACCCGCTTCCGCGTCGCCGCGATCATCACCGAGGTGATCCTCGGCTTCCTGACCTTGACGGGAAGCCTGATGGCCGCGGGCAAGCTTCAGGAGCTGAAGTTCATCCCGCAGCGCCCGGTGACCTATCCGTTCCAGAACGTGATCAACATCGGCCTGCTGGGACTTGCCGGGGCGCTCGGCCTGCTGCTGGTGATCGATCCGACCGGAAGCTGGTCGACCTTCGCCTTCATCGTGATCATCGCCCTGTCGCTCGCCTTCGGCGTGCTCCTGATCCTCCCAATCGGCGGCGCCGACATGCCGACGGTGATCTCGATTCTGAACTCCTACGCCGGCCTCGCGGCGGTGGCGATGGGCTTCGTCCTCGACAACAAGCTCCTGATCATCGCCGGTGCCCTCGACGGCGCCAGCGGTCTCATTCTCTCGATCATCATGTGCAAGGCGATGAATCGCTCCTTCACCAACGTCCTCTTCGGAGCGTTCGGGCAGGTCCAGGCGAGCGCCGGCGGCGGCGCGGAGCAGGTCTACAAGGCCGAGACCATCGAGGGCGCCGCCCAGATGCTCGAACAGGCCTCTCTGGTGGTCATCGTGCCCGGATACGGAATGGCCGTGGCCCAGGCCCAGCACCGCGTGCGCGAGCTCTATGACCAGCTCCGCAAGCGCGGGATCACCGTGAAGTTCGCAATCCACCCCGTCGCCGGGCGCATGCCCGGCCACATGAACGTGCTTCTGGCCGAAAGCGACATCCCCTATGACGATCTGGTCGAGATGGATGAGATCAACACCGACATGCCGCAGTGCGACGTCTGCCTGGTGATCGGCGCCAACGACGTCGTGAACCCCGCCGCGCGGAGCGACAAGGGTTCACCGATCTACGGCATGCCGATCATCAACGCCGACAAGGCTCGGGCGGTCCTGGCCATCAAGCGCAGCAAGAAGCCCGGCTTCGCCGGCATCGACAACGAGCTCTATTTCCTCGACCGCACGTACATGCTGTTCGGAGACGCGAAGGCGGTGGTTGGAGAGTTGGTGAAGCACCTCGCGGGCGGAGGGCACTGACGCGGGGCGCGGGGCGCGTGCGACGGGAGCGAGCTTGGGCGGCGCGGGGCTCGGCGTTGTGCGCAATCGTCCTGCGGTGTGACGATGGACACCGCTCCTCGACACGACGCTCCGCTTCGGCTGCGCCGGTGCTGCGCGTCCTGTCGAGCGAGAAGGAATTGGTGTTTCGATTCCAGCGCACTGGAACGAAACGAACCACGCGCCACCCAATTTCGAAGTCACCCCACGCGCACCGTGCCCCCCCGCGTCACGCGCGGTACTTGGCACTCCGCACCGCTTCACAGATCTTCCGGGCATTCGGCAGAAAGGCCTGCTCGAGCTCGGAGGCGTAGGGGGCCGGAACATCGTCGCTGTGCACCCGGTGGACGTAGTTGTCGAGGTCGTCGAAGCAGCGCTGGTGGATCTGCGAGGCGATCTCGGAACCCACCGAGGCGAAGCTCCACGACTGGTCGACGACCACGCAGGCGCTGGTCTTGCGGACGCTGCGCACCATCGAGTCGATGTCGAGCGGTCGAATCGTGCGACCGTCGATCACTTCGCAGTCGATGCCTTCCTTGGCCAGTTCCTCGGCCGCGTCCATGCAGAAGTGGACGGGACGACCGAAGGAGATGATGGTGCAGTCGGTCCCGGGTCGACGAACGAGGGCCTGACCGAAGGGAATGAGGTACTCGGCCTCGGGGACATCGCCCTTGAGCCCGAGCAGACGCTCGCTCTCGAGGAAGAAGACCGGGTCCTGATCGCGAATGGCCGTCTTCAAAAGCCCCTTGGCGTCGTAGGGATCGCTCGGGATTGCCATCTTGAGTCCCGGGACGTTGGCGTAGAGCGACTCCACCGACCAACTGTGGGTCGAGCCGAGCTGACCTCCGGCGCCGTCGTTGCCGCGGAAGACGATCGGGCAGCCGAACTGTCCACCCGACATGTAGAGCATCTTCGGGGCGTTGTTCAGGATCGGATCGGCGGCCACGAGGCTGAAGGACCAGCTCATGAACTCGACGATGGGACGCAGCCCCATCATGGCCGAGCCGATGGCCATGCCGGCGAAGCCGCTCTCGGAGATGGGTGTGTCGATGACGCGGCGCGGTCCGAACTCCTCGAGCATGCCGCGGCTGACCTTGTACGCGCCGTTGTACTGGGCGACTTCCTCGCCGAGCAGGAAGACGCGGGGATCGCGGCGCATCTCCTCGGACATCGCCTCGCGGAGGGCGTCTCGGAATTCAATCTCGCGCACTGTCATGACTTCTCTCCGTCGGCACCGGGTCCGGACTCGCTCTGCTCCCGCAGCATCTCCGGCAGCGAGGTCCCGAGGTAGGGACCCATCCGCTCCACATAGACGTCGGTGTAGAGCTCTTCAGGGGGCGGAGGCGGGCTGGCTTCGGCCCACTTCACGCATTCTCGCACCTGCTGCCGCACCTCCTTGAGGAGAGCGTCATGCCGGCCCTTGTCGAACCCGCGGTTGGTCTCGAGCCACGCGGCGAGCTTTCCGATCGGGTCGCCGGCTTCGTACTGCTCCTCTTCCTCGCGGGTGCGGTACTTGCGGGGATCCGACATGGAATGCCCCTTGAAGCGGTACGTCCGCATGTCGATGAAGGCGGGACGACTGGTCTGGCGACAGCGATCGACGATCGGTTTCATCGCGTCGTAGACGGTCATCACATCCATGCCGTCGATGACGGCCGCGTCGATGCCGTACCCGATGGCCTTGCTGATGATGTCGTGCCCCATCGTCGTGCCGCGACTGATGGCGGTGCCCATCGAGTAGCCGTTGTTCTCGCAGATGACGATCACTGGAAGATCGAAGAGCCCGGCGAGATTCATGGCCTCGTGGAACGCGCCTTGATTGAGGGCGCCGTCGCCGAGGAATGCCAGACTGACGCGATCGGACTTCCCGCCGTTGATCACTTCGTCTTCGTACTTCGTCGCGAAGGCCAGCCCCACTCCGAGCGGAACCTGGGCCCCGACGATGCCGTGACCTCCGAAGAGGTTGTTGGCCTTGTCGAACATGTGCATCGACCCGCCCTTGCCCTTCGCGCAGCCCCCGATGCGGCCGAACATCTCGGCCATGCAGTGGCGGGGATCCATCCCGCGGGCGAGGGCGTGACCGTGGTCGCGATACGCGGTCACGATCGGATCACGATGCTCGACGGCCGCGGTGCAGCCGACGGCCACGGCCTCCTGGCCGATGTAGACGTGGCAGAAGCCGCCGATCTTCTTGTCCTGGTAGGCCTGCATGGTCCGCACTTCGAACTCGCGGATGAGCAGCATGTCGCGCAGCCACTGGATGAGCGTCTCATCGGGAAGCTGGGCGGCGAGCGACTGACCCTCGGCAGGGGTCGGGGTCGAGTTTCGACCGGGTGCGCCGTTGGTCGCCGCAGACGACGCCGGGGCCTCGACGCGCGGCGCATGCGCTGCCGCGCCGGGACCTGCGCCCGGACTCGCACTGCCACTGGAACTGCCACTGGAACTGGCGCTGGCATTGGCGCTGGGGGCCGAAGCGGCCGCTGCCGCGCCGGAGACCGGTGAGGTCTGGGTCATAGCGGGAGTTATAGGCGAGGTGCCCGTTCGGGTGGCCCCCTCAAGCGGCCACTCGACCGGCCCGGACGGAGGTCGCGCGAGAACCGTTTCGGAGGTCGGTATCGACTGGCTCAGGAGGGGCGCGTGGCCAGTTCGAGTTCCTTGAGGGCCCGAGCCTGGAGGATGAGAACTGCGGTCTGGATCTGCGGATCGACGCCCTTGCTGATGAGGGTGTTCACATCGGGCCGCGCCTTGGCGGGCTCGTCTTCGTTGCGCAGCGCGTCGGCCTCGGCGATCATGTCGGCCTCGAGTCGGAGCTTCATGGCCGCTTCGATCTGCTGCGGGGTCATCGGGACGATGATGTCGGGATTCACACCCCAGTCGGTGGCCCCGGGTCGACGGTGGACCAGTCGGCCCTTGGCTTCTCCGGCGCGCGGCGGAAGCACGTAATACTGGGTGGTGAGCTTGATGCCGGCCTGCTCGGCGTCGGAGATGTCATGCACGGTCTGCACGCTCCCCTTGCCGAAGGTGCGCTCGCCGAGGATCACCGCGGCGGCGTGAGCCTGGAGCGCCCCGGCGACGATCTCGCTGGCGCTTGCGGAACCCTCGTTGATCAGAACGACCGTCGGAACATCGGCGAGCCTCGCCTCGGCGCGATTGGGCTGGGCCTCTTGGCGCCAGACCGTGCGGCCGTCCTTGTCCTCGCCGGAGACGATCTCGCCGCGGGGAATGAACAGGTTGCTGAACTGCACCGCCGACTTCAGCAGTCCACCCGGATTGTTGCGAATGTCGAGAACCAGTCCGTTGAGCCGCCCCCCCGCCTTCATCTCATCGAGGGCCACAAGGAAGTCGGCGTAGCTGTCCTCGTTGAAGCTGGTCAGTCGCACGTAGCCGATGCGGCTGATGGGATCGACCATCCAGTCCCACCGGGGATTGCCGTCGGTGTCGAGCTCCCGTTTCCACCAGCCGTTGACCGAGCGGATCTTGATGGTGTCGCGAACGACGGGCACGTCGAGCGTGCGCTCCTCTTCGCCTTCGCCGCGACGGATGCCGAGAACGACTTCCTTGCCCCGCGGCCCGGTGATGGTGTCGACGGCGCGGTTCAGGCTCCAGCCGAGCGTGGAGGCCCCGTCGACCGAGACGACTCGATCCTCGCTCTTCACACCGGCGCGGAATGCCGGCGAGCCTTCCAGCGGATTGACGACGATGATCTCGCGCTTCTCGTCGGTGCGGATCAGAATGCCGACCCCGACGAAGTTGCCTTCGGTCTGCTGCTGAAAACGGCGAAGACGCTCGGGCCAGATGATCTCGGTGTACTGATCCTCGTAGAGCTCGGAGAGCTTGTAGGTGGCGCCGTCGCCGAACTCGCGGATGAGGACCGCCTCGGGAATGTCGATGGTCTCCCGATTGAGCTGGATGAGCCGGGCGATGACATCGCGATAGTCGCCGCGTCCGAGGCTGCGTGGGGCCTTGGCCGCAATCGACGCATTGATCTCGTCGACGCCGGCGGTGAACTTCGCGAGCTGTTCAGGATCGCGGAGTTTGGGAAAGTTCTCGCCCAGGGCATCGGTGGTGGCCAGGATCCGCAGAGCCTCAGCACCGCCGGTGAGAAGCGGCGACCAGCCTTCGTTGTTGATGTGCTCGCTCGCAGCGGTGCGAAGCGCCGCCATCAGCATCGGCTGGGAGATCCCACGAAGCTGCTCCTTCCAGTCCTCGGCTCCGGCCTCGTTGAACTCGGGGAAGGGCTTGTCCGGCGCCAGTCGCTGGGCCTGGAGCTTGCGGAGCTCGTGCAGCTTGTGCGGTGCATACTGGGCGAGCAGACCGATTCGACGGTTGACCTCTTCGAGCGGCCCGGCGAAGCGATCCCGCGCCGCCTTGTCACCGCTGTCGTCGACCAGCACGCGAAGTCTGAAGAGAAGCTCCTGCGCCAGCAGCAGATCGCCCTCCGACTCGGCCTTGGTGGCCGCGGCGAGCGAGGTCTCCATCACCGAGGTGATCTCTTCGGTGGCCAGGCGAGCCGACCAATCCTCCGAGAGGACCTTGGCCATCGCGAGCGAGAAGAGGGCCTGCGGCAGATTGCCTTCCGCGACCTTGGTGCGGCTCTCGACGAGCGCCTTCTCGAGTTCCGCGGCCTTCACGGTGGCCGATTCCTGCCGGGTCCGATCGAGAACCTCGACGCCTTCCCTGAGCCGCTGGATGCCGGCTTCCGCGCGTCCCTCGGGGACGCCTCGGAGATGCCGCTCGACACCGGCGAAGTCGCCCTCCTTGGCCAGACCCCAGACCTGATCGGCCCACTCGGGAACCGACATCGCCTTGGGTGGCGTAAAGAGCTTGATCTCGTCCCCACCCGGCATGGCCACGGCCACCAGGGCGATCGAAGAGACGAGGAGCGAGCCCAGCACGAACGATGCCCGCCGACGAGCGGCGGACGGAGCGATGTCAGGCATGAGATTCATGGTGTTCAGTCAGAGGTCGGGGAGGTCGGGGAGGTCGGGGAGGTCGGGGAGGTCATGGAGGGACAACGACCGGCCGACGGAGCCATTGCCAAAGCAAGGCGGGGGGATCGCGTCGAACCACCCGAAAGCCAACAGCGTCCGAGAGCGAACGCGTCGGGACTCATACTAATTCGCCTCTTTCCTGTTCCGCGATTCGTGCGCTCTTCCGCGAGGAAGCGTTTCTGCGGCACTGGCGTGCGGCACGGGTCTGTGGCATCGGCTCGGGTGCATGCCCGAGCGCGGGCCCCCGAGCTTGAACGCGGTCGCCCCCGCGGCGTGGCCGCCGCTCAGTCGGCAGAGGCCCAGCAGAGGCCCAGCAGAGGCCCAGCAG
>CAYXKH010000061.1:8895-13106 GCA_964465255.1 uncultured Isosphaeraceae bacterium
GCAGAGGCCCAGCAGAGGCCCAGCAGAGGCCCAGCAGGCGGGGCTCAGGCCAGCGAGGCATTCCCAGTGGCCGCGGATGCGGGTCGAAACGTCGCTTCGGCGAGGTCGATTGCGCGGCCCAGCGCGGCCGCCTTGGTGATGGTCTCCTCGTACTCGCGGCTCGGATCGCTGTCGGCCACGACCCCGGCACCCGCCTGGAGGTGAACCCTCCACAGCCGGCGCGTTCCGAGGTTGCGGGTGGGATCGGCTGTCGGATTGGGTTGCTCCGTCGGCACCACCAGCGTGCGCAGCGCCAGAGCGATGTCCATCTCGCCGTCGAAGCCGACGCAGCCGATGCCGCCGGCGTACGGCCCCCGCCGCGAGGGTTCGAGCTCGTCGATGATCTGCATCGCCCGAACCTTGGGGGCGCCGCTCACCGTGCCGACGGGCAGTGTCGCCCGCAGCGCATCCCACGCCGAGAGCTCGCCGCGAAGCGTTCCGGTCAGCGTCGAGCTGATGTGCATGACGTGGCTGTAGCGCTCGACATCCATGCAGCGCTCGATTGCGATGCTGCCGATGGTGCAGACCTGGCCGAGGTCGTTGCGACCCAGATCGACCAGCATCACGTGCTCGGCCCGCTCCTTCTCGTCGGCGAGCAGTTCCACCTCGAGCTGTCGGTCCTCGGCATCGGTTACGCCGCGGCGCCGTGTCCCCGCGAGCGGACGATTGGTCACCACTCCGCCGTGCACGCGACAGAGGATCTCGGGACTGCTGGCGACAAGAATTGCTCCCGGTGTCTGGAGGTAGATCTGGTACGGGCTCGGGTTGACAATCCGCAGCGCCCGGTAGATCTCGAAGGGGTCCGCTTCCGTGACCCGCTCGAGCCGCTGGCTCAGCACCACCTGGAAGGCATCGCCCGCGGCGATGTACTCCTTCGCCTTGCGGACGGCCTCTTCGAAACTCGACTGCTCGAAGTTCGAGACGCTCGGCGTCGCCGGACGCGCGGCGAGATCGAGGGCGATCTCGCCACCAGGAAGCGGCACGCTGTGCGTTTCGAGGCGGCGCACCAGCGCTGCCAGGGCCGCGCGACCGGCGTCATACGCGGCGTCGAGGGCGGCATCCCGTCGCGCCTCGGTCTCCGCGGAATCGACCCCGAAGTCGTCGGTCGACACCTGCACGATGGCATAGGTCAGCTTGTCGACGTGATCGATGACGACGACTTCGCAGTAGAGCCCGAAGTGCAGATCGGCGAGCCCCCGGTCGTCGGGCGGAGCGGCCGAAAAGGGCAGTTTCGAGGGCTCGAGATAGCGCACCGTGTCGTAGCCGGCGTATCCGACCCATCCGCCGCAGAAGCAGTGCGGCAGTCCCACGCGGCCGCGCAGCGCCCGGGGAAGAGGACGGGCGGCGGCGAGGAGCGCCGCCGGCACAGCCAGGGGATCGGCGACTTCGCGAACCTCGCGCGTGCCGCGTCGATGATCGATCACGGTGAGCAGCGACTCCCGGGCCATCACTTCCAGGGACGGCTGGGCACCGAGCATCGAGTAGCGGCCGGCGCGAGCGCCGTTCTCGACCGATTCGAAGAGAAACGACGGGGCCGTGCGCTCGTCCGCGGAAACCAGCCGGCGATAGGCCAGGACCGGCGTGATCTGATCGCTCATGAGCCGACGCACGATCGGAACCACGGTGCAGGAGCGCGCCAAGGCACGAAAGGTCTCTCGGTCGGGCAGGGTCACGGCGGTGAGAATAGAGCTTCTCCACTCCGGCGTCGCGCGGCATCCGTACCATCGGCCACTGTGAGTTCCCTCGCCCCCGCGCCACCCTCCGCCGCCCCCGTGCTCGCCGCGGCGGAGCTTCAGGGCCTCACCAAGGTGTACTACAAGCCCGACGGAAGCGTGCTCGTCGAAGCGCTCCGCGGCCTCGATCTGCGGATCGAACACGGCGAGTACGTCGCCATCATGGGGGCGTCGGGAAGCGGCAAGTCGACGTTGATGAACCTGCTCGGCTGCCTCGATCGCCCGACCGCCGGGCGGTATCTCCTCGATGGCCACGACGTCGCCCGACTCCCCGACGACGAATTGAGCCGCATCCGCGGGCGCCGCATCGGCTTCGTCTTTCAGGCCTTCAACCTGATCAGCGAACTCACCATCGTCGAGAACGTCGAGGTGCCGCTCTTCTATCAGGGCTGCGGCAAGTCCGAGCGACGGGCCCGCGCGGAGGCGCGACTCGCCCAGGTGGGTCTCGAAGATCGCCTCGGGCACCGTCCCAAGGAGCTCTCCGGCGGTCAGCAGCAGCGCGTGGCGATCGCCAGGGCTCTGGTGACCGACCCCGCCGTGATCATGGCCGACGAGCCGACGGGAAATCTCGACTCGAAGACCGGTCAATCGATCCTCGAGCTCTTCGAAGCGCTCCACGATCGCGGCATGACCATCATCATGGTGACCCACGACGACAATCTCGCCCAGCAGTGCGAGCGGATCGTGCGACTGCGCGACGGACTGCTCGAGAGCGATCGGCGGCAGACGCGGCAGCGGAGCGCGGGCCGGTGACCGCGCCCGTCACCGCGAGCGACCCGCCCCGTGCCGGCTCCCGGCGGCATCCCTCGTTGCCGGAGGCTCCCGCTTCGGCGGCGCTTCCCACGCGGGTCGTGGGCATCGACCCGGGCCTGCACATCACCGGGTACGCATGCGTCGACCTTGCGGTCGGATCGAGCGACCCGAAGCTGGTCGAGGCCGGCGTCATCCGACTGCGGGCGTCCGATCCACTCGAGCAGCGACTGCGACAGCTCGATGGCGATCTCGAAGCCATCCTCGAAGAGTTCCAACCGACGCGGCTGGCGGTCGAGGTCGTGTTCGTGCATCGCGACTTCGCCCGCACCGCGGTACTCATGGCCCATGCCCGCGGAGTGGTTCTCCTCGCAGGAGCACGGCGTCGGCTTCCGCTTGACGAGCTCCCGCCGGCGCTGGTGAAGAAGGCCATGACCGGTCGCGGCCGCGCCACCAAGCAGCAGATGCAGTACGCGGTGATGGCCCAGTGCGGTCTCGCCGCACCTCCGAATCCACCCGACGTCGCCGATGCCATCGCCATCGCCCTCACGTCGGCGCGGCGGCTGATGTGGAAGGCGCTCTGAGCGTGAATCGCCCTCAGCCTCCCAGGCCGGAAACGCCATTCCGCCGGGGCGCATGACCCGCTCGTCACTCGTCACTCGTCACTCGTCAGGGACGGGAATCGAGCGCGGTCAACAGCACCGTGACTGGGGTGCCAATGGGCGGGAGCCGCTCGGTCCATGCCTCGTACTCGAGTGGGGCGACCCCCTCCTGATCAGGGAGGATTGCGGGAAAGGCAATCACTTCGTCTCCAAAGGTCACGAGCCCGATGATCGAGCCGCTCTGATCGGCAACGTACAGAGCGCTGCGCCCGTCCCGGGCAGGCTCCAGCACCGAGCCCGCGAAGTACCACGAGGAGTCGAGTTCGACGCCGCTTCGTGCTTCGCGAACCCATCGGCCGATCGGCTCGCGCCGGGCCGTACCGTCGGCAGCGATCCAGCGCACCTCGACCGAGAGCCGCGGACCGCGCGGCGGCACCAGGGCGAGCACGTCGTTCTCGAAGGTCCACGAGCCCGGCGCTCCGGGTTCGAGCCCGAGAAGAAGAAGCGCCGCATGGACGTCGCGCGGCCGAGACGCAATCGTCACCAGCGACTCGTGCTCGCGGGTCTGCGGCGAGCAGGCGATCTGCTCGAGCCACCCCGCGTCAATACAGACCACGGCATCGATCTCGACCGTCGAGCGCACGCGATCGATGCGAATCCCGGGCACGAGGGCGATCACGGCCGACTGCGCGGGTTGCCCCTCGGCCGTGGCCACCGGTCTCGACTGCGTTCCCCAATCGGTCGCCACGAGCGGCGGCAGCGGATCGACCGGGGCAGCCGCGGCGGCGTCTGGCTCGGTCGGGCTCTCTGGCGGGTTCAGGGGAACGGCTGCGCCCTCGACGCGAGACGCGCTCGCGACCGCGGCATCCGAGACCGCATCCGAGGGGTCGTCGGCGTGCTGGCCGGGACCCCCACTCCTACTTGCAGCCCTGCAGCCGGTGGCCACGAGGATCGCCCCGAGCAGGACCGCCCGCGCTGCGAGGGCGGCGATGCCACCCGGCCGGGTCGGGTCACGCCGCGGAGACGGCGCGGAGGGAGCAGATGCAGGAGGGGCTGATTTCATGAGAGGTCGTGCGGGCCCACGCGA
>CAYXKH010000061.1:13206-14549 GCA_964465255.1 uncultured Isosphaeraceae bacterium
AGGGGGCCGAGAGGGGGCCGAGAGGCATCCGTTCCAGCCCCCCCGAGTCGACCCGCCGCGGCGGGGACCCGCGGATGAGGCAAAAAAGAAAAAAGGCCCGGCAGAGGCAAGCCTCATGCCGAGCCCTTCCGGGGGTCTGGAGGGTTCGGGTGAACCGAACGAGGATCAGTATATATGCTTATTCGCCGGTGACAAGGGGCCGTCACTCTCGGGACAGGAATTATTCAGTTGTGAGACGAACGGGTTTCGATCAATACGATCGCCGGATGCACGAACTTCGCCGCGCCGTTCGAATCTCGCTCCCGCTCGACGGGAGCGATCCGCGGGGCCTGCCCCGGGACAATCCCTTCGCGGCGTGGCCCTCGACCGACGACTTCAGCCTGTTCATCACCATCGAGGTCGCGGTGTCTGGCTCGCCCGACCCGGTCACTGGATATCTGGTGGACATCACCGCAATCGACCGGGAAGTGCGCTCGCTGGTGATCGACCGCCTGGCTCCGGCAATTGGCTCGGGGACCCCGCCGCCGGCTCGGGTCCTCCGCTGGATCGCCTCGACTCTCCCCGCCGCCCTCGAGCGCCACGTCGCCTGGGTCCGAATTGCGCTCCATCCCTTTCTGAGTCTCACCATGCATCTCTCCCGCCCCGATTGCATCATCCTTCGCCAGTCGTTCGAGTTCTCCGCGAGCCACCGTCTGCACTGCCGGGAGTACGACGACGCCACCAATCTCGCCCTCTTCGGAAAGTGCAACAACCTCAACGGCCATGGGCACAACTACCGCGTCGAAGTCGCGGTCGAGACGCCGCTCGACACCTCGGCCGAGCGACTCGATCGTCCGATTCTCAGGCTCACCCAGATCGAGTCGATCGTCCGCCGCGAGGTGATCGATCGCTTCGATCACCGGCATCTCAACAGCGACACGATCGAGTTCGCCACGCTCAACCCCTCGGTCGAGCACATCGCCCGGACCTGTCACGATCTGCTCGTCGCTCCCCTTGCCGCCGCCGGCGGCACGCTGCAGGAAGTCACAGTCTGGGAAACGGCCAAGACCTCCTGCACCTACCGGGCCGCGCCGTCGCGATGACCGACGAGGGCGAAGTCACGCCTCTTCGACCGGCGGTGGCGGCACTTCATGCCGCGCACCATCGGCGTCATAGCGGTAGGTCGTCCCAGGGAGCTCGTCGCGGCAGGCCTTGTGACTGCCGTCGCAGAATGGGAAGTTCCTGGTGATCCCGCAGCCGCAGATGAGAATCGCCTTCTCCTGCGGCTCGATCTTGATGGGACCACTGCGATTGGTGTGTATGACTCGAGGCATGAAGCACCTTCCGTTTGGCAGAAACTAGTT
>CAYXKH010000062.1:0-14447 GCA_964465255.1 uncultured Isosphaeraceae bacterium
CGAATCGACGCGTTACCGCGCGCCCAGATCACATCCCGCCATCGCTCTCCAAGTCCAACCACCATCGAGAGTGAGCGAAGACCACCGTTGCGTCGTCCCGTCCCCGGCGGTCCGGTCACTTCGGCGATACCAGAGTTCCCCCGAACGAGGAGCGCGGTCCATGGCTGGAAAACGAGAAGTTGGCATCGTCGCTCCACTCCTCTGGGCATCGTTCGGGGCATGGTTCTGGCTCTGCTTCGGCTCCATCGCCAAGGCCGACGACCAGAAGGGCGGCGGCTTCGAACTTCCCTGCGGGTACGAGATCACGACGATCGTCCCACCGCCTCCGAACGGACAGCAGATACTTCTTTACGACTTGAACGACGCAGGCGTGGCGGTGGGCTATGCGAACATCGGTCTCGACTATCGCTCCTGTCTCTGGTCGGAGTCGACCGGCATCGTGCTACTTCCCGAGCCGTGGTGGGTGATCGAGAGCAGCGCGGCCCGCATCAACAACAACGGCTGGATCCTTGTGAACGGCACCGGGCAGAAGGAGCGCGGCTACGTCCTGATCCCAGTGCCCGAGGGCGGCTACGAGATCGTCGAGATCGATCCAGCCTCGTCGCCGGGCCAGTCGAAGGTGTACGGCATCAATGACAAGAACGAGGTGGTCGGTCTCCAGAGCATGGGCACCCCCGGCGGTGATCCGGTCTGGCCGGTCGGCGGCTTCAAGTGGAGCGAGGAACTCGGCAAGGAGACGATCCTCGTGCCGGGGTACCTCTCGACCCAGTGCAACGACATCAATGACGACGGGGTGATCTGCGGGAATGTGTCGCAGCAGTCTCAGGCCCACGCCGGACTAACGTCCACTCGTGGATTCATTGCGACGAGCGAAGGTGTTGAAATCGTCGACCCCTCACCACCGTTCACGAAATCCGAGGCTGTGCGGGTGAATGATCAAGGAACAGCAATCGGATCGATGCGCACGCACCCCCCGAACGGGGCAACATTGATCGGGTGGCGCCGGGCGGCAGGGACAACGTTCGAAGTGCTCCCGCCTCCACAATCCGCCTCCGGCTGGGTTCCAGCCGACATCGATGCCGCCGGGTTGATCGGGGGTACGGTCTATGCGGTGCCCGGCGTCGGTGGCCCCCGTTACCCCGTGACGAACGGCCAAGCATTCGTGAACTTGGATCAGTACCTTGGGTACGCAAGCGGCACGCGGAGCTTCTCAGCGTTCTGGGGCGACGGCGCCATCATTCTCTTCGGGTGCAACTGTGCGGGGTGCAGTTGCATGACGCTGATGTCGCCTTTCGACCTCCTTGGCGACGTCGACTGTGACGGCGTGGTCGGCGCGAGCGATCTTGGCGACGTCCTCAATTCATGGGGTGCCCGAGGCGCCGAGCAGACCGCCGACCTGAACAGCGACGGCATCATCGACGGGGCGGATCTCGGACTTCTTCTCAGTGGGTGGACGACCACCGCGGACTACCCGCGTTCCTGCGCGTCCGAATCGCTGATGGTCGGTGGTGGCGGCGAGAAGCAGAGCGAGACGGTGCTCACGCTCGCCGAGGTGTTGGAGATCCTCGGGTTCTCGACGACTCACGAGTTCGTCACGTGGGTGACGCAACTGGAGTTCGAAGAGTTCCTCGTCTGGATGGAGCGGCTCGGGGCGACGGAGGGGTAGGGAAGCGCGTGCGCAAGGATGTGGCCCCCTTGGACCGCCGAGCACCAGCTCGGCCGAACCTCCGATGACTCAGACCTGACGCAGCCGCCGCGCCCCGTCGGCGAAGGCGACCTCAATACGTCGACCTCTTCTTCAACGAATGCAGTTCCTCGTCATACGTCGCCAGCACGTGGGCGGTCTTGGGGCCGCAGGTGCCGTCGCCGTAAGGGTGGCGGTAGCTGGGCACCGGGGCGTAGCGGGCCCGCTCGACGGCCAGTTCGATCTTCCGGGCGTCCCAGTCGGGGACGTCGAAGACGTTCGGCGGCTTCTCCCGACCGGCCTGCCGGGGTCCGACGTTGACGCAGCGCACGCCGACGGCGGCGCACTCGATCAGCGCCGAACTGCTGTTGCCCACCAGCATCCTCACCCGCTTCAGAAGCGCCAGGAAGCGCTCGCGGCGCAGATGCGAGATGTTCGGACTCTTCGCCTCGAGGATGGCGCTGACGATGGCGTCGTGGCCGGGATCGTGATTGGGATGGATGAGAAGCGTGCGACCGGCCCGTTCGCAGATGCCAATCAGGATCTTCGCGTCGAGCCGCTCCTCCTGATCCGGCCGACCTTGTCCGTGGAGGAGGAAGAGGATCTCCGGAGAGCCGAGTTCGGCGTACTCCTCGTCGGAGAGCGGGGCGATGTCGCCGATGCCGTCGACCGCCGGCGAGCCGACCAGATGCACACGGAGCGGATCTTCGCCGAAGCAGAGGATTCGCTCGACGGAGCGGGCCGTGGCAGGAAGATGGATGTGGGCGAGCTTGGTGATGGCGTGGCGGATCAGTTCGTCGGCGACCCCTTCGGCGCGGTCGCCGCCGTGCAGATGGGCGACGCGAATGCCGCCGATTGCCGCGGCGACTGCGGCGGCGAAGGCCTCGAGACGATCACCGAAGACCAGGACCACGTCCGGGGCGATGCGCTCGAGGGCTTCGGCGAAGGCCACGATCCCGAGCCCGACCGCTTCGGCGTCATCGAGACGATCGAGACGACCAGATCGATGGAGGGGAATCGAGATCGCCGTCGGGAACTCCGCCAGCACCTCCTGCACGGTGTTGAAGGGCGGCATGAAATGGGCGCCCGCCGCGGCCACGACCAGGCGCAGCCGCGGATCGTTCTCGATCGAGCGCAGGACCGGACGGAGCAGTCCGTAGTCGTTGCGGTTGCCGGTGACGACGAGGATGGTGCGGGAGGCGGACACGAGGCGGTTGTTCGAGGGAGTGCCGTCGGAAGCGCCGACGACGCGGTGGCGTCATTCAAGGGCCGATGGTGCGAAGCAGATCGGCATTCTCGCCAAGTTGCCGTCGAAGGCGACGGCGGGTTGCAAAGAGCTCGCGCCAGGTGTCGATCAACTTCACTTCGCTCAGGTTGCCAATCGAGTCTCCCTCCCCGAGGAGATCAAGTTCGCTGATTGGGACCGAGCCATCGCTCAGCATGGTCAGTCGCCGCAGGCCCTCGCGGATCATCGCCCGGGCCGGCGGTTCGCACGACGCCAGTGCCGCCACCTCGGAGTCGATTGTGGTGGCGATGTCGGTGCTGCCGACGGCCGCCGAACTTCGGAGTCGGCGATCCTCCTCGGAGCGGCTCGATCCCCACAGGCCGTGGCCGCCCGCGGCGCCCGCCAGCGCCGGCGACACGCTGGCGACCGAAGAGAGTGGAGGCGTCCCCTCGATCAGGCAGCTCCCGACGGCGTTGGTCCAGCGGGTGTGGAAGGCGCCGATCTCGTGAAGCGTCTCGGGCCGCCGCTGGATCCGTGGGACGATCCAGGGAAGGGCGAACTGTCCTCCGCCCGGTCCGCCGCCCACTCCGCCGCCCAGTCGTCGGCGGTTGTCCCGCAGATACTCGATGTTCGAGATGACATGCTGGAATCGGTCGACGCCCATGGTGCGCCGGGCCGTCTCCGGCGAATCGGCGTGCAGATCGACGCTGATGACGTCGATGTCGCTGGCGAGCAGTCGTTCGAGCTGCTCGCGCGGGGCGATCAGCTCGGTGCGCAGATGAACGCCGCGCACGCCGCCCTTGCGGGCCAGGGCCACGATGCGCTCGAGATCGGGATGCCGCAGCGGATCGCCGATCCCACCCAGGGTCACGACCGCATCGCGGCATTCGCCGCACTGGGCGAAGAGCCGCTCGGCGAGTCGCAGTGAGAGCGGGACGCGCTGGATCGACCCCAGTCGGTGCGGACTGCATGCCCCGCTGCCGAAGCGACCGGTGCAGAGCTCGACCATCAGATGCGGTGGCGTGAAGGTCGGCAGTTGGAGCCACTGATGCTCGATGGCCCCGACGCACTGCGCGGATTGCAGGCCGCCGCCGGCAAGTGCTTCGATGGTGGCGTCGGTGTTGAAGACCAGAGGCTCGACCGCCCGCCGCAGCCGAAGCTTGTAGCGCGGGGTGTCGAAGGTGGCCCGCACCAGCGAGCGGGCGAGTCGGAAATCGACGGGAATCAGGCGGAGCAGCTCGTCGCGGGAGCGCAGCAGGGCTCCGAGCGACGCCGGGCCGCGCCCCTCTGCCATCGACTCGACCAGGGCCCGGGAGAGGATCGCCGAGGCCAGTCCGGGCGGCGCGGGAGTCGTCACCAGAGGACGCGCGGCGGGGTCGCCCAGGTGCGCCGCCAGCAGCGCGTCGATGCCGGTGGCTCGCGAGACGTCGACGAGCGGCCAGTCCGGGCCGCACAGCACGATGGCGTCGAGACCTCGTCTGGCGACCACCGGAGCGATCACCTGCGGATCGAAGATCTCGTCGAAGATCGACATGCCCGCGATTCCGGAGGCGAAACTGGTGTCGGACCAGAGACGGGCGGCGATCACCGCCTCCTGCCGCGAGGTGAAGACCGAGGCACCGCAGCGCTCGATGACCACCGGCTTTCGGACGGCGCGGCGGTCGATGAGGGCTTCGGCGTCGAAGTCATCGGGGGCGACGACGACGATCTCGTCGATTGCGCTCATCCCGAGTCGCTCGAGGGTGCGCTGCAGCACCGAACGGCCGGCGAATCTGGAGTCGAGAGAGCGCGGTGTGCCGAGCCCCCCCTGATGCGGCTCGATGGGCACGATTGCGGCGATCCGTCCGCGCTGCGACACCGTCACGACCGCGCCTGGGCTCGTGGCCTCGTGCAGCCGCCGCGGGGGCGCAGCGGAGTCGCCGTGCTCGCCCCTCGCCACGCCCCGCTCGCCGCCGCCGCCAATGCTGCGCGGAACTCGCGGGCCCGCACTGCGGCGCATGGTCGCCAGAGAGATCTGCGCGACGCCGCGAAGCCCAGGCGAATGGGGGAGACCGCAGCGATGGCGGAGGACCCGCGTGCGCTGAGCGGCGAGGCGGACGGCTTCGAGAAGTTCACGGAGCGCCGCCGGATGCGCCGCACTCTCCTGGTGCCGTCGCCATTCGAGAAGCTCGATGGTCGAGAAGGGATTCAGGGCGGCGGCCCATTCGTCGTCGAGCGGTGTTCCGCGGACCAGCGTCACGCCGTCGAGGGCGTGAGGCCGCATGCCGACGAGAATCAGTGGATCGGCGCCGAGTCGAGTGCCGAGCGCAATCGCCGCCACCGAGGACGAGGCCTCGTGCAGTTCACTCGCGAAGCTCCCATTCGACGATCCTGGCGTCGCGGAGTCGGGGCCGTCATCGAGACGGAGCACCGCCGCGAAGCGACCGAGGTCGGCGCTCGCCAGCCCGTCGGCGAGGCTGCGGGCGATGACCAGGAGGCTCTGGTCGGTCGGTGAATCCTGGCGCTCGAGATCGACGAGTGCCGCGGCGTCGGCTGCGCTGAGCACAACGAGCGCATCGAGCGGCACACCGCGGCGCGCCAGAAGTGGCGCGGCCAGACCGCTCGAGACGATCCGCAGCGCAGAGCTGGCCCCGGTCGCGAGCAGTGGGATGGCTCGCTCGAGGTCGGGTGCCGCATCGAGTGCGACGGTTGTCCGGGCCCCGAGCCATGGCCCGAGCGTCGAGTCGGAAAGAGCATCGATTGCCTGCCGCAGGCGATTGCCGGCGCGGGCGGCAGCGTCGTCTGGGGAAGGTTCGACCTGGCCGCGGTCTCGGGGAGTGCGCCGACCCTGCTTGGTGCTCCGCCTCGAGGATCGTGACGGGAGCGGCGCTGCGGCATGCGGCGACGAGTCGAGAGGCGGCCCGCCATCTTCGGGACGGCGCGCCGGACCATCGGGATCACCTGCATGAGGGTCGTCTGGCATCGCCGGCGAGTCCTTCGCACGGCCCCGGGCCCGCCTTCGCGTGCGCGCTGGCCAGGGACCGCCGGGGCGTTGCGGAGTCTACTCGGTTCGCGCAGCCGATTCGGCCTCCGCTGCCGCGCAGGAGGTGGTCGCTGTCGCTTCCGGCGATACGCTTGGCCGTGCCTGACCCTCCAGCCTCGGACCTTTTCACTCGCTACGTCTTCGAGCAGTGGTGGCCGCTCGCGGCGCTGCTCGCGATCATCGGAGGCGTCGTCCTCTGGCGGGGACTGGTCGAGGAGCGCTCGCGACTCGAGATCGCCGGGGCCGCTGCGCTGCTGCTGGGCGCCATCGTCGCCGTCACCGGCTGGCTGGTGACGACCGCGGGCGAGCACGCCAAGGTGGTCACCCGACAGTTCGTCGATCTGGCGGTCGAGGGCGACGCGGTGATGGCCTCGAGACTCCTCACCGGGACGGCGACGCTCAACGTGGGTCGCCCGGAGAACCCCGGCATGGACGAGAGCGCAATCATCGCCATGCTCGACCAGCTCGGGTCGACCTACGCCATCGAACGGAACTCGATCACCTCGCTGCGCGGCTATTCCGCGGATACCGACACCGGAGTGGTCCACCTCGCCTGCTGGACGGAGACCGTCAATTCCTACGGGCAGGTACCCTCGCAGTGGGTGCTCCAGGTGCGTCGGCAGCCCGAGGGCACCTGGAAGATCGCCCGGATCACCTGCGTCTCGATTGCCGGGCGGATTCCCGATCGAGGTGTGCTCGAGTGACTCGACGCGCCCACCGAGCACTGCACCGCTCGAATCACGAATGCCACAGGCCGCAGGCGCTTTGAGCCGATGCAGCAGAGGAACTCATGCAGAAGCTCTTTCGACTCGGAATCATCGGAGCCATCTTCGGCGGCGTGGCCTTCGGGGTGTGGTGGTTCCTCGTCGCCGGTCAGGCCGCCCGGCTGGCCCGCGAACTGGCGCAGCTCCAGGCGGAGATGACCACTCGTCTGGCCGAGCGCGACGCGATGATCGAGCGACTCAGCCGGTCGAGTCGCAAGGGTGTCATCGAAATTCTCGACCAGACCACCGATCCCAAGGGCGCGGTCATCGACACCACCGTGCGCTTCATCGAACTCGATGACGACGGTCGCGAGCTCGGCAGCACCACGGCGAAGGTTCCCGGCGACACCATCTTCGTCGACGCCTGGGTGGCGAAGTTCGATCCGATGCTGGTGGCCGAGGGCGATCCGCTGCGGGGCAAGACTCTCATCCTGCTGCGGCGCCTCTATTCCGAGCGCATGCCGGCGGTGGATGGCATTCCAATTGACACCCCCGGCGCGGTTCCGCATGGCTACGCCATCGGCGAGCTGGCCCAGTTCGAGACGCGACTCTGGAAGTCCTTCTGGGAGCTGGCCGGCGACGCCGAGCTGGCTCGCTCCTTTGGCGTGCGCGTGGCCCAGGGGGAAGCCGTCTACAAGCCGGTGCGACGCGGCGACCGCTTCGAACTCACCGTCGAAGCGAGTGGGGGCATGAGCCTGGTGCCCATGGCACGGTTACCCGCGGGTGCGGAACTCGGGGACCCGAGCGGGTGAAGGACCCCAGGATCTCGATACGCTCCGACCGAAGTGTGTCTGGCTGCGGCATGCCCGCCGTCGTCACCGCGTGCCTCATTCCTTCCCCCGAACCGAACTCGTGCCCAACCTCCCAATCGATCTCCGTTCCGACACCGTCACGCGTCCAACGCCGGCCATGCTCGAAGCGATGGTCAGTGCCGAGGTCGGCGATGACGTGCTTGGCGACGATCCGACGGTGATTGCGCTCGAAGCGAAAGTGGCCGAGCGCCTCGGGAAGGAGGCGGCGTGCTTCGTCCCCAGCGGGACCATGGCCAATCAGACCGCAATCCGAGCCCTCACCGAGCCCGGCGACGAAGTGATCGCGCACCGGGACAGCCACATCATTCATTACGAGTCGGGAGCGCCCGCGGCCCTCTGCGGCGTGGGGATCTATCCGGTCGATGGGCCAGTTGATGGCCCCGGCGGGCTCTTCTCCCCGCGCGACATTGCTGACGCGATTCGCCCTGGCGATCCGCACTACCCGCGGACCCGCCTGGTCATCCTCGAGAACACTCACAATCGCGGCGGGGGAACGATCTGGCCGCTTGATCGCTTCGCGGCGGTGACGGCCGAGGCCCGGCGGCACGGTCTTCGCGTGCATCTCGACGGGGCTCGGCTCTTCAACGCCTGCGTGGCCACGCTGACTCGACCGACGGAGTACACCCATCATGTCGACACCGTCTCGGTCTGCTTCTCGAAGGGGCTCGGTGCTCCCGCCGGAAGCGCCGTGGCGGGGAGTCGCGAGCTGGTGGCCCGAGTGCGGCGCTTTCGAAAGATGTTCGGGGGAGCGATGCGGCAGTCGGGAATTCTGGCCGCGGCGGCGATCTACGCCCTCGACTTCCACGTCGAGCGTCTTGCCGACGATCACGCCAACGCCCGGCGCCTCGCGGCGGGGCTCTCGAAGCTCGGCGGCCTGACCCTCGATCGCGGCGACGTTCCGACCAACATGGTCTTCTTCACGCCCGACGAGGCTCTGGGCAATGCCGCCGAGTTCTGTGCGGCCCTGGCCGAGCGCGGGGTGCGGATGATTGAGATGGGCCCGCGGCGGGTCCGCGCCGTGACCCATCTGGATGTCACTGCGGCCCAGATCGATGCCGCCATCGAGATCGTGGCGGCGCACGTCTCCGCAGCGCTTCAGATGCGATAGCGAGGAACGCTCGGCATCGGGCATATGGCCTGGGCCCGGCAGCCAGGCCTGCAACGCGCGACCAGCGTGTGCACCCGGAACGCTCCCCGGCCGCGCGCCCGAAGCGCGTGCTCGAGCCGCGCGCCCCGAACCGCGCGACTGAAACGCGCTCGACTGTTACCATCCGCGTCGTGCCCGTCCGCGTTCCTGAACATCCGAACCTGCGGATCTTCGACCATCCGCTGATCCAGCAGAAGCTCACTCGAGCCCGCGATCGTCGCACCTCCTCGGCGGTGTTCCGGCAGCTTCTCAACGAGATCGCCGGGCTGATGACCTTCGAGGCCTGCCGCTCCTTCGAGACCCGCGCCGTCGAGGTGGAGACTCCGCTCGAGCGCACCATGGGACTCGAACTGGCCCAACCGATCACGCTCGCCCCGATCCTCCGCGCCGGAATCGGAATGACCGAGGGCATCCTCTCGCTGGTGCCGGAAGCGCGGGTGGGATTCATCGGAATCTACCGCGATGAAGCGTCGCTCGAGCCGGTCGACTACTACTCGAAGTTCCCGCCCGACATCGCCGCGGGTCCGGTGATCCTCGTCGACCCGATGCTGGCCACCGGTGGTTCCGCCGTGCATGCCGTCTCCCGGCTCAAGGATCACGGCTGCCGCCACATTCAGATGATCTGCCTCGTCGCCGCGCCCCCCGGCGTCACCCGCATGGCCGAGGTGCACCCCGACGTCTGCGTGCACGCCGCCGCCCTCGACCGCGAACTCGACGACCGGGCCTACATCCTCCCCGGCCTCGGCGACGCGGGAGACCGGATATTTGGCACGATGTGAGGGGGGGCGCTCGCTTCGCTCGCGCAAGGGAGCAGCGGGCAGGGAGCAGCAATGGGTTGCACGATTCGGTGCTGGCGCGGCGATTGGGCCGCAGCGCTTTGATATTCTGCGCGGCGTCCGCATTACGCTGCGACCGGCGACAGTACCCCGCGCACGCCTCCAGTCGTGCAACCCACTGCTGCTCCCTTCCGGCTCGCGAAGCGAGCCGCCTGATCCCTCTTGCTTCCCCCATCCCCCTCGCGCCCCCACGCGCCGTCCGTCTACTCCGTCTACTCCGTCTACTCATGTCCGAACACAAAAACACGCTCTTCGATCGACCCGGTGGTTACGCGGCCCCCAAGGGGGCGACGGCGATTCAGCGGCAGGCGGCAGCGACGATGCGGGCCGACTCGATCACGCTGCTTGGAGATCGCGTGCCGGGGCATCAGCCGGTCGTCGCCGGCGTGCCGGTTGCGGCGCACAGCGCCGCCGATCCCGACACGAGGCTCTACGTCGGCGACTGTCGTGATGTCCTCGCGGCGATTCCCGACAAGGGTTCGGTCGATCTGGTCTTCGCCGATCCACCCTTCAACTGGGATGTGCCCTACGAGAGTTGGAAGGACGGCATGCCCCGCGATGCCTACGAGCGCTTCACCTTCGACTGGCTCGATGCCTGCGTCGATTGCCTGGCGCCGCACGGCAGCATCTGGGTCAACATCCCCGACGACACCGCCGCCGAGATCGTGATGCATCTCAAGCGTCGCGGCCTCACCATGATCAACTGGTGCGTCTGGCACTTCCGCTTCGGGCAGAACCGCGACAGCTCCTTCATCATGAGCAAGGTGCATGCGCTCTATTTCGCCAAGGCTCCTGCCAACCGCCGCTGGAACGCCGAGGCGGTGATGGAGCCGAGCGATCGGGCCACCATCTACAAGGATGCCCGCACCATGGCCAAGGACGAGAACAAGGGTCTGCGGGTGCCGATGGACGTCTGGTACGGCCCGTACTGGGGACGCGTCCAGGGCAACAACGGCGAGCGTCGCCACCTGCATCACAACCAGCTTCCCGAGGTCTATCTGGAGCGGGTGATTCTGGCCTGTTCGAACGAAGGCGATCTGGTTCTCGATCCCTTCTGTGGCAGCGGCACGACCTCGACCGTCGCCCGCGCCTGGAACCGCCGTTCGATCACCACCGAGCACTCGGCTGCGAATGCGGCAAGCGCGTGGGAGCGGATTGCCGGAATCGGCATGCTGCGGAAGGGGCGCTCGCGCGGTGCGCAGGCCCCACCCGGCGGCAAGAATCGGAAGCCGCTGACGCTTCCAGACGAAGAGTGCCTGCTCGATGTCGAGGTGGGCGACGATCATTCGATGGATCGCGAGTGATGGATCGCGAGCGTCGTGCCCGGCACCCGGCGGCACTCGCTACCGTCGAGCATGAACTCTCCGTGCCACGTCTCTGTCGCCACGTCTGTCGCCGCACTGGTGGTCGCGCTGGCGGCCGCGGTGGCTTCCCCGCTGGCGGCCGACACCTTCCGGGTCACGCTTCCTGCGGATGCGGAAGCGACGACGGCAGCATCGGGCCGACTGCTTCTCTTCTTCGTCGATGCGACCTCGCGACGACTTCAGAACGAGCAGCCGAGTGACGCTCCGTTCTTCGAGGAGCCGCAGCCGGTGGCCTCGATTGCCGTCGAGAATGTGAAGCCGGGGGCGACCTTCGAAATCTCGAAGGACGCAGTGGTGTGGCCGGTTCCCCTGGAGGAGTTCGACGGCCAGTTCCGCATCCAGGCCGTCCTGCGGATCGATCCGCACGCCGCCGCGCACCTGGCCCCGGGCAATCGCCGCAGCGTGGTGCACGAGGTGACGCTTTCTCGCGCTGCCGACGAGTCGATCGAGCTGACGCTCACCGAGACCATCAGCGCGCGGGCGTTCGTCAATCCCGATCCACAGTTCGGCGAGCGGCTGGTGTGGGTCAACTTCAGGAGCGAGCGCCTGAGTCGGCACTTCGGTCGCGATGTCTCGCTGCGGGCCGGCGTGGCCCTTCCGCCCGACTACGGCAGCACCGCGCGCGGCGATCGCCGCTGGCCGGCGCTCTACATCGTGCCGGGATTCGGCGGTCGGCATGACGGCGCCCGCAGCTACGCCCGCATGCTGCGCACCCGGAACGTGATGGAGATCACCCCCAACGTGGTCTACATCGTGCTCGATCCCGAAGGGCCGTTCGGGCATCACGGCTTCGCCGACAGCGCGATCAATGGGCCGGTTGGCGAAGCCTTCGTGCGCGAGCTGATTCCGCATCTGGAGATGACCTTCGGTCTGGTCTCGGCACCGGAGGCCCGGCTCGTGACCGGACACTCCTCCGGCGGCTGGAGCGCGCTCTGGCTGGCGCTGAACTACCCGGGAACCTTCGGCGCCTGCTGGGCGAGCGCGCCCGACCCCATTGACTTCAGCGCCTTCCAGATGACCGATCTCTACACCGAGGAGAACCTCTTCCACGACGCCAACGGAGTCGAGACCGGCTCGTATCGCGTGGGCATCGCTCCGGGCTTGAACAAGGTTCGGATGACCACTCGCGAGGAGATCGGCGTCGAGCATGCGATGGCTCCGCTGGGCGACACGGGCCAGCAGTGGGGGGCGTGGATGGCGATCTTCTCGAGCAAGGATCCGCAGACGAATCGGGCTCGCTGGATGGCCGATCCGCGCACCGGGGCGATCGATCGACTGGTCATCGACCGCGATTGGTCGCGCTACGACCTCGCCCGCCTCGTGCTCTCGAAGTGGGAGTCGCTGAAGCCGGTCCTGCCGCGCCTGCGCATCGCCGTGGGCACGCAGGACTCGTATGCCCTCAACCGCGCCGTCGCCCGCTTCCAGGAACGGATCACGGGGCAGGTCGCGAAGGACGCCGTGGCGGCGGCGCCGCATGCGCAGATGGCGCCGACGAGTGGGCCGACCACCGCACCGCCGAGCGGGCAGCCGCCCACGGCGCCATCAACAGCGCCCGCCGATGCGACGAATCCGTCCGAGCCCGCCCCACCGACTGATCCCGCCAACGCGTCCCAACCGGCCGAACCCATCGAGTTGGGCACCACCCCCGGCGAAGCCCCCCTCGCCGGCGGCCCCGGCTACATCTGGTTCGTGCGCTTCGCCACCCACGACACCGTCGTCCCGCTGACGACGCTGCGCTGGAACAGCGAGATGATGGAGCATTTGAAGGCCCATGGGTTGTGAGGGAGCAGGGAGCAGGGAGCAGGGAGCAAGGAGCAGGGAGCAGGGAGCAGGGAGCAAGGAGCACGGAGCAGCAGTGGATTGCACGATTTGGGGCGTGGGCGGGGTGGCGGCGCCGGTCGGCGGAAGTGTCGAAGGGTCTCGTCGCCCGGGTGGTCTGTTTCGCACTTCCGCCGACCGGACGGCGGAAGCGAGGCCGGTTGAGACCAACCCGTCTTGAGCGGTTCGGGCGTGTGTCGCTCGCTTCCTGCTCAAACCCGGCGTTGCGTCGACGGAGGGCGAGTACCGAGCTCCAGAAAGGTCCTTGATGGCTGACGCAAGCCAAAGCGAGCATACCCTAACGGCATCCGAATACCTGATGGTTCGCGGCGAATGGAATCTACCTCGGAGGTATCGAGTGAGCATGGACGATTCAGTTGCAGTCACGACACCACGTAGAAGCCGCGCTGCGGCGACCGCGATCCCCGAAATCAAGGCCTATGACGGTCCTGGCACCACGCACACATTGAGTCTGGGTGACGCCTGCGAGCTTGATTGGATTGACGACGGCTCGGTCCACCTCGTCGTCACCTCGCCACCGTACTTCAACTTGAAGAAGTACAACGATCATCCGCGCCAGCTCGGTGATGTCGATGATTACGAACACTTTCATGACGAGCTTGATCGAGTATGGCGCCACTGCTTCCGGGCGCTGGTCCCAGGGGGGCGATTGGTCGTGAACGTCGGCGACGTCTGCGTGGCTCGGCGCGAGAACGGTGGCCGTCATCATGTATTCCCGCTCCATGCGGATATCGCGGTGCGGGCGCGACGAATCGGGTTCGACTACCTCACCCCATCCTGTGGAACAAGATCGCCAACGCGCGGTTCGAGGCGGAAGGCAACGGTGGCGGCTTTTTCGGAAAGCCGTACGAGCCCAACGGCATCATCAAGAACGATGTCGAGTACATCCTCATGCTCCGCAAGCCGGGCAAGTACCGCAGCCCGACAGAAGCACAGCGGTCTTCGTCCCGGCTGACGAAGGTGGAACAGGGGGCATGGTTTCGCCCGATCTGGTCCGACCTGACGGGGGCTTCGACCCGGGAGCATCCGGCACCGTTTCCGGTCGACTTCGCCTATCGGCTATTGCGGATGTTCTCGTTCACGGGCGATGTTGTCCTCGACCCGTTTTCGGGGACAGGCTCGACAAGTATGGCTGCCCTTCGGTGCCATCGCAGCAGCATCGCAAACGAGCTCGACCCTTCGTACTTCGCGATGGCGGAAGCGAGGCTGAGTCGCGAGATCGATCAGCAGCCAATGTTTGGCCCGCGTCCTTCGCTCGCGATCAGGGGAACCGCTCCACGTAAGCGCGGCTGATGTCGCTGATGAAGGTGTTGTAGTGGTCAGGCTCGCCGGGCTCAGGCGCGGGTGGAGAGGTATGGAGTAGGCACGCGCCAGTGTTGTCGCAGTCGATCACAATCGTGGCGAGTGCGTCGAATCCCACTTGGCCCACTCGCGATCGTCGTTGGAGCTTGCGCACGTGTTCGACGATTACTCTGGCTGCCTGCGGCTGGTTGTGGTTGATGTAGACGAGATTCCCCGTGGCAAGCTGCCTGGTGGGAGAGGCGTACCGAGCGGCAATGTTGACGACGACTATGCCGCAAGCGATGGCGTTCGGTTCGCCGGCGTGCACGATCGCGTGCGAAGATGACAGCTCATCAAAGATCCGCGGCTTGGACTTGGAGTGCTCCGTCATGCACTGTTTTGCCTCAACCGCGATCCGGAGCGTGCCAATCACCTTCGAGACAATCGCTGCTGGGGCTGCGTGTGGCAAGAGT
>CAYXKH010000063.1:0-2164 GCA_964465255.1 uncultured Isosphaeraceae bacterium
GTAGGGGGCAGGGGGAAGGGAGCAGGGAGCAGGGGGAAGTGCAGTGGGTTGCACGATTGGATGCCAGCGCAGGGGTCCGGGCCGATCGCCTCGGACGCAGCGCACGCGCCCAGTCGTGCAACCCACGGCACTTCCCCCTGCTCCCTGCTCCCTTCCCCCTGCCCTCGGTATCGTCCCGACCCATGGCCATCTCCCCCGACCCGGCTTCGTCGGCCGCGCCATCGCTGCCGCCCGACCTTCCCCGGAAGGTGGGGTATTGGGGGGCCATCGCGGTGATGGTCGGAGTCGTGATCGGCAGCGGCATCTTTCGGACGCCGACGACGATTGCCGAGAACCTGGGGGATCCGTGGCTGATCCTGGGCTTCTGGCTGCTCGCGGGACTGATTGCGCTCTGTGGGGCACTCACCTTCGCCGAGCTCGCCGCGATGATGCCGCGAAGCGGAGGAATCTACGTCTTCCTGCGCGAAGGCTTCGGGCGCTGCCCCGCGTTCGTCTTCGGCTGGACGTACATGCTGGTCACCAAGCCCGCGGCCGCCGGCGGGATTGCGATCATCTTCGCCGAGCACTTCAACTCCTTGACGGGTCTCGACTGGAACGCGCCGCTGCTCACCTGCGCGGCGCTCTTCGGGCTCACCCTCATCAACGTCCTCGGCGTGCGCGGCAGCGCTCGCTTTGCCGTCGTGCTCACCTCGCTCAAGTTCACTGCCGTCGCGGCGGTGGTGGTGCTCGGAATCGTCGCGGCGCTGCGCGAACTGCTGGCGCCGGGCAGCAGTGAGATCATCTCCCAGGGCGGCTTCGTTGCGGTGGCGGCGCCCAAGCCGCTCTTTCAGGCGATCGTCCCGGTGATGGCCGCGATCATGTGGACCTACGACGGCTGGAGCGACGTCGGGGCCATCGCCGGCGAGGTGAAGAACCCGCAGCGGACGCTTCCGAGGGTCTACCTCACCGGCACCGTGAGCGTGATCGTCCTCTACATGCTGGCGAATGCCGTCTATCTCTGGCACATCCCACTCGAGGAGATCCGGGCCACGACCACTGTCGCGCCGCTTCTGCTCGAACGATTGGCCGGACCGATCGGGGCCACGGCGGTCACCGTGATCATCATCGTCTCGACCCTCGGCTCCTCGCACGCGAGCGTGATGACCGGGGCCCGCGTGACCTTTGCGCAGGCCCGCGATGGTCTGCTGTTTCGCTTCCTCGGCACCATTCATCCGCGCTACGAAACTCCCGCGGTCGCGCTCTGGGTGCAACTGGTCCTCTCCTGCACGGCAGTGCTCGTCCTCCAGGACTTCTCCTCGCTGGCGGACAGCTTCGTCTTCACCATGTGGATCTTCTACGGACTCGGAGCCATGGCGCTCTTCATCCTGAGGCGCCGACACCCGGAGGCCCCGCGCCCGTACCGAGTGCCCGGCTATCCGGTGGTGCCGGCGATCTTCGTGCTGGCCAGCATCGCGATGACGGTGCTGGCCATCGCCGACGATCCGTGGCAGACCCTGGTGTGGATCGGGGTGCTCGCCGCAGGCGTTCCTGCCTACCTGCTGTGGAGCCGCCGGGCGCCGCGGAGCGCGCCCTGATCCGAAGTGGACCGCGGATTGCGCACCCGACCATGACGCTGACGGAGGGTGCGGCGAGAACACCGAAGTGGCGGCGCGCGAGTGCTTTCGGTCGCCTTTCAAAGAGGCAGCTCCGAGTCACACCCGTCCGATTCAAAGTGGTCTTCCGAGCTTCCAGGAAGAACTTGGAGGGACGCCTCGGGAGCGAGCGTGAGGCACTCGCCTGGTCTGAGGGAGAGTGTGGGCAATTCACCCGCTCGGTGGTTCATCGCCGAAAGAGTGGGTACGCTTGCCTCCGTTGGTGTCGTGACGAGCTTCGAGGAAGGACGGAGAGCCTGCGGGCTTTCCCTTTCTTGAAGAGCCGTTGCTCCGTCTGGTGGAGTCCTTGCATGGAAGGGTGCCGTCAGTTCGTTGAACAGATGGACTCTGCGCCGCAGCCGCACGTCGCAGCGCAGGTGTTGCTCAGCAGACGATTGCCTTCCGGCCGAGCGCCCATCCGCATCATTCTTACCGCCAGTCACCGCGCCGCTGCGTCCTTGCGATGCGTGGTGATCGCGCCCGTACGTGATCGGCTCCCAGTCTCTCGGGAAGCAGTCTCTCGGGAAGCAGTC
>CAYXKH010000063.1:2264-14177 GCA_964465255.1 uncultured Isosphaeraceae bacterium
CAGTCTCTCGGGAAGCAGTCTCTCGGGAAGCAGTCGGGCGGGAAGGGAAGCGGATCGGTCGCCGCGTCCCGGTCGAGGCCACATGGCTTCTGGCGGTGGTGCTCGGTGCCCCCGTCTGTTTCGGTTCGAATATCGGCAGCAACACGCCAGACTCGAGCGCAGCGACTCCCAACACCGCGTGGGCAAAGGCCGGCGGTCACAACACACCAGCTCCATCAGTTCCACCAGTTCGGGGCCCGGCCAAGAAGACCTCATCCGAGGTCGCAATCCCACTCGATCTCGCCAGGATGGTTGCTCAGAACGAGCCGCCGTGGCTCGGGCCGGATGAGGCGCTCGAGATGGCCGAACTCCTCGGTGTCGAGAGCGACGCCGTCGCGGTGCTCTTCGAAGCACTCGAGGCCCGAGAGATCTGTCGCAACCTGAAGTTGGTCGAAGTCGCTGCGACGATCGAGTACCAGCGCTGGTCTGCAAGCGCTCCCTTCAGCACGCGATCTGGTCGGGCCGAAACCGCGTCGAGTGTGTCGCCAGTGTCAGGCTGCGGCGCAGAACCATGCGACCCCGCGGCCCAGTTCCGGATGCTGCTCATCCTGCGACAGTCGGTCATCCGCGGATTCGACCAGTGCGACCGGGCGCTTGTGACCCAGATCGCCCCGTTGACCCAGGCCGCGGCGAGCTCATCATTGGACGTGGTCTCAGAGTCGATTCTCGAGAGCCTTCGGCGCCGACGGGCTCTCTCCCAGGCGAGAAGCCCCGCGATGGTCATCGCCCCGACAGCCGACCTTGATCGGATTGCCATCGTCCTCCCGACCACGCCCGGGGCGGATTTTCCCGCGGTCCTCCTTGCGGCGTTCATCGTCACAGACCCCGAGGCCCAGCTCACGGGTGCCGCGGCCGAATTGGCGACGATCGGCCGAAACTGGCGCGAGCAGATCAATCTCACCCTTCAGCGCGTCGAGGCCCTCGAAGAGTCGGGACTCGCGGGCTTTTTGGCTGGGGCGTCGCACGGCGCCCGCGAGGAAGTCTTCGTCACCAGTCTGAGATCGTTCAAGACCAAGCGCCGAGAGGTGATGCGAACGCTCCGCGCTCCCACGCTCTCCGCCGCCACCAACGTCGCGACTGTGCTCGAACGGGAATCGGACGACCCCACCGTCGCCATTCAGTGGATGCGCGAGGTGTATCGCCAGCTCTGCCCTGATCTGGTCGGAACGGACCTTGCGGAAGAGCTGCTCTTTCGCGTCGCCAGCACACCAGTCGGACGCCTCGCCACTCCCCCTGCGCCCCCTGCTCCCCCTGCTCCCGCTGCTCCCGCTGCTCCGACAGGTGCCGCTTCCGGGCCTGGGGGCGAAGCGCTCCTTGCGTCGCGTCTGGCAGCGCTCAAGGCTCTCCGCGCCGAGCATCTCGCCAGTGTTGTCGTCCTCGAGCGTCGGATGGTCGAGGCCGCTGCTGACGCCGAGCGCTCGCCGGGAGGAACCGCCGGAGCCCTCGGTCCCGACGGCAGACTGGCGCCGCTCAACGAGCGGCGACAACTGCTCGCAACCCAGACCTGTCAGCGGATTCTGGGGCTCCTCGACGGGACGCCCGTCGTCGCCGAGCTCGACGAGTGGCTCACCACGAGTCGTCGCGAGCGTGGCGGTCTTTGGTTTGTCAGGCCGTAGCTTTTTCGCACGCCTCGCGGCGGCAGCGAGGCGCTGTTTGTGCCAGACGCCTGGCTTGGTCCGATGGGACCGGGTCGCCTTTCCGGGAAACGTCACTCCTTTGGAGGATCTGCACATGTTTGGCTTCCGCATTCCATTGATGGCATCCATCGCAATCGCAACCGCGGCAATCGCCTCGGGCACAGTGACCACAGCCCTGGCCCAAAGCCAGAGCCAAAGCCAGAGCCAGAGCCAGAGCCAGAGCCAGAGCCAGACGCACCAGGCGACACCCTGGACGCCACCACCGACCTGGAGCCCAATCGGCGCGCCCAACACACAGCCACCGGCGACACCTTCGACACCGCCGAGCTGGCGCTGGGGCAAGGACAACTGCGTCGCCATTGGAAGCTGCCGAAACCTGGGTGTGCACCCCTGCGTTCCCAGCGGAGGGTGTGCGGCCAATCAGGATCCCACCGGCGCTCCGCTGATGGCCACGTGGTGCGATGCCCCGCTTCAGATCGCGGAGTGCAAGCCGGGCTGGAGCCCCTTCATTCAGTGCTACGAGACAGCCAACGCCGACCCTGATTGCGGACCCGAGTTCACCGCCCCGTGCCAGTGCAACGGTTTGCTCGGGACGCCCACACTGACCGGGATGCGTTGCGCTCGCAACGCCTGTTCGACGTAGGACGGAGTGACCCCGAGGCCTCCGTGGCGTGGCCAGAGCGAGCGAGAGAGCGCGAACGATGCGTGAGTGATTCAATTGCGGATTGAGTAGTGCACCGCAAGGTCCCCGGAGGAGGTCGACTGATGTGTCCAGTGATTGACGCCGCGATTGCAACTCTTGCCTCGCTCTCTCTGGGCGCGGGTGAGATGCAGCCCTTTCCATCGGCGCCCCTGACCAACGTGCCGATTCGGTTCTCGTTCCAGGCCACGAGCGAGTCGAGACCGCCGCGAGGTGCGCCGTCGATGCGTGGCCCGGAGCTGAAGGTCCAAGGCATGGCCTTCCGCGGTGATTGGGTGCTCCAGATCGATCAGATGATCCACGCATCCGGGCACAGTCGTCTCACGCAGCCGCTGACCCATGTCGGCTTCGACGGAGAAGCCCTCTGGCTGCGCCTCAGCGGTCAACCGGTGATGGTCAGCCGCAACCGGTCCGCGGCGCTGACGCCTTCGCTCTGGTGGTTTCCTGCGTTGATCGGAATCGGCGATCGCTATGACGGTGAGCGGCGCGAGTCGGGTGATGTCTGGACACCGCTCACCGACGCCATCGTCACCCGCGCGGAGTCGGAGGAGGGGCTGACTCTGACGGCCGAGTGGCGCAACGCCCGACAACAGGTCGGCCAGCGCGACACATGGCTGTTTCATCCGGAGCCACTGGAGCACGCGGAGGGTTCGTCGCATTCGCTCGTGCGTGTGCGCTCACAGCTCCTGGCCCGGTCTCACGCTGGCGAGCCGACCCTTCATAGTGAAACGCTGGTGGTTCTCGAGGGCCCGACCAACGCAGAGGACGCACCGGGAGCCGAGGGTCGCGGCGAGGCCGGTGAGGGTGGACACTGGATCCAGTTCGGCGATCGTCGGCTCCCATCGCGCCTGATCGCCACGGGTCGGACCTTCGTCGATCCGCCCGACGTCGTGGCGGTGGCCGAATCGGTGCTCACCCTGCAATCGATCGAGCGGATGCAGGAGAGAGCGATCACGCAGGAACTCGATCGCTTCTTCACCCTCGCCCCGGGTGAAGTCCTGATCGACACCGATCGAAGCCTCACCATTCAGCAGGGCTCGCTCATGTTCTCGCTCGATGGGGTGGTCTACGTCTCCAGGACCCCGATCCTCACCTTTCCGTCGGAACTGGAACTGGAACAGATCCTCGAATCCGCGACGCCCGCCCCCACCGAGGATCCGGCCAGCGACGAAGGAAGCGATCACTCGAACGATGCCGCGGCTGGAGGGACTGCCGAGAGGGCGAGTGACGACGCCGCGCAAGACGATTTCGCGGCGGGCGAAGCGCTCGACGCCTCCGCGGCGCCGCGTGACGGCGCCGAGCGACCGGGCGTGTCAGGAACCGCAGCGCCAGCGAGTCGAGTGACCCTGATCCCGCCGAACAAGTACGCCAGCCTCAACTTCGCGATCGTGGCGATGATCGCGGCGGGAGTCATGGTCATTGTGGCAATCGTCGGCTGGGGCCTCCGATTGCGCGTGGCCAAACCCTGATTCGGAGCTCTCGCGTGGCTGAACAGCGACTCAACGGGTCCCGCTTGGCGCTCCTCTTCCTGACTGCTGGCTGCGCCCTCGGCGGCTCACTCAGTCTCGGCGGCTTGGGGATCAGCGCTGGCGGCAGGTCGCTGACGACCGTCGACACCGACTTGCCTCTGCCTCTCGCGCCGAGTGGCTTCCGCGTCGAACCCGCCGTGGGGCACGACTTCGGCACGGTCGATCTCGATCGTGATCCGAACGAACTCGAGCATCGCTTCACGGTGGTGAACGACACGTCCGCGGCGCGCCGACTTGAAGACGTGACTTCGAGCTGCGGCTGCACCGTCGGAACACCCGACCGGATGGCGCTTGCCCCCGGCGAAGCACTTCAGTTGATTGCGATGCTGTCGGTGAGGACGAGCCGGGTCTACGAGTCGACGATCTGGCTCCGCTTTGACGATGAGACGGCACTTCGTCTGTCGCTTCGGGCCCATGCCACTCGCGCGCTGGCGATCCGCGCCACGGTGCTCGAGAGAGACCACGAGACCGTCACCATCTCGCTGCGAGCGACCTCGCGAAATGGTCCGCCGCCCCCGGAACTAAGACTCGAGAGTGGCGGACAGATCGAAGCTGACGACGGCTGGCAACCCCTCGGCGGAGGGGATCACGCGGTGCACTGGAAGCGACGCCTCCGGCTGCGGTCGTTCGAGCCACAAGCCAAGATGACAATCGGCGGCGACACTCGAGTGCGCGTCGAACTCGAGCCGTCCCGCGTGAAGGTTCGCCGGCCAGCCAGGAGCTGAGGGCGCGGTCTCCGGCCGCGTCCACACCAGATGTCGTACGCTCACGCCTGAATGCCGGTGGCAGTCGCGCCCAACACCACAGAGCACCCGCCCCCTCCGCGGCGGCCCGCGGTCCTTGCCGCCGGGCGGGTGTGCGTCGACTACCCCGGCGTGCGGGCGCTCGATTGCGTGAGTCTTGGCTTCGGGCTCGGCGAGATCCACGCCATCGTCGGAGAGAACGGGGCCGGCAAGAGCACGCTCATGAAGGTGCTCTCGGGGTTCTCGAGGCCGACCTCCGGCGGCCTGATCCTCGACGACCGCCCCGTCAGTTTCGCCAGACCGGCCGACGCCCTGCGCGCCGGGATTGCCATGGTCCACCAGGAGCTCAATCTGGTGCCGACCTTGACCATCGCCGAGAACATCCTGCTGGGCCGCGAACCGCGCCGCGGGGTCCTCAAGCTCGCCGTCGACGGACGACGGCAGCGACGCGAGGCGGAGCGACTGCTCGCGCTGCTCGGAGCCGAGCTCGATGTCCGCCGCGAGGCCCGGCACCTTTCGGTCGCCGAGGCCCAGTTCGTCGAGATCGCCCGTTGTCTCGCCTCCGAGGCCCGCATACTGATCTTCGACGAACCGACCGCGGTGCTGGGCGAGCGCGAGACGAGTCGGCTGCTCGCTCTCCTGCGTCGACTTCGCGACGAAGGGCGAGCGATCCTCTTCATCTCCCATCATCTCGACGAGGTGATCGACGTCGCCGACCGCGCCAGTGTGCTCCGCGACGGAGTGCTGGTGGCCGAGTTCGCGCGGCAGAGGCGTGGAGCCCATCCGATCGACCAGCCGCATCACGCGCCGCGAGCGCCGCACTCCGCGCCGCTGATTGCCGTCGGAGATCCGCGCGAGCGCCCGATCACCGAAGGCACTCTCGCCGAGTCGATGGTCGGTCGACCGCTCGGCTCGATCTTCCCACCGCGTCGCCCGACGTGCCAGCGCCCTGGTGACGCGTCGGCTCCGCGCGTGCCGCGGCTGGTCCTTCGAGCGCTGCGACCTGCCGATGCCCCGTTCGCCGATGCCAGCTCCAGCAACGCAGGTGTCGAACTCGAGATCGCTGCAGGCGAAGTGGTCGGCATGGCTGGATTGATCGGGAGCGGGCGGACCGAACTGGCCGAGTCGGTCGTCGGAATCCGCCGGGCCCTCGGAGCAGTCATCCTGGAGGGCCAGCCGAGGCGCTTCCGCACCCTGCGCGAGGCGATGGGCGCCGGCGTCGTCTACCTGAGCGAGGATCGCAAGGGTCGAGGTCTGCATCTCTCGCTGTCGTCGATTGCCAACACCACGCTGCCGTCGCTGAACAGCTTCAGTCAGTTGGGCGGACTGCGCATTGATCACCGCGCCGAGCGCGCCGTGACTCGCCGCTGGATCGACGAGCTGGCCATCCGCTGCGCTCGGCCGTCGGAACCCATCGCCACGCTCTCCGGCGGAAATCAGCAGAAGTTCGCCCTGGCCCGCTGGCTTCACACCCGACCGTCGGTGCTGCTTCTCGACGAGCCCACGCGAGGGGTCGATGTGGGAGCCAAGGAAGAGATCTATCGCCTCATCGCCCAGCTCGCCGCAGAAGGCCTGGCGTGTCTGGTGATCAGCTCGGAACTTCCCGAACTGATCGGGCTCTGCGACCGCGTGGTGGTGATGCGCGAGGGCCGCCTGGTGGGCGAGCTGTCGCGCGAACAGCTCGATTGGCACGATGCCGAAGTTCGCCTGGTCCGACTCGCCTCCGGACTCTCGGCCGCAGCGGAGAGCGCATGACTGTCGACTCGTCGAACCGACCCCGTTCGCCCGCGCCAACGCATCCGCCGCGGCAGACCCGCTTCAGTTTCGCCGGCGTGCTCGAGCGCTGGGGCGTGCTCGCCGCCTTCGTCCTGATCTTCACGGTCAGCGCCGCGAAGCAGGGTGGCGACTTCCTCAACGTCGAGAACTTTCGAAACCTGCTGAACCAGAATGCTCCGGTGGGCATCCTCGCCATCGGCATGACCCTGGTGATCGTCTCGGGCGGCATCGATCTCTCCGTCGGCAGCATGCTGGTGCTGGCCGCGGCAGTCGGCACCACCACCATGAACGCCCTGATCGGCGCCGGGTGGTCCGAACTTCCGGCGGTCGCACTCGGCGCCGCCGCCGCAATTGCAACCGGCGTGGCCGCAGGCTCGCTCACCGGTGGACTGATCGTCCTCGGGCGGATCAATCCCTTCATCGCCACGCTGGGCGGGCTCGCGGCGTTTCGTTCGATTGCCCTGGCCATGGCTCAGGCGGGCGAGATCCGTTCGCAGAGCGCCACCATCTTCCGCATGCTCGGCACCGGCGGCGTCCCGCTCCCCGGTCTCGTCAACAACGCCGGCAAGCCACTCACGCTTTCGTGGAGCACGGTGATCATGCTCTCGATTGCCGTCGTGGCCCAGTGGTTCCTCTCCCGCAGTCGCTACGGGCGCCATCTGGTGGCCATCGGAGCCAACGAGACTGCGGCCCGCTACACGGGGGTGGCCATCGGCTGGGTGCGCTTCCGCGCCTACGTGATCATGGGTGGACTCGCCGCGGTCGCCGGGCTCGTGCAGAGCTCGCGGATGAATTCGGTCTCGACCAGTCAGCTCGGAATCGGCAGCGAACTCGACGCAATCGCCGCCGTCGTGATCGGCGGGACCAGCCTGCGCGGTGGATTCGGGCGGGTCTGGGGCACGGTGGTCGGGGTGCTCATTCTCGGGATGATCACCAACTTCCTGACCATCTCCGGGGTCAGTCCCTACTGGCAGGGTGCAGTGAAGGGCGCGGTCATCGTGCTGGCGGTGCTGGTCCAGCGCAGCTCGGCCGATCGCTGAGCCCGGACGGCGGGGAACCCGCGCGTCGCCGCAGGTGCCTGCCGACCGATTGCGTCGCCGGCTGTATTCTCTGCGGTCATGCCAACCCTGACTTCTCTTCATCGTGTCGCGTGCGGCGCTCTCGCAGGCGTCGGCGTGCTTGCACTGCTCGGCTTCGCCGCGAACCAGGAGCCGACGGCTGCGGAGCCAGCCGCCCTCGATTCCGCTGCGCTCCAGTCCGGGGCGGCGTCGTCGATTGCGGCCCTGACCGTCACCGCCCAACCTCTCCCCTCGCAGGCCGCTCGCCCGCGCATCGGCGTATCGATTCCGGCCGCCGATCACGGCTGGACCGCGGGCGTGGTGTGGTGGGCGCGGGAGTGCGCCAGGCTCAATCCCGGCATCGACTGGACCATCGCCACCGCCGAGACTCCGGAGAAGCAGATCTCCGACATCGAGACCATGATGGCCAAGGGCGTCGACGCCCTGGTGATTCTCGCGACCGAGTCTGCCCCGATCACGCCGATTGCCGAAGAGGCCCACAGCCGCGGAATCCTGATCGTCAACGTCGACCGCGGCTTCCTGAAGCCGGTCGCCGACATCTTCATCGAGGGTGACAACAAGGCCTTCGGGCGCACCAGCGCCGAGTTCATGGTCCAGAAGCTCGGCGGCAAGGGAAAGGCCAAGGGGAAGATCATCGTGCTCGAGGGAATCCCCTCCACGGTGAACACCGATCGCGTGAACGCGGCGCTCGCCGTCTTCCGCAGCGAGCCGGGGATTCAGATCGTGGGACAGCAGGCTGCCAACTGGAATCGCCAGAAGGCCCTCGAAGTGACCGAAACGCTGCTTCAGAAGTCTCCGGATGTCACGGCCATCTGGGCCTCCGACGACGACATGGCCCTCGGCGCCGAGCAGGCCCTGCGCGAGAAGGGTCTCGAAGATGTCTGGATCCTGGGAGGCGCCGGGATGAAGGACATCGTCAAGCGAGTGATGGACAAGGACCCGATGTTCCCCGCCGACGTCACCTATCCCCCATCGATGATCGCAACCGGCATGCATCTCGCCGGCAGCGTCCTCTCCGGAGGCAAGCGGAAGGAAGTGATGCGCTACATGCCGCGGCACCTGATGATCGATGTCGAGCTGATCACCCCGGAGAACGCGAAGAACTACTACTTCCCGGAGAGCGTGTACTGACCGGGGTCAGGCCCGCGACGGCATCTGCCTCCCCATGGGAACTCTCACGCTCGGCATCGACCTCGGGACCAGCGCGGTCAAGGCGCTTCTCCTGCGAACCGACGGGGCGGTCGTCGCCATGGCGGGAGCGCCCTGCGTGCTCTCGACGCCCCGTCCGAAGTGGAGCGAGCAGGATCCGAACCTGTGGTGGCAGGCGACCATCGAAGCGCTGCGCGGGCTGTGGCGGATGGTGCCCGGGGCTGCGGCGGAGATCGGAGCCATCGGTCTCAGCGGGCAGATGCACGGACTGGTGCTGCTTGCCGCGAACGGTGCGACGCTCCGGCCCTGCCTCCTCTGGAACGATCAGCGCAGCGCCGAGGAGTGCGACCAGCTCCAGGAACGGTTCGGCCTCGACGGGCTTGTGCGGATGACCGGAAACCGCGTCTACGCGGGATTCACGCTGCCGAAACTCCTCTGGGTGCGCACTCACGAGCCTGCGGTCTTCGCGGCCACGCGGCAGATTCTGCTGCCCAAGGACTGGTTGCGCTGGCGACTCACGGGGGCGTTTGCCAGCGACGTCTCCGACGCCTCGGGCACGGCGATGTTCGACGTCGGGGCGCGGCGCTACAGCGCCGAACTGCTGGCGGCCCTCGATCTCGATCCGGCCCTGCTGCCACCGACCTTCGAGTCGATGGAGGTCACGTCGACCGTCGGCCTCCACGCCGCGAAGGAGACGGGACTGCGGGCGGGCACTCCGGTCGTTGCTGGTGCGGGCGACCAGGCCGCGAGTGCTCTCGGCCTCGGACTCCGCGACGAGGGCGCGTGCTCGGTGACGATTGGAACCTCAGGAGTGGTCTTCGCGCCGCGACGCACGCATCGGCCTGATCCCCAGGGCCGCCTTCACGCCTTCTGTCACGCCGTCCCCGGCCGCTGGCATCAGATGGGCGTAATGCTCAGCGCCGGCGCCAGCCTGCGCTGGTTCCGAGACACCATCGCTCTCCCGGAAGTGGCCGAGGCCGCACGCCGCGGGATCGATCCGTATCAGTTGATCGACACCCTCGCGTCGAGCGCGCCGCCCGGAGCCGACGGGGTCACCTTTCTCCCCTACCTCAGCGGCGAGCGCACCCCACACGCCGACCCCAACGCCACCGGCGCGTTCCTGGGCCTCACCGGGCGACACACTCGAGGGCACCTTGCCCGCGCCGTCCTCGAAGGCGTCACCTTCGGTCTGTGCGACTGCCTCGATCTGCTGCGCGGAACCGGTCTCGCAGTGACCCGACTGACGCTCGCCGGCGGAGGCGCCCGAAGCCCGCTCTGGCGGCAACTGTGTGCCGACGTCTTCGGCTGCGAGGTGGTCGGGGCCCAGATCGTCGAATCGAGCGCCCTTGGCGCGGCCCGACTGGCCGCGGAGGGAATCGGGGCGGAGGGAATCGGGGCGGACGCAGGCGCTCTGAAAGGAACACGGCGTGCCCAGATCGAGCATCCGGCGGGCGGCTCCGGCGAACTGGACAGGCCCGGACTGGACACACCGGGACTGGACAGTGCCGTCGCACGCCCGGTCACCCATCCGGAGCTCGCGGCGGCCCTCGGTCGATTCCGGGCGCTGTACCCCGCGATCCGGAGGGCGGAGAACTCTCTGGAAGGATGAAAGGCCTCGCCAATCGGCCTCGCCAATTGGCTGGTGAATCGGGTTCCCAATCCCGGCTGACGCCCCGCCCCGATGGCCGTCTATCTGCCAACTTGACGAACTTCGGCCTGCAAGCGTCCGTCTCATCACTCGTTTGCCTCACAATCCCTGCTGCGTCGGACCGGAGGATGCCACTCTTCCGTTTCCCCACCCACGTCTCACTGGAGTCAACCAATGTCGATTCGCCTTCGCTCGGGTCTTCCCCTTCTCGCGTGCCTCGGAACGGCGCTCATTGCGGCGCCGTCGCTCCATGCCGACGAGACCGCCCCGCCTCCGGCGGAGAAGGCCAGTGACACTCCGGCAGCCAAGCCGGTCGAGAAGTCTGCGGAGGAGCTCGCTCGGGAAGCCGCCAAGAAGGAGGTCGAGGGCATGCAGCTCGAGCTCCAGAAGCTGACCACCGAATATCAGTTGATGCAGCAGCGGCAGAAGAACGAACTGGTCAAGGCCGAACTCGAACGGCAGGAGATCGCTTCCCGTGCCGCCCTCGAACAGGCCAAGCTCGAGCAGGAGCTCGCCTCCATGCGCAGCGAGGTCGCCCGGGTGCAGGCCGAACTTCAACTCGAGAAGACCCGCCAGGACAAGACCAACGCATCGGTCGAGAGCACGCTCTCGCAGAAGGCCCTCGAGGCCCGCGTCGCCGCGTCCGAGCTGGAGTCCGATCTGGCCAAGCTCCGACTCGAGTCGCAGAAGCTCCAGACGGAGAACGCGGTCCGCCAGGAGCAGGTCAAGGCAGCGCAGATGGATGCGGCGCTGGTCAAGCAGAGCATCGAGGCCGAGATCATGGGCCTTCGCAACAAGCTCGAGATCCGCACGGCCCAGGATCAGGCGGCAGCCAAGGTCGCCGATCCGGTGGCCCGGCGAGCCGCTCCGCTCGAAGGCGAAACGCTCTGGGTCAGTGATCGCCGCATCTCGCTCAACGGTCCGATCTCCGCCGGCACCGCCGACTACGTCTCCGACCGCATCGACTTCTTCAACAACGCTTCCAAGAGCGATCCCATCTTCATCGTCATCGACAGCTCGCCCGGCGGCTCGGTGATGGAGGGATATCGCATCGTCAACGCCATCAGCACCAGCCCCGCGCCGGTGCATGTGGTGGTGAAGAGCTTCGCGGCCAGCATGGCGGCGGTCATCACCACGCTCGCACCGCATTCGTACTGCCTGCCGAATGCGATCATCCTCCACCACCAGATGAGCAGCGGCATGTCCGGCAACCTCACACAGCAGTCCGAGTCGCTGAAGATGGGAATGGAGTGGGCCAAGCGCCTCGCCGATCCGGTCGCGAAGAAGATGGGCATCTCCTACGACGAGTTCGTCAAGAAGATGTACGAGAACAACTCGAACGGCGACTGGGAAGCGTTCGCGGACAAGGCCCGGGAACTCAAGTGGGTTGATCACGTCGTGGCCGAGATCAGGGAATCCGGATTCCGCGACCAGCCCACCGGTGCCCGGACGAGCCTGCCATTCTGGATGCAGGACATGCAGGTGGACGAGAAGGGCAACCGCTACGTCACCCTGCCACCCCTCATGCCCTTCGACTACTGGTTCATCTACGACCCGAACGACTTCTTCCGCTGAGCGGAAGAAGTCAGGGAGCAGGGAGCAGGGAGCAGGGA
>CAYXKH010000064.1:0-2531 GCA_964465255.1 uncultured Isosphaeraceae bacterium
ATCGCCGCTCTTCACGGCGACTGGCGTCGCCGTACGCCGAGCTGGGGCTCGGCGGCGCTGCGGGCGTGATTCGTTCACGGCGTTGGGCGCCACGCCTGCGCGAGCGAATCGAGCAGAGGCACGCCGGGGCATCGCACCCCCGCGCACGCACCAATTCGTGCAACCCACTGCTGCCCCCTGCAAGGCCGCGTCGCGGCCGATCTGCTCCCTCACGCTCGCGTCGCGGCCGGCCTCAGTTCCCAAACTCCTTCCGCAACGTCTTCAGTCCACGCTCCAGACTCTCGATATGTGTCGCCTCATGAGCGGCCGAAATCTGCACGCGGATGCGGGCGTGCCCCTCGGGGACGACAGGGAAGCCGAATCCGATGGCGAAGACTCCGAGTTCGAGCAGTCGCCGACTCATGGCGATGGCCTTGGCGGTGTCGTGAACGATGATCGGGCAGATCGCCGTCGGAGAGTCGAGCACGGTGAAGCCGGCAGCGCGGATCGCGGCTCGTGCGGCCTCGACATTCGAGCGCAGCCGGGCCACCCGCTCGGGTTCGCGCATCACAATCTCGATGGCCCGCTGCGCCGAACAGGCCACGGTGGCCGGCAGGGCATTCGAAAAGAGCGTGGGACGACCCCGTTGCAGGAGCATGTCGATTCCGGCGCGGCTGCCGGCGATGTACCCTCCGGCAGCGCCGCCGAGGGCCTTGCCGAGCGTGCCGGTGATGAAGTCGATTGCGCTTCCGGGCAAACCCCAGTGCTCGTGCGTGCCGCGACCAGTCTTCCCCATCACTCCGGTCCCGTGCGAATCGTCGACGACCAGAAGCGCCCCGAACTCGTCGCACAGGTCGCGCATCGCGGGCAGGTCGGCGATGTCGCCCTCCATCGAGAAGACGCCGTCGGTGACCACCCAGATCACGCCGGTCATCTCCGGATTGTCACGGGCCTCGACCAGCTTGGCGCGCAGCGCCGCGAAGTCGTTGTGGCGATAGACGGTCTTGAGCAGCCCCTTCTTGATCACCGCCGCGAGACGCACCCCGTCGATGATCGAGGCGTGGTTGAGTTCATCCGAAATGATGATGTCGCCGGGTTCGCAGAGCGTCGGGAAGATCGCTTCGTTGGCATTCCAACACGAGCTGAAGGTGTACGAGGCCTCGACGTCGTAGAACCGGGCGATGGTCTCTTCGAGCTCCTCGTGGGCCGTGAAGGTTCCGCAGATGAATCGCACCGAGGCGGTCCCGGCCCCGAAGCGGCGGATTCCCTCGATGGCCGCCTCGACGACTGCGGGGTGGTTGGCCAGCCCCAGATAGTTGTTGGAGCAGAAGCAGGCGACCTCGCCGTACTCTCGCAGCCGGATGGTCGGCCCCATCGGGCCCTCGATCATCTGCAGGCTCTTCAACTGCCCGCTTTCCGCCAGGCGAGAGAGGGTCTGCTGAGTCCGCGAAGCGAAGAGATCCGGGCCGGAGAGGGACGTGGGCATGGCCGCGATCGTACGACCGCCGCGGCATGGGGAGCAGCACTGGGAGCAGCACTGGGAGCGGCACCGGGAGTAGCACTGGCTGCGGCACTGGCTGCGGCACTGGCTGCGGTACTGGCTGCTGCATTGGGGGCGGCCCGGCGCGACCCGAGCCCCCGCGGCCGAGGCGGGTGACGGGTCGCCGAAAGACCCGAATCCGAGGCGGGGGTTGACCTTCCGCCGGAGTTCTCGCTATCCTCCGCGATTCTCCGCAGTCCGCAGCCCCCCTTTGGATCTTCCGCCATGTCTCGCGTTTGCCACTTCACTGGTGCCAAGACCCGTTCTGGAAACAGCCTCCGCTACCGCGGCCGCGCCAAGTACCTCGGCGGCATCGGCAAGAAGATCACCTCCTGCACCGGCCGGTCCTTCAAGCCGAACCTTCAGATGGTCTCGGCCGTGATCGACGGCGCTCCGGTACGGATCAAGGTCTCGACCCGAGCGATCCGCCAGGGCCTGGTGACCAAGCCGATGCGCCGCAAGTACAACTACACCCGCAAGCTGAAGGCCGCTGCGGCCGCCTGAGCCGGCGGACCGAGGTCCGAGCGACCGCCTGGCGTTCGAGGACCGTGCGGGGCGGGTCGGCGATCCAGTTGACCTCAAACTAGGACCTGTTTCTTCGAGCATGCGTCGAGCGAGTGTTCTTTCGCCGCGCCTGTCAAGGGTGAAGGGTCGAATTTTGGCCTCCTCCGTTTGACCTCCCACTGCTCTGGCGTAGCCTTTATCCGTCGTCCAGCTCGACTGAGGTTCATCTGCTCCAACCGTCCCCGGCACCCGACCTTCGGGTCACCGTCCGGCACGCTCGGTATGCAGGAACAATTCACTTTTCGCGCCGGCGCCACGAGTTCAGGAACGCAAGCTGCCGTCGACGGGGCTTCTTCAGTGTGACTTCGCACTCCTCTCGAGGTGAGGAATCGGGTCGTTGAAACGATCCTGCTCACCGCGGGCGGTAAGTCACTTCCGAGGAGTTCCCGAGCGCTCCCGTTCGTCTCGCACCGCGTTGGGACCGCGTTGGGACCGCGTTGGGACCGCG
>CAYXKH010000064.1:2631-7874 GCA_964465255.1 uncultured Isosphaeraceae bacterium
ACCGCGTTGGGACCGCGTTGGGACCGCGTTGGGACCGCGCGGGGACTGCGCGGGGACCGCGCGGGGACCGCGCGGGGACTGGGTGGACTGCAGCGAAGGACTCGTCCGACGAGTCCCGTCGCAGAATGGCCGCAGCGTGACTGACTTCCGTTTCGATCGCCCCGAATCGTCGACTGCACGAATGAAACCTCCCGCGTGACACCCTCGAGCGACAGCAATTCATCCGGTGGACTTCGAAGCGACGCGGATCGCGATCGAGTGCTGGCCGCCACTGATCTGGCCGCGCTGATCGGCGAGCATGTCTCGCTCAAGCGGCGCGGTCGCGAGTTCGTCGGGTTGTGTCCCTTCCACGACGATCGAACCCCGTCGCTGGCGGTTGTCACCCACAAGGGCAGCGCCTTCTACAAGTGCTTCTCCTGCGGCGCCGCGGGAAATGCCATCACCTTCGTGATGGAGCACCTCCGCATGGACTTTCCGGGAGCGCTCCGCTTCCTCGCCCAGCGGGCGGGGATCACGCTGGCACCTCCCAGCCGAGCGGCGCGGCGCGATGGCGAGCCTCACGTCGACCGCGACGCACTCATCGAGGCCAACAGCACGGCGCTGGTCTATTGGCGCAAGCTCCTCAACGCGGCCCGCGCCGGGCGCAGCACCAGTCCGACCGCAACCGCCGCGACCGCGATGCTGACGGAGCGGGCCATCGACGACGAGATGGTCGAGCAGTTCCAGCTCGGCGTGTCCTCGGACTCGTGGGACGATCTGGTCGAACTCGTCAAGGCTCGACAGCTCGACCAGGGCGCATTCGTCGCCGCGGGCCTGCTGAAGCGCCGGCCGAACGGCGAGGGCGTCTACGACGCCTTCCGCAACCGCCTCATCTTTCCGATCTGCGACGAGGCCGGGCGAGCCATCGCCTTCGGCGCCCGCAAACTCGATCCGGCGGACGAGCCCAAGTACCTCAACAGCAGCGAATCGAACGTCTTCAACAAGTCCCGCACGCTCTATGGCCTGCACCTGGCGCGACGGCCGATCATCGACGCCGGCGAGGCGATCGTGACCGAGGGCTACACCGATGTCATCGCCTGTCACCGCGCCGGATTCCGAAACGCCGTCGCCACGCTCGGCACGGCCCTCACCGCCGACCACGCCCGAGTGCTCCGCCGATTCTGCGAGCGGGTGACGCTGCTGTTCGATGGTGACGAAGCCGGGCTCAAGGCCGCCGAGCGAGCCGCGGGGGTCTTCTTCGCCGAGCCCATCGAAGTGGACGTCTGCGTCCTTCCGGATGGCCTCGACCCCGACGATCTCCTGCGCCGCCCCGACGGCCGCGAGCGCTTCGCGGCGGCGATGGCGGCGCGCATTCCGATTCTCTCGTTCCTGCTTGATCGCTTCACCGAAGGCCTTGCGGCGGCGACCTCGATCTCGGCGCGGCAGCAGCGCATCGAGGCGTTTCTCGGACGCCTGGCCGAACTCGGTCTCAGCTCGGCCACGCCTCTCCGCCGCCGGCTGGTGCTGGAGGAGCTCGCACGCCGCGTGCGCCTTCCGGTCGCCGACCTCGAGGCGGCGATGCCCGCAGCTCGATCGGCGCTGCGACCGGCCCGGATCGAAGACGAGGACCAAATGGAGGGCAAGTCGGAGGCCCTCGCCATCGACGACGCTCCCGCATTCGAGGAAGTCCCCACGTCGACCGCGATGCAGCGTGCCGAGGGCGATCTGCTGGGGCTCCTGCTTCGGCATCCCGAACTCTGCAGCGAGCGGGTCGACGCCGGCGATGGGCACCGTCTCCCGGTCGTCGAAGCGTGGCCCGCAGCCATGTTCTCGACGCGCTCCAGCCGGTCGCTGGCGCAATCGGTCCTGCCACTTCTCGAAGAAGCCCTGGCGACGCACACCGAAGTCGGCATGCAGACGCTGCTTGCAAACCTTGCCCAGCCTGCGGCGCGAGCGCTAGCATCGGACCTTTACCTGGTTGCGGACAAGCGAACCGCTGGACGGCTCGAAACTGCAATCGAACTCCTCCATCAGACCTGCGCGGCGCTCGATGCCGCTCGACGCCGCCGCGGTGTCGATGAGCCCGATCGTCCACCATTGACCAACGATCTCGAGGAAGCGCAGCGCCGACTGACTCTTGCCAGGCAGCGTGGACACGATCCCGCCGCATTCACCCGTTTCTCCTCCCGCTGAGCGGGGCAGGCGACTGGACCATGTCCCTCGCGTCCCCCGCTCGGAATCCTGCCAGTCCTTCCGCATCGGAGCCACAGACGTGACCGTGCCGATTCCCGATCTTCATCCGCCGCTTCGCGAACTCATCACGCTCGGCGTGACCCGCAAGTGGATCAGCTACGAGGAGCTCAACACCGTGCTCCCCGATCAGATGGTCGATCCCGACAAGCTCGACGAGCTGCTCGTCCTCGTCGACGAGCTCGGGATCCTCATGATCGATCAGCCCGAGGTGCGGCGCAACAACTACACCACCTTCCAGGCGCCGCTCCAGACCGAGCTCAAGTTCCAGCGCGACGATCCGCGCAAGGCCCCGAAACCGACCAAGATCCGCATGGTCGACGAGGAGGCCGAAGTCGAGGACGGCGAGCCCACGGTCGTGGTCGTCGAAGAGGAGCCGGGATCGGAGATCGAGGAGGAGATCCTCGACGACGCCGAGGCCCAGGCCGTGGTCGAACAGGCCATCGCCGAGCAGGGCTCGAAGCGGATCGACGATCCGATCCGGATGTACCTCACGCAGATGGGAACGATCCCGCTGCTGACCCGCGAGGAGGAGATCCGCCTCGCGAAGAAGATCGAGACCACGCGGATGATCTTCCGTCGCCGAGTGCTCGAGAGCGACTACGCCGCAAGCCAGGCGGTCGACATCCTCCAGCAGGTCCACGACGGCAACCTTCCCTTCGACCGCACCATGCGGATCTCGACCGCCGAGGAGAACGCCAAGGACAAGGTGGCGGCGCGGATCCCCTTCAATCTCGGCACGGTCCGCAAGCTCCTCTCGCTCAATCGCGACGACTGGGAGTCGCTCGAGGCCCCCAACTGCTCGGCCACGCGCCGCGCGGAACTGCGCAAGCAGATCGAACGGCGCCGTCGCAAGGTCGCCACCCTGCTCGAGGAGTGCTGCCTGCGCACCGGTCGCATCCAGCCGCTGCTGCGGAAACTCCAGGCGGTCCACCGCAAGATCCGCGATCTGCTGCGGACCATGCACAAGGCCGAGAAGCACCCCGATCGCTACGACCCCGAAGATCTCTACGTGATCAAGGAGGAGTTCGACGGGCTGCGCTCGCTGGTGCTTGAAGATCCCGAGCAGCTCGAACAGCGCGTCCGCGGCATCGAGCGGGTCTTCGGCGAATACGAGCAGGCCAAGCGCGATCTCTCGGGCGGCAACCTGCGACTGGTGGTCTCGATCGCCAAGAAGTACCGCAACCGCGGGCTCCCCTTCCTCGACATCATCCAGGAAGGCAACACCGGACTGATGCGGGCGGTCGACAAGTACGAGTACAAGCGCGGCTACAAGTTCTCGACCTATGCGACGTGGTGGATCCGACAGGCCATCACCAGAGCCATCGCCGATCACGCCCGCACCATCCGCGTTCCGGTCCACATGATCGAGACCATGAGCAAGCTGCGGAACATCCAGAAGCACCTGCTTCAGGAACTCGGCCGCGAGCCGACCGTCGAGGAGATCGCCCTGCGGGCCAAGATGCCCGTCGAGGAAGCTCGTCGGGTGATGAAGATCTCGCGCCATCCGATCTCGCTCGATCGTCCGGTCGGCGAGAGCGAAGACAGCCACTTCGGCGACTTCATCGAGGACGAAAGGCAGGAGAGTCCGTCGGAGAGCGCCACCAGCGACATGCTGCGGGCCCGCATCAACGACGTGCTCAAGACCCTGACCTATCGCGAGCGCGAAATCCTGAAGCTCCGCTATGGCATCGGCGACGGATACACCTACACCCTGGAAGAAGTCGGGCGCATCTTCAAGGTGACCCGCGAGCGCGTGCGGCAGGTGGAGAGCAAGGCGATTCGCAAGCTCCAGCATCCCGTGCGTCGACAGCGGCTGGCCAGCTTCCTCGGCGGCGAGGAGTAGGAGGGAGCAGGAGACTGTTTCAGAGCGTCCGCGTTGCCGAAGCCGCAGCCGGCCGCAGGCAGGGCGAGTTCTGAAACGGTCACGAGCGCGTCGAGGCGGATCCCGACGAATCCCACTGCGCCGGAGAGGCCAGGGCCTCCTTCAGGAGCGCGCGGTAGGTGCGCGCGGGGATTTCGATCGCCCCGAACTGCTCCATGTGCGAGGTCACCATCTGGGTGTCGAGCAGCCGGAACCCGCCCGCGCGAAGGCGCTCGACCAGATGGACGAGGCAGACCTTCGACGCGTTGCTGCCTCCGCGCTCCGGCCGCGCGAACATCGACTCGCCGAAGAACGCTCCGCCGAGTCGCACGCCGTAAAGCCCGCCGACCAGATGTCCCTTCAACCACGCTTCCACGCTGTGGCAGTGTCCGAGCGCCGCCAGTTCCTCGTAGGCGTGCCGCAGGGCGGCGCTCATCCAGCCGCGATTCGAAGCCGAGCGGTCTCCGGCGCAGGCCCCGATCACCTGGCTCACCGCGCTGTCGACGCGGATCTCGAAACGCTGCTGCCGCACAAGCCGTGCCAATGTGCGTGGCACATGGAACGAATCGAGTGGCAGGACCCCGCGCGGCTCGACCTCGTACCAGTCGATCTCGCCGCGCTCCGGATCGGCCATGGGGAAGACGCCCTTGCTGTACGCCGCGAGCAGCAGGGCGGCCGTCGGGCACTGGGGATCAAGTGGTTTCACATCAGCTTCCTGGAACGGCGCACATCGGCGTTTTCCCGGTTTTTCCGAAGGCTGGACACGGGACCAGTATCGTAATCGTCGCCTTGAGCGAGTCGTCTGCCCGGCGTGCCGGGAGGCGTCCACCTCCGTCAGCGTCTGACGGTCAAGGTCCTTTCCGGGAGATCACTTATGTCAGCGCAGCATGCATCACTTCAGTCGGCGAGCGGGCCCATTCAAGGCGCAGGTGCGGAGTCGACCGCGCTCCTCGCACTTGGTTCAACGACCTGCCGGGGCCTTCGGGCCACCCGAATCATCGCCGCAGTCGCGGTGTCGGCCCTCTTCGGCGCCACCCTCGTCGCCGCCGCCCCCGCCAAGAACACGAGCGGCGTCGGGAACCGCGACGGGGCGAAGCCGTCGCCGACCGTCTCCGCAGCCCCCATCAGCACCACGACCCGCACCACGACC
>CAYXKH010000064.1:7974-14119 GCA_964465255.1 uncultured Isosphaeraceae bacterium
GCCGTCGCCGACCGTCTCCGCAGCCCCCATCAGCACCACGACCCGCACCACGACCGCCAAGGTCGTCATCACCGAGGTGATGTACAACCCCGCCTCCGACGAGGCCAATGGCGAAGCGGAGTGGGTGGAGATTGCCAATCTCGGCGACTCGGTGGCCGAGATCGTCGATTGGAAGCTCGACGACGAGGACACCAAGTCCAACGAGCAGTGGTCGAGCTTCTCCTGCTCGCTCAAGCCGGGCGAGGTCGCGGTGCTGGTCAACGCCGATGCCGTCAGCGAGTCGACCTTCCGCGAAGCCTGGGACCCCACCGACGCGTCTGCGAACTACACGATCATCCCGGTCAAGTGGGGCGGGCTGGCCAACAGCCCTTCGGCCACCAACGAGGTCCTTCGGCTGGTCGAGGCCAACGGCGCCGTGGTCTGCGAAGTCAACCTCGAGAACGGCGGCGAATGGCCCAAGGTCTCGGTCGCCGGAGGCCCGAGCATCGCCCTGGCCGCGCCCCGGGCGAGCGACGCCACTGATCCAACCGCACTCAACCAGGGGGCTCGCTGGACGCTCTCGAAGAAGGGCGAGTCCGGCGCAATCGAGTGCCGCCAGATCGCGCCCTTCAACGGTCGCGACATCGGCTCGCCGGGACGGCTTCCCGCGCCCGCTGCCGGCGCAGCGGCCTCGACCGCTGGCGCTGGTGCACCTGGCGCGTCGGGCAACGCGGCGAATCCGAACACGTTGAACATGGGGGCGTCCACCCCTCGCTGACTCCTTCCTCTTGTGGCGGTGCGGAGGATCTGGACTCCTCCCTCCGTGCCCCACACTGCACACGTCGGGACGATCCGCGCACGGTCGTCTCGGCGTGGCTTTTTTTGCTCGCTCGGTCACCGCCCTCTCCTACGCCTCGCGCCGGGCGCCGCGCCCTCGCAAGATGGGTGCCACGACCGCGCAGAACTCACCGCTCGAGCACCACCCCCGCTGCCGCAAAGGGCGCAAGCTCCGCCGGGATCGTGCGGGCGCCGCGGCGGACGGCTTTGGCGACGGCGTAGCGCAGCGAATCGTGAACCCGGCGCTCGACGGCGGCGGTCACGGGAATGCCGCAGTCGCGCATGGACTGGAGTGACCACCGCCAGGCGTGGAACTCCTCCAGCGATCGCGGGCGAAATCGGCCGATGCCGATTGCGTGGTGACCGACTTCATGAAGGAAGATCGAGCAGCTCATCGGGCTTCTCGGCTCGGGAACTTCGATCCAGCGGGTCAGAGCACCATCGGGACCGGGGCTCAGCCAGGCCATTCCACTCATGCTTTTCCGCCAGCCGCGAACTCGAATTCGATGGCTCTCGAGCATCGACTCCACAATTGCCGCGTAAGGCTCGCGCAGCGGACGCCCCGAGAGAAACGGCGCTTCGACTCGCGGGGGCAGCGGCAGCGCCGATCGACTCGTCCCGCGTGGCGTTTCTCCTCGCCGGGCTCGTCGCGTCATGGTCGAGCTCGAGGCCGCGCCACTCGCCGCGCTTCCACCAGTGACACCAGGTACAGCACTCACCGCGCTCAACGAACTCGCCACGCTCGACTCGCGCGTGACACGCTTCTGTTTCGTCCGCTCCGCGGCGGCGCTGGCCGACGGCCCTCGCGCGAAGAGCCGAAGCAGCACCTCGATTGGGTTTGCACGTCCACGCGAGCCGCTGCGGAAGCGCTCGACGCCCGAACGGCCGGACGTTCGCGGGGCTGGTCCCGTCGGGCTCGCCGACTCGACCCGCGCCCCGCTGACCAGATCGCGCCCGCGGGCGAAGTCCGCGAAAGGCATCACCCGCCCTCCGCGCGGCTGCACCTCCAGCAGTTCGACGGCCCCATCGGCGCAGCGCACGCGCCCGCGCCCAAGGAGCGTGCCGATCGGTACCGCCGACTCGCCGCTTTCAAGCGGGCACTCCCCCGCTCGTCGCACCTTCAGGTCGATGCCGCCCACTCGCAGTTCGACTCCGGGCCATGGCGAGAGCCCGTTGATTCGGCAGCGGATCTCCCGCGCGGAGCGATCGAAGCTCACCACGCCGTCGGCGCGGGAGAGTTTCGGGGCTCGAGTGGCCAGAGCTTCGTCCTGGGCGCGACGGCTCGTCCGACCCTCGGACTCGGCCGCGAGCACCGCGAGCACCGCCTCCGGACCAAGGAGGGCGAGTCGGTCATGCAGCTCCCCCGCGGTCTCGGTGGCGCCGATTGCGGTCGATCGCTCGGCCAGAATCTCCCCGGCATCCATGCGCTCGGCGAGAGTGATCACCGACACTCCGGTGCGTTCGTCGCCCGAGAGAATCGCGGCGTTGACCGGCGCGGCGCCGCGATGGCGAGGCAGGAGCGATCCGTGAAGGTTGATGGCGAAGCGATCGGCGAGCAGTTCGCGCCCGAGCTTCTGACCGAAGGCGATCACCACAAAAGCGTCGGCGGCGACCGCCCGAATCTGCTCGCGGATCTCCGGCAGATTCACCTTGTCGGGCTTGAGGACGGGAACGCCCGCAGCCGCAAGCCTCTGGCCGACCGGGGTGGCCGCGAGTTCCCGACCCCGCCCCGCAGGGCGGTCGGGCTGAGTGACGACGAGGAGAATCTGGTGATTGGCGAGCAGGGCCTCCAGCGTCGGAAGACCAAAGGCGCCGGAGCCGAAGTAGACAAGACGCATGGACGCTCAGGTTTCCGCCGCAGCAAGCAGATCTTTCACTGCCCGGCGAGTCGCAATGCGATCGATCGTGGTCATCCGATCGAGGATCAGGACGCCGTCGAGATGATCGTTCTCGTGCTGCCAGATTCGGGCGGGGAAGCCGCCGGAGGTCATGGTGAACTCCCGTCCCTGCGCATCCAAAGCCACGATGGTCACGTGGGACGGTCGACGGATGTCGGCGCGGATTCCCGGGAGGCTCAGACAGCCCTCGTCGTGGGGCACGAGACCGCCATCGAAGGTCAGCTTCGGGTTGATGTAGATCCGATCTTCGTCGCCTGGTTCGCGACTGTTGGCGACGAACATCCGCCACGGGAGTCCGACCTGAGGCGCGGCCAGGCCCACTCCCTCGGCCTCGTGCATCAGCTCGAACATGCGGCGCGCAACCGCCCCCACGAGATCGTCGAAGGCGACGATGGGCTTCGCCTTGCGCCGGAGGACGTCTGCGGGAAAATGGACGATCCCGAGCTTCGATGGGTCGACGCTCATGCGGGTATGCTACTCGCCGCGGGACGGCCCTCTGGCGTTCCTCCGCTCGTTCGCATCCAATCGAGCCCGCCTTGGGGTGGCTCGAAGTCCTTCGCCCTCGTCGGCGGCTCACGGAACCGCGTCTCTGCGCGGAGCCCCCTCCGCGCCGGTCCGACGAATCGTCGCTTGCATCGCGCCATGCCGAGTTGGTTCCCCTTCAAGAGGTCGTCGGACAAGTCCCCACCGGGACAACCGGCCGCATCCGGCTCGCCCTCCACGCCTGCAGGCGAGAGTGGGCCGGTCACGCCACCGGGTTCGCTGGGCAGCGGAGGCTTCGAACCAAATCCCGAGAAGGCCCGGAAGTGGTTCGACCACGCCCGGACCATGTCGGCGGCGAGCAACTACGAATACGCCCTCACCTGCTTTGCGAGCGGCATCAAGCTCCACCCCGCAGAGATGACGGCCCACGAAAGGATGTGGGATGCGGCGGTGCAGTTCTTCAATCAGGGCGGCAAGCCGGCGTCGGGCAAGGAGATCCGGGCAATCGACGGTCCGGGACCGATCGACAAGTTCGCCGCCGCCGAGTTTGCGTGGATGCGCGACCTCAACAACCTCAGTCTGGCGCTCGAGACTCTGGAAGCCGCGGCCAAGGCCCAGCAGATGGAGTACGGAAAGTGGATTGCGCCGCGGATCAAGAACATCGTCTTCAAGCAGAAGAAGCCCTCGAAGAAGATGTTCGCCCACGCCAAGGAGGCCTTCGCCGGAGTCGGGGCATGGGACGAAGCCTTCCAGTGCGGCGAAGCGGCAGTACGGCTCGACCCCAGCGACAACACCCTGGTGGCCGAACTCAAGGAGCTGACCGCGCAGCGGGCGATCACCGCCGGCGGCTATGCCCAGAACGCCGGGCAGGAGGGCGGCTTCCGCACCTTCGTCAAGGATGCAGACAAGCAGCGGGCGCTGGAAGAGGCCGAGGCCCTCGCCGGCGGCGCCGAGGCCGAAGCACGGACGCTGGAACGGGCCAAGGCCATCTATGACGCGAATCCGCTTTCGCCGGAAGCGGTCTCCAAGTACGGCCAGCTCCTGCGAAAGAACGAGTCGCTCGAAGACGAGGCCCATCAGGTCTACATGAAGGCCTTCCGCGACCTCAACGAGTATCGATTCAGGATGTCCGCAGGCGACCTGCGCATCTCCCAGGCGCGGCGAAGCCTTCGCTCTGCCCGTGAGGCCGCCGCCGCCAATCCCGATGACCTCGCCGCGACCACCGCCGTCGCGGAGGCGCGGGAAGCGCTTCTGACCCTCGAGTCCGCGGAGTTCCGCGAGCGGGCCGAGCGCTACCCCACCGACAAGACCATCCGGTATGAACTCGGTCGTCTGGAGTTCGAGCGCGGCAACTACGAAGCGGCCATGCCCGCCTTCCAGTCCGCCAAGGAGGAAACTCGCTTCCGAGTGCAGGCGGCGTGGATGCTCGGACGCTGCTTCGCAGCCGAGGGATGGCATCAGGAGGCCATCGGCGAGTTCCGCGAAGCCCATCAGGCGCTCGACTCGACCGATCGGGATCGCGAACTCGAGATCAAGTACGACCTCATGACCTCGATGCTCGCGGTCGGTCGTGAAGAGAGCTCGCTGGCCATGGCCAAGGAGGCGGCGGACATCTGTTCGACGATCCTCCGCCGCAACATCGGCTTTCGTGACATCCGCGCCAAGCGCAAGGAAGTCGATCAGCTCATCCGTGATCTTGGTGGGACCTCGGCCTGACCTGGGCTGAAGTCGGACTCGAGTTGGGCGCCGCCCGAGTGAGTTCGCAGGAAGGGCCGCGCGTGCACGCCATCGCCGTCATCCCCGCCCGCTTCGGCTCAACCCGCTTCCCCGGCAAGATGCTGGCCGCCGAAACCGGCCGACCGCTGATCCTGCATGTTCTGGATCAGGTGCGCCGCGCCCGGCGGGTGACGCGGGTGATCGTCGCCACCGATGACCAGCGCATCGCCGCGGTGGTGCGCGGCGCCGGGGGCGAGGCCCTTCTGACCCGCGCTGACCATCCCAACGGGACGAGTCGCATCGCAGAGGTCGCCGCGACGATCGAGGACTCGCCGCACGACTCGCTGATCATCAACGTGCAGGGAGACGAACCCGAGATCGACCCGGCCCTGATCGATCGCCTGGTCGAACTGCTTCACGCCCGTCCCGACTGCCCGATGGCGACGCTGGCTTCCCCCATCACCGACGAGGACGACGCCGCCAATCCGCACATCGTGAAGGTGGTCTGCCGACACGACGGCACGGCGCTCTACTTCTCGCGAAGTCGGATCCCCTTCGATCGCGACGGCGCCGGAACCCCCGACTCGAAGGCTCTGCGGCACATCGGTCTCTACGGCTATCGCCGCGAGTTTCTCGCCCGCTACGTCACGCTCTCCGAGACTCCGCTTGAACGAAGCGAGAAGCTCGAGCAGCTTCGAGCTCTCGAACACGGCCACGCCATCGCGGTCGGTCTGGTCGATGCGACCGTCCACGGGATCGACACGCCAGAGCAGTATGCGGCCTTCGTCGCCCGCTTTCGGGCGCGATGAGGGGTGGATGGAGCAGGGAGCAGGGAGCGGGGCTCAGGGAGCAGGGAGCCGCAGGGAGTTGCACGACTCGGTGCGTGCGCGGGGTGGCGGGACGATCTGCACGTGTGCGATTCCGAGGCGCCTGCATCATTCGCGACGCGAACGCGTGGCTCAGCCCGCCCGGCTCCGCCGGGCGCGGCGTACGAAAGCGAGTGTGCGGCCGAAGGCCGCTACGGAGCGCTCAAACCAGTTCCGGCCGAAGGCCGCTACGGAGCGCTCAGGGGGCAGCGCTCAGGGCTCAGGGAGTCCGCAGGGGGTTGCACGATTCGATGCGTGCGCGGGGTTGCGGGACGATCTGCAAGCGTGTGATTCCGAGGCGCCTGCATCATTCGCGAAGCGAACGCGTGGCTCAGCCCGCCCGGCTCCGCCGGGCGCGGCGTACGA
>CAYXKH010000065.1:0-3171 GCA_964465255.1 uncultured Isosphaeraceae bacterium
GGGCTCGAGTGAGGCCCGGCTCGTGGAGCCGGATGTGCTCGGGACTGGTTTGCTCAGGACTGGTTTGCTCAGGACTGGTTTGCTCGGGACTGGTTTGCTCAGGACTGGTTTGCTCAGGACTGGTTTGCTCAGGACTGGTTTGCTCGGGACTGGTCTTCTAAGGACTGGTCTTCTAAAGGACTGGGAGTCGAACTCGTGAAGAAGATGACGAACATGACTACGACGAAGAAGGAGCTGATCGATCGGATCGCCACGGACACCAAGCAGAAGCGGGCAACCGTCAAGAAGCTGGTGCAGGCCTTCCTCGACACCGTCATTGATGAGCTGGGCAAGGGCAACCGCCTCGAACTCCGAGACTTCGGAGTCTTCGAGATCAAGGAGCGGGCCCCGCGCACGGCGCAGAACCCGAAGACTCTCGAGCGCGTCTCCGTGCCGGCGAAGAAGACCGTGAAGTTCAAGGTCGGCCGACTCATGAAGGCGACCGTCGGCGAGCCGGAGGAGGGCGGTGCCTCGGCGAAATCGACGAGCAAGCCCGACGCCCGCCGCGAGCCGACGAAGCCCAGCGGGCGCACGCCCCCGCGCCGCGCGACCTGACGCTCTCGAGTCGTGGCGCTCACCGCCGGCAGCGGCGCCCGAGGCACGTCGCGGGGCCCGACGATCTCGACAGACGGGTGTGGATTTCCTGACGGTCAATTGCCACGGATGGCGACCCACGCGGAATTCGCGTCGAATGGAGTTCGATGACCCCCCCGGCAACCAATGATCGCGGTTCCTTTGATCGCAAGTCCGGCGACGATCGTCGCCGTCCGCGTCCGCCGGAGCATCTGCGTCGCGAAGCGGCGCGGCTTCTCGAAGCGATGCCGCCTCAGGCGGTCGAGGCCGAGATCTGTCTGCTCGGTTCGTTGATTCTCGAGTACAAAACCCTGGGCGATGTCGTCGGAATCCTCAAGGGGCCCGATGACTTCTCGCGACCCGATCACGGCACGATCTATCGGGTGATGGTCGAGCTCTACGACCGCGACAACGCCTTCGACCTCCTCAAGCTCCACCAGACGCTCACCGATCGATCGCTGCTCGAAGCGGTCGGTGGCATCGACTATCTCGTGCGGATCGCCGAGTCGGTGCCGGCCGCGACATTCGCGGGGGAGTACGCCAAGCTCATCCGCGAGAAGGCGGTGCTTCGCGAGCTCATTCACGCCGCGGGCGACATCCTCGTTCGGGCGCACACCTCGGGCGATCAGCCCCGCGAACTGCTTCAGGAAGCGGAGCAGATGATCTTCCGCATCGCCCAGCAGTCCGAGCAGACCTCCGCAGATTCGCTCTCGGCACTTCTCGACGAGGCCCTGGCTCAGCTCGATGCCGCGGATGGTCGACACACCACCGGCCTGCCGACCAGCTATCCGGAGCTCGATGAACTCACCAGCGGCCTTCAGCCGGGCGAACTCATGGTCCTGGCGGCGCGTCCGTCGATGGGAAAGACCGCACTGGCCATCAATCTCGCCGAGAACGTGGCGATGGCGGGACATCCGGTTGCGGTCTTCAGCCTCGAGATGAGCAAGCAGCAACTGGTGCAGCGCCTGATCTGTTCGCGAGCCGACGTCGACAGCCAGAAGCTGCGGCGCGGCGCAATCCACGACGACGAATATCGCCGCGTGCTGCAGGCCTGCAACGAGCTCAGCCAGGCCCCGATCTTCATCGATGACACGCCCAGCCTGAGTCTCCTCCAGCTTCGCGCCAAGGCCCGTCGCATGCGCGAGCGCTTCGGGATCGAGTTCGTGATCATCGACTACCTCCAGCTCATGACCGCCGGCGGGCGGGTCGAGAATCGTCAGGTCGAAGTCAGCGAGATCTCTCGCGGCGTGAAGGCGATGGCCCGAGAGCTTCACGTTCCCGTCCTCTGTCTCAGCCAGCTCAACCGCGCTGCCGAGCAGCGCGAGGGACATCGACCGCGAATGAGCGATCTGCGCGAGAGCGGTTCGATCGAGCAGGACGCCGACGTCGTCGCCATGCTGCACCGCGAGGCCTACTACCACACCGGCGACGAGACCTGGTTGAGTCTCAATGCCGAGCGCAGCAACCTCGCGGAACTGATCATCGCCAAGCAGCGAAACGGGCCCACCGGAACCGTCAATCTGATGTGGGATTCCCGGCTGACCAAGTTCCACCCGTGGAGTTCGATGTCCGATCCGGGGCGGAGTGGACGGGGCTCCTCCATCCAGGCTTTCGGGAGCGATCCGGCGGCACAGCGTTCGGCGTTTCAGCAGGGCCGAAGCAGTGCCCCGGCCTCGGGCTTCCGTGACGGCGGCGGTCCCGAGGGAGGATGAGATCACGTCTTCGCGAGCGGGAGTCTCAGGCGCCGCTCCGGGCTTCACGAGTTGACGGCGGCGAGCGGGGCGTCGACTCTTCGCATGCACCGATGGCCCGCACGCCCCACGACACCATTGACTCCTCTGGCTCGGGGATACCTCCCGAACAGATCGGAGCGCTGCTCCGTGACGCCGCGGCGGGAGACCAGTCGGCGTGGCGATCGCTCGTCGGCCACTATGCCCCGCGGGTCTTCGGCCTGGTGCGGGCCCAGTGTCGAAACCCCGAGCTTGCCGAAGAGATCACCCAGAGCGCCTTCTGCACCGTGGCTGAGAAGATCGGCTCCTACGTCGAGAGTGGTCGCTTCGAAGCGTGGCTCTTCCGGATCGCCCTCAATCGCCTTCGCGACGAGGAACGACGTCGAGCCCGACATGCCCGGCCGACCGACTCGGATCTGCTCGGCGACCTCGCCGGGCCCGGAGAGGTCTCTGCCGAAGGAGATGAAGAGGTTGAGGAGCGGTCCAGTCTGCGGGCCGCCCTCGATCGGCTGGCCCCGGCCGACCAGCGCGTGATTCACCTGCGGCATCAGGCCGACCTCAGCTTCAAGGAGATCGCCGAGGTGCTCGAGGAGCCTCTCGGGACGGTGCTCGCTCGGCACCACCGGGCGCTCCGGAAGCTCCGGGAGCTGCTCGAGGGGGAGGAGAGCTCGTGACCACGGGTCCGAAGAGATGTTCGGGGTTCGATCGGACGCCACCGCTCGCAGCGGCGACGCATCGGCCCCGTCGCCACTCCCGGACGGGCCGCGTCTCGACCCAGACCCAGAGCCAGACCCAGAGCCAGACCCAGAGCCAGACCCAGAGCCAGACC
>CAYXKH010000065.1:3271-13854 GCA_964465255.1 uncultured Isosphaeraceae bacterium
ACCCAGAGCCAGACCCAGAGCCAGACCCAGAGCCAGACCCAGAGCCAGACCCAGACTCACCCACGCGAAGCATGCAATTCGCCCGCCCCTGGTGCGTTCTGCCCACTGTCGGAATCCTCTGGTCCCTTCCGTTTTGCCCGCCCGCCCCTCGTGTCTCTCTGCTTGGACTGCCCGCTCTGATGGACTCACTGAACCCTCAATCCCCCGACCCCGAGCGCTCCGACGGCTCGCCCGCACACCGATATGGCGGTGAGGCGGGCATGTTCGCATCGGGGAATGCTCCTCGTTCCGACGCCGCATCGTCAGGCTCGACGTCCGGATCCTCGGACGCCGACTTCGCGGAGCTGATCAGCAGCCTCGAGGCACTCGAGTACGACGTTCCCGCGGGTCTTGCGGATCGCATCTTCGTCGCCTCTGCGGCGCGCCTTCCCGCCGCCTTCGGTCGCGACCAGAGCGACTCGCATCGCGATGCGCTGGCGCTTCCCTTCGAGAGGCCAGCCGATGCCGCAGCCGAGCACCGTCCCTTCAGCTTCGCCCGCTTCGCTCGAAGCGCCGGTCCGGCGCTGGCCATGGCCGCCGTGATCGGACTGGCCTTCGTGCTGTCGACGCGTGACAACCGCGGGAGCGCCTGGGACGGCATCGCCGATGGCTCGCGAGCCCGGGATCGACTGGCCACCGCGTCGATCTCTCCAATCAGCTTCGAAGGTTCACCCAGCGAGGCCGTGCTCGCAGCGCTCCTTCGCACTCCCGAGGACGCCGATCAGTGGCCCGCCGCATCGCTGGTGAGCCACGCCAGCACCCGCGACGTGCTCACGATCGTGGAACTGCGCGAGACCAGTCTCGACGATCTCCTCGAGGAGTTCTCCCGAATCGAATCCCACGCCAGTCGGCCCGCGCCGGCCATTCGGCCCGTGATTGGCAGATGAGTGCGCAGGCCGAGTGTGGCCCGCCACCACACGCGACGACAGTTGATACGAGACCGTTCATGAACCGAGCTCCCGCACGATCGCCTGCTTCCACACCCGCCCGTCCGCGAGTTCTCGCGACCGCGGCGGTGATCGCGCTCGCCGGGTCAATCGGCGCCATGGGCGGTTTCATGCCCTCCGATCAGACGACGGGTTCGTCCCGCACGACTGCACCGGGCGCGGCAGGCACGCCGGCGGTTCCCAGCGCCAAGGCGTCGGGAACGACCACCGAGCCGAGGACGCCGCGGGCCGCACGACGCCCAGCGCAGAGTTCCGGCGAAGGTCGTGCGCCGACGAGGGAGTCAAGTCGGGAGCTCGACGCCACCCGCGTCGACGCGTTGATCGAAGTGGCCCAGGATGTTTCACCCGAGTGGGCCGAGTGGCTTCGAGCGCGGCGAGCGTCGGACCCCGAGTCGCTCCGCACCGCAATTGCCCAGAACGGACGGCGGCTGATTGCGCTCTCCGTGCTGCGCGAGCAGAGCCCCGATCTCTATCGCATGAAGGTCGCCGAGATGCGCCTTCAGGCCGAGACCGGCGACGCCGCCAAGCGCCACCGCGAGGCCGTCGATGCGGGGCGCACCGCGGAGGCCCAGGCGCTCGCCCAGGAACTCCGTCAGAAGGCCCGCGAGCAGGTTGATCTCGATCTCAAGACCCGCGCCGCCGAACTGGCCGCGCTCGATCAGCAGGTGCGGGCTCTCAAGGAGCAGTTGACCCGCGACACCAAGGGGCGAACGCAGCGCATCGACAATCTGGTCGACGCGCTGACTGCCGGGAAAGTCGGCGATCCGATGGCCCCACCGCCCGACGGCCCAGCCCCGAAGGGACGTGACGGCGCCGCAGGTGGCGACGGCACGTCGTCGGCGGGGAGCGCTGCACCCGATTCTCGAGCCAGGCCCGCGGACGCATCCGGGGCATCATCTGCTCCGCCGCGTCCGAGCGAACCCGGCCGCTGAATCAATCTCATTTCCTGCCGTTGCAGCCGGACCATGGCCTTGCGTGCGGCATCGCTGCGTCCGCTGGTCGCCGCGAGCGATCCACGCGATCCACCTGAAACGGAATCGCTCTACCATCGCCGCCATGTCCCGGGGCGCAGCCGCCACAGCATTCCGATCCTTCGATGTCGCCGCGTCGCGGCTCGGCGCCGTCGTGCTGGCGTCGTTGGCGCTCTTCTGCTTCGGCTCGCTCCCGTGGACCTTCTCGAGAGTGCCGCCTCCCGAAGGTGGCGCGCCGCAGCGGCGATTCGAAGTGCAGGACCTCCGACTCAGCCTGCTCCCTCCGCGCTGGTGGAGTCTCTCGGAGGCCGACGTCAAACGAATCGAAGAGGCCCGGGCGAGCGGTCGCGCCGCGCCGTCGCGCTGGCTGGGAACCGATCGACTCGGGCGCGACATGCTCGCCCGCTGTCTCGCGGGCGGCGCCATCAGCATGTTGATCGGCCTTTCGGCCGCCGCCATCGTGGTCGTGGTCGGTACCACCTACGGCATGATCAGCGGCTTCAGCGGGGGACGCGTCGATGCGGTGATGATGCGCATCGTCGACATCCTCTATGGACTGCCGTCGATTCTTCTGGTCGTGCTCCTGGCGGTGGCCGTCGACGGTCTGCTCGATCGCCTCGGCGAAGATCCGCCGGCTGCGCTTCGACAATCGATCAATCTGGTGACGCTCCTGGTCGCAATCGGCGGGGTGAGCTGGCTCACGATGGGCCGCGTGATTCGCGGCCAGGTGATGAGCCTCAAGGCCCAGCCGTTCATGGAGGCGTGTCGAGCACTCGGCATCCCGGTGCGCCGCCAACTGCTGCGGCACATCCTTCCGAACCTCATCGGACCGATCGTGGTCTACGCCACGCTCGCCGTCCCTGCGGCGATTCTCGCCGAGTCGTTTCTGAGCTTCCTCGGAATCGGCATTCGCGAGCCCCTGCCGAGCTGGGGGAACATGGCCGCCGATGGTCTTCCCGAACTCAATCCGATTGCGTCACGATGGTGGCTTCTCGTGTGGCCGTGTCTTCTGATTGCGATGACGCTTCTCTCTCTCAACTTCCTGGGCGAGGGGCTTCGGGAGCGCTTTGATCCGAGAGGTCGCGCCGGCCGCGCAACCGCCATCGCACGCGCACCAGTCCAGAGCGACCCTCCCAACCAGGGCACCGTTGCAGGAACCTGACATGCAGAATCGTTTCACGCTGAAGGACTTCGTGTTTCTCGTGCTCCTCCTGGGTGTGGGGCTGAGCGTCTGGCTGAGCATGGTGCAGAGCGATCGGCTGTGGAAGCGCCTGCAGGCGATCGAAGGAGGCGTGGTCGAGGTCGAGCGCCATCTGTCGCGACTCGAGGCCTCGCTCGAATCGCGGATGATGAGCCAGGGTGCGCCCTCCTCCGACAGCGGCTCGCGGGAAGGCTCGGATCCCGACGCAGCGCCTTCCTGGGCCCGCCCGGGTGTTCCCGTCGCCTGGCAGAAACCCTGGACCTACGCGACCGATCCGCGCACGGTCGATGGATATCGCAGCGGCGGCGAGTTCGTCGAGGCGTTCGAGTCGCAGTTCAAGACCGTCGTGCCGTATCTCTTCAAGGACGTGTACGGTCGCCGCGTCGGCAATCTCGTGGTCGAGCCGCTGGCCACCTTTGATCCGAAGACGCTCGAGATCCGCGGGGTGCTGGCCGACGCGTGGCAGATCGATCCAGAGTGGAAGTGGATCCGCGTGCACATCAATCCGCGGGCCCGCTTCAGCGATGGTCAGCCGGTGACGGCCGAAGATGTTCGCTGGACCTTCCAGGAGTTCATCCTCAATCCCGCAATCGAAGCCGCCCGTACCCGCAGCACGCTCGAACAGGTGAGCGATGTCGTGATCGTCGATCCGCGGACCGTCGAGTTCGTCTTCCGGGATGCGATCTTCACCAACCTCGAATACACCCTGGCCCAGGCGGTGCTGCCGAGCCACTTCTACTCCCGCTTCGAGCCCAACCAGATCAACGGCTCGACCGGAATGCTGATGGGTTCCGGGCCCTTCAAGATGGAGTCGCTCGAACCCGAGCAGGAGTGGAAGCCGGGGTCGGACCTGGTCCTGGTGCGCAACGAGCAGCACTGGGGCACCGCTCGCCCGCCGGTCGATCGCATCCGCTTCAAGGTGGTGAACAACGACCTGAGTCGTCTGACCGCTTTCGAAGCCGGCGAGGCCGACATGATTCTGCCGACGGCCTTCCAGTTCCGCGATCGGCAGCAGCGTCCGGAGTGGAAGCAGAAGGCTCGGATGCTGGAGTGGTTCAACATCCGCTCGGGCTGGACCTTCATCACCTGGCAGTGCGGACTGCGCAACGAGAAGCTCACGCCGTTTCACGACCGTCGTGTGCGGGTGGCGATGACCATGCTGCTCGATCGCGAGGCGATGATCCGCGACGTCTGGGGCGGTGTCGGCTCGGTGCCGACCGGACCGAGCCTCTCGGTCTCGCCCATGCGCAATCCGAAGATCACCGCGTGGCCCTACGACCTCGACGCGGCGCGGAAACTCCTCACCGAAGCCGGCTGGGTCGATCGCGACGGAAGCGGAACGCGCACCAACGAGAAGGGCGAGCCCTTCGTCTTCGAACTCATGCGGCCTTCGGGAAGCGAGGTCGGAGACCGCGTCGCGGCGTATCTCAAGGACCAGTGCGCCAAGGTGGGTATCCGCTGCGAGCCGCGGACTCTCGACTGGAGCGTCTTTCTCGAGGATCTCAAACGACGGAACTTCGACGCGGCGATGTCGGCGTGGTCGCCGAACTCGCCCGAGAGCGATCCGCGACAGGTCTATCACTCCGCGGCGATGGCCCAGGGCGGCGACAACTCGGCGCAGTGGTCGCACCCCGAGGCCGATCGGCTGATCGACGCGGGACGGCACGAGCTCGATCCGACCCGCCGCTACGCCATCTGGCACCAGCTCGAGGCCCTCCTCCACGAGGAGCAGCCGCAGACCATGCTGCGCGAGCAGCCGTGGCTGCGCTTCGTGCAGCCGCGGGTCGGCAACGTGCACATGTATCGCACCGGCGCCGAGCCGTGGGAGTTCTTCGTCGGAAGCGGAGCATCGGGAGCGTCGGTTCTGCCGTGATCACCTTCATCGTCAGGCGCCTGCTCCTGATGCTTCCGACGCTCGTCGGAATCAGCTTTCTCATCTTCATGCTGATTGCCCTCTCGCCCGGCGGCATCGGCGCCGGGGTGAGCGCCGCAGGCGCCGGTGGCGCCACCGGGGCCGCCCAGCAGCAGGCCTACGCCGAGGAGCGCTACGGCCTCGACGATCCGGTGCTGGTGCAGTACTTCCGCTGGCTGCACCGAGTGAGCCCGATCAAGTTCGGGGCCCGCGATCAGCTCTCGCCGGGCGGCGAACTCATCCGCCTTCCGCGCGAGGTTCGACCGGCGGCCCTGTTGGACTGGGATGCCGGCGAGTGGAGGAAGGCGCGAGACTCGCGGAGTGATGTGGAACTCCTCGCGCTTGCCCGAGCCCAGGCTCAGGCCGCGACGGCCGAACCGCCTGAGGCCTATCGCCGCGCCGCCCGGGCATATGCGGAAGGTCGCGTTCGACAGATCGACAGCGGAGTCGAGTTCCGCTCGGCGCTTGAGCGCTACGTCGGTGCCGTTGGCGTGCGCGGGGCCTTCGACAGTCGCAATCAGCCGCGGGAAGCGATCTTCACCGCGCTCACGCCGGAGAGGTCTCGGCCGGAATGGACGGCGGTCGAGAAGGCCGGCCGTGCGATGGTCGAGGCCTACAACGGCGCTCGCGAGCGCCGGGCTGCACTCGTCGTTGCCATCGAAGCCCGCCCGTTCCCCCAGGTCGGTGTGCCGATCGTGCCGGGAGTGCTCAGCGTGGCGGCGCCCGATCTCGGGACGTCATTCTCGAAGAACCGATCGGTCGCTGACCTCATCCTGACGGCGCTTCCGGTCACGATGCTCATCAACCTGCTGGCCTTCCCGCTGATCTACGCGGTGGCAATCCCCGGTGGCATGCTCGCGGCCTCGCGCCGCGGCACGTGGATCGACAGCCTGCTCGGGGCGCTCGCGGTGGGGCTCTGGTCGATTCCGACGGTCTGGGCTGGCGTCCTCGCCATCGGGTTCCTCGCTCGACCGAGCGGCGGGCTCGGCGCCTTCCCAGTCGCCGGTCTGCACGACAACGCCGCGGCCTACTTCGCGTTCCTGCCGAATGTGAGCAGCTCCGGAGCCTTCGAGCGCGGGTGGCTGCTCGATCTCCTCTGGCACATCGCCCTGCCTGTGGCGTGTCTGGTCTACGGCGGGTTCGCGGTCCTTTCGAAGCAGACTCGGGCCGCGATGCTCGAGAACTTCTCCGCCGACTACGTCCGCACCGCCAAGGCCAAGGGCGTGCCGCGGCGCGATGTCGTCCTCCGACACGTCTTCCGCAACAGCCTGCTGCCGCTCATCACCATGTTCGTCAGCATCTTCCCGGCGATGCTCGCAGGGTCGGTCATCGTCGAGCAGATCTTCTCGGTCCCGGGCATGGGGAGCCTGATGATCGAGTCGATCAACGTGCGCGATCGCGAGGTGATCCTCGCCAACACCCTGATGATTGCCATCGTCAATCTGCTGGCGCTCCTCGGGGCCGACCTCCTCTACGCCCTCGCCGATCCCCGGGTGAGCTACGGGAGCGAGCGATGAGCACTCGACCGGCCGCCGGGCGCGGTGGGCCACCGATCGTCCCAGGCTCCCCCGCCGCTCCCCGCATCCTCTCTGGCGTCGATGCCCTGCGCGGCATCGGACTGGAGCCGGCGCAGGGCTTCTGGGCCGATGCCTGGGGCCGCGTGCTTCGACGGCCCGGCGCGCTCATGGCGCTTGGCTGGCTCTCGGTGGTCGGCTTCTTCGCGGTCTTCGGGCCGTTGGTTGCGAGCGGCCATCCACTCCTCTGGCGCGAACTCGATGCCTCGGGCGCGGTCACGCGGATCACCTCGCCACTCTGGAACAACCTCGGCGCGGCTGATCTTCTGATCCTCCTGATGAGCGTGGTCGGCGGGCTCTTCCTCCTCGTTCCCATCCGCACACCGCGCGGCGAGCGGATCGGCATCCTGCTCGTGAGCGCGGTGCAGATGATCGCCACGTGCGCCCTCTCGGCAATCACCCCGGTGCGTCGAGCGGTCTCCTTCGCCGGTGAGAGTGGTCGCGACACTCCCTCACTCTTCGGCTGGCTGGTCCTCGCCTGCGTGGTGGCGATTCCCTTTCTGTGGATCTCGCCGCTGGGCTCCTTCGCCCGGCGGATGATTGTCGTCGGCGGCGCGGCCGTGGCCTGCGCCATTGCGCTCACGATTGCCGGCGGTTCCACGCTCGTCGATTTCGATCGCTATGTCGACCGGCAGATCGCCGGTGAAGCGACCGCGGTCTACACGATCGTTCCATGGTCGCCGGCCCAGCGCCGCACCGACACCTACTTCGCACCGCCCATGACCACCCTCGGCGAGCAGGTGCCGGCCCTCGCCGAAACTCCAATTGCCACTCACCGCTTCGTGCTCGGGACCGACAGTCTGGGGCAGGACGTGCTGAGCCAGATGCTCCATGCCTGTCGCCTGGCGATCTCAATCGGCTTCGTCTCCACCGGCATCGCGGTCGTGATCGGCGTGACGCTCGGGGCGCTGATGGGCTACTTCGGTGGTTGGGTCGATCTCCTCCTCGCCCGAGTGATCGAGATCTTCATGGCCATCCCGGTTCTCTTTCTGCTGATCGTGGCCGCGGGCGTGCTGCCGCGCAACACCTACGTGATGATGGCGATCATCGGTTGCGTCACCTGGACGGGAGCGGCGCGGTTCACCCGCGCGGAGTTCCTGCGCCTTCGCAATCAGGACTTCGTGCAGGCGGCGAGGGCTCTGGGGCTTCCCCTTCGTTCGGTGCTCTTCCGACACATGCTTCCCAACGGCGTCACCCCGGTCCTGGTCGATGCTTCGTTTGCAATTGCGGCCGCAATTCTTGCTGAAGCCACGCTGAGCTACCTCGGTCTCGGCCCGGACGGGCAGGCCTCGTGGGGTCGGCTGCTCAGCAGCTCGACCAACACCATCGGCGAGTTTCTCTGGTGGCTGGCGATCTTCCCCGGTGCGGTGATCTTCCTGACCGTGCTTTCCTACAACCTCCTCGGTGAAGCGATGCGCGACGCGATCGATCCGAAGCTTCGGAAGGCGGGCAACTGATGGCCGCAAGGAACCCGGCCGCAGCGGCTGCCGCGCCCGTCGAGCGCGAGGTCATGCCAACGCCGCTTCTCGACGTCGAGGACCTCGCCGTCTCCTTCGACATCTCCTCCGGGTCGCGCCGCGGCGACGGACTGGGCGCCCGCGTGCAGGCGGTCGCCGGCGTGAACATGACCATCCATCCCCGGCAGACGCTGGCGGTGGTCGGCGAGTCGGGCTGCGGCAAGTCGGTCACCGCCATGAGCACCATGCAGCTCGTGCCTCGACCGCCGGCGCGTTTCGACCGCGGCGAGATCCGCCTCGACGGGCGCAATCTGCTGGCGTTCGACGAACGGAAGATGCTCGACGTCCGCGGCAAGGAGATCGCCATGATCTTCCAGGAGCCGATGACCTCGCTGAACCCGGTCTACACGGTGGGGGATCAGATCGTCGAGGCCATCCTGCTGCACCAGGACGTCGACGGCTCGTCCGCACGCCAGATCGCCCTCGAAGCGATGCAGGACGTCGGCATCCGCGAGGTCGAGCGGCGGATCGACGAGTACCCGCACCGTTTCTCCGGCGGCATGCGCCAGCGAATCATGATTGCGATGGCTCTCGCCTGCCGTCCCAAGCTCCTCCTTGCAGACGAGCCCACGACCGCACTCGACGTCACCATCCAGGCTCAGATCCTCGAGCTTCTTCAGGAACTCCAGCGGACCCGCGGCATGGGCGTGATGCTGATCACCCACAACCTCGGCGTGGTCGCCGAGAACGCCGACGTCATCTGCGTGATGTATGCCGGGCGGGTGGTCGAGTATGCCAACGTCTATACGCTCTTCGAGAACCCGCTTCATCCCTACACCCGTGGGCTCTTCCGCTCGATCCCCGATCTGCGCGAGCGCCGCGCTGCCCTCACCACCGTCGATGAGATCGTCAGCGACCCGGCCCAGTACACGCGACTTGCCAACTGCGCCCAGGGTGTGATTCCGTGGTGGCCGGGCATGGCCCGACCGGCCTCGCTCTCCCGCCGCCCCGGCATCGATGCAATCGGCGGCGACTCGATCCTCCACGAAGCCGAACCCGATCACTGGGTGGCCTGCTGGCGGACCGACTACTTCGACGAGCGCCGCGAGCGCCGGCCGGATCTGTTGTTCCGGAGGTGACCGGAGTCACGCGGCCGAGGCGTGAAACCGGACGCCGACCGCCCGCGCCACCTTCATGATCGTGGCGAAGCTCGGGTTGCCGTTCTCGCTGAGCGCCTTGTAGAGGCTCTCCCGGCTGAGTCCGGTGGCGCGAGCGACCTTGCTCATGCCGCAGGCGCGGGCGATGTCACCCAACGCCCGGGCAATTCCTGCCGTGTCGTCCGGTGCCTCGACGAGCCACGCTTCGAGATAGGCGGCCATCTCCATGGGAGTGCGGAGCTGCGACGCAACGTCGTAGCGGACGGTCCTGGTCTTCGGAGCCTTCCGTGGCTTCGGGCTCGTTGCGGTCGATGTGCGCTTCGAAGTAGGCATGGAATGTCCTAAAGGTTCCTCGCGAAGTTCAGGGCTCGCTCAATGTCGCGCCGCTGCGTCGACTTGTCGCCGCCCGCAAGCAGGATGATGATCTCCCCGTCGCGTTCCGTGTCGTAGACGCGGTAGCCGGGGCCCACGTCGACCTTGAGTTCCGACACTCCTTCCCGACGTACGCGGTGGGAGCCCGGATTCCCGTGAGCGAGTCGGTCCACACGAACCTGGATCCGAACACCGGCAGTTCGGTCCTTCAGTCCATTGATCCAGTCCCGATAGAGAACGGTCGCTCGGACAGGCATCGAGCAGAATGTATCCTGTGGGCGACACCAGTCAAGGGGAGCCATCGGCCTTCGAGGGTCCATGACGATTCGCGGGCAATCGGCGGCGACTCGATCCTCCACGAAGCCGAACCCGATCACTGGGTGGCCTGCTGGGGACAATATTTGGGGGACAATATTGGACACGCACAGGGGGGACAATATTGGACACGCACAGAATGGGGGGACAATATTGGACACGCACAGAATGAGCTGGCTCGGCGTGTGGGGTCATCGCGAGCCGGTGCTGCCGGGCGAGGGTGGGGGCCTTCGAGATTCCTCCGGGCGGCAAGAAATGTGGGTCCGGAACACGATCGAGCGACCGTTCGCGGGAGAACGGGCGCGCGACAGCCGAGGTCGAGATCAGGTCGACGGCATGAAGGTTGACTGCGGTGGTCTGACGATGCTGAGGACAGCGTCGCTCAGCGCGTCACGCCGGCTGCCGGTCGCATCGGTTGATCGCAACAACACGGCTTCTGCGTCGACGCTCTGCCTCGGCGGCGAGATTCGCGGCGGTGCCGATTGCGGTTCCGAGCAGACGATTCGTCCCCAGCATGGCCCCGCGCATCCGGAGGGCCGCGTCGCCGGCGAGGCCGGTGAGCGACGTCGGGTGTTCTTCTCAAGGACAGGCGCTGCGAGGCGGCCGCAAGGCGGTCCCGCGTGGTTCGCCGCAGGTCA
>CAYXKH010000066.1:0-9187 GCA_964465255.1 uncultured Isosphaeraceae bacterium
TCTCCGTGATCTCCGTGATCTCCGTGTCACATACTTCCTGCGCGACGTGACGGAATGCGATTCGCTGGGCACGTGAGGCTCTGGCCGAGCTGGTGCTCGGCGGTCCAGAAGGGCGCTGCCGCGCGTGCGCTGCGAGCACGGTCGGACCAGCCGACCGTGGCACTCAGAGGCCCGCACGTCCCACTTCCCACACCCACTCCCCCCTGTATCCGCTCGACTCGATCGACCAAGCTGCCGGAGTCAGCGCCGCGTCGATTGTGCCGAGCGCCGGACAGGTGCCGGGCGCGCGGCACACCTCAGGAGTCGGCGCAGCCGACACGCCTATCCCCTCGCTTCGCGCAACACCGCCCGCAACCCCAGGAAGAGCGGAATCTCGCGGCGAGCGCGGTTCTCCTCGTCGGCACGCGAGCCGGGTTGCGAGCGGCGCATGCTGGGCCACTCCTCCATCGCTTCGATGAGGAAACCCTGGGCAGCGAGAAGGCGGACGTAGGTCTGGAGGGGACGGTGATAGGTGGTGGTGGCAACCACCGCGTCGCCGCTGGAGACAGCGCCGGGATTCATGATGATCTGCTTTTCGCCACTCGAGAGATACCCATCGACGCGGCGGAACTGACGCATCGCTGGGCCTCCGTCGCGACCCTGTTCATTTCGACCCCTGGCCCCGCCCCGCGGCGGGGCGCTTCGGCGGGCGCCATCGCGCTCGCTCGTTGCGGGAATGGCATCCCAGCCCCAAGCGGTCTGGCCCGGAGCGCGGAAGGCGGGGTGGAGAATCACGGCCACGAATGCGCCGCCGGGCCGGAGGGCTCGGGCCACCGAGGCGAAGAGCGGCTCGAGCGGCTCGATGTTCATGAGCGCCATGATGCTGGTGACGACGTCGTAGCGGGCCTTGGGAACGTTCGACTGGGCTGCGTCCCGCTCGATTGCCGCGTCGAGATCACGAGCGTCGCCCACCACGAAGCGCTGGTTGGCGTCATCCTCGGACTGCTTGCGGGCCACCGTGATCAGGCGCTGCGAGGAGTCCACGCCGAGCACGTCGACATCCATTGCGGCGAGCCGTCGGGCCAGCACGCCCTGTCCGCAGGCCACGTCAAGGACCCGCTGACCGGGGCGCGGGCCAATCAGCCGCAGCGCTCCAGGAAGAATCACCTCGCGGTAGTGATCGCTTCCGTGCTCGCCGATCAGCTCGTCGTACCAGCCGGCGACGTGGTCCCAGGAGTCGTTCTGATCCTTTCCCTCGCCCCGCTTGCGTGCGCCAGTCTCCTTCGAGCGGGCACTCTCGCTCTCGCTCGACTTCGAATTCGATTGCGATTTCGAGTGTGGGGCGCGACCCACGACCGGCACCGCCTCACGCGCCTCGCGACGCGGTGGCGTGGCCCCGCACAGGGTGAAGAACCCCTCGGGAACAGGGCTCGAAAGCGCAATCATCGCCCCGCTTGTCGGATGGGGAAAGGTGAGTTCGGCGGCATGCAGAGCGATCCGCCCAAGCGGATCGGTGGTGGCCCCGTAGCGGCGGTCACCGACGATTGGGAGACCCAGCTCGCTCAGGTGGGCTCGAATCTGATGCTTGCGACCGGTCTCGAGTTTGACCTGAAGCAGCGTGCGACCGGTTCCGCTGGCGACCTTGGAAACCAGCGTCACCGCCCGTCGCCCTTCCGCCTCTTCGGCAGAACCAGGTTCGCGACCGAGGGCCTTGGGAGCGCTGCGGACGCGACCGGCGCCGCTGTCGACCAGAATGCTGCGAATGGTCAGCGACGGCGACGCCCCTCCCGACCAGAGCAGATCGAGCGGAGTCGTCAGATCGCTCCCGCGGGCCGTCTTCGTTCCGCCGCTGCGGGTGCCCGGGTGAAGGGCGTCGAGGTCGCCCTCGACCAGTGCGATGTAGGTCCGACCGAGTCGCCGGGCGCGGAGATCTTCCTTGAGCCACTCGTACGCGGCCTCGGTCTTGGCGAAGACCAGCAGACCGGAGACGTCGCGATCGAGTCGATGGATGATCCAGGCCCGCGTGCCGCGCTTCATGGCGGCCTCGCGGACCCGGCTCTTCACCAGATCGAATGCATTGGGGGCCCGCGTCGGACTGGGCTCTTCGGGATCGACCGAACTGAGCATGCCCACCGGCTTGTCGACGACGATGACCTGATCGTCCTCGTAGGCCACCGAGAGATCGGTGACGGGGACGGGACCTCGCTGTGGAGCGGCGGTCCGCTTGGCGCGGCGCGGGCTGTTGGGGCGACGGGCGGAATTGGGCTTGTTTGGCATGGAACTCCGCGACGGGGTCGAGGGTACGCCGCAGGCGGGTGGACGCGACCGTGCTTTCTGCCGACACTCCGTCAATCGTCGCGGATCGAATCCCTATGAGTTCCGGCCGAGGATCGGTGCAATCTTCCAAGCTCTCGAGGGATCGGCGACGCACCAGAGGAGGCGATCCGTGTCGAATTCAGCCATGCCCGGTCCAGCGGGCCCATCGGGCCATTCGGGTGAGAGGGCAATCAGGACTCCACCCGCCTCGGCGTTCGATCCGCGCACGATCGAACGGCCGGACGAACTCCTCCTTCGCTACTACACGATCCAGTCGCTCTTCGGATTGATCTTCTTCCCAATCATCTTCATCCCGCTCTGGATCCGCTACACCACCCTTCGGTATCGCTTTGACGACGAAGGCGTGGGCATGTCGGTGGGGCTCCTGTTCAAACGCGAGACCTACCTCACCTATCGGCGGATCCAGGACATTCACGTCTCCCGCGGGCTCATCCAGCGCTGGATCGGACTCACCACCGTCTCGATCCAGACCGCCTCGGGAAGTTCCACTCCTGAACTGACCATCGAGGGAATCCGCAATCCCGACGAGCTTCGCGACTGGCTCTATCGACGCATGCGCGGCAGCGGTGCGGGACAGGAGCACGTGGACCGATCGAGCGCCCCCGCTGGTGCGCCGGCATCGCCGAACCTGGGGAATGGGGCGAGTCTCGCAGGCACCACGCCCGGCTCGAGCCCGGACGATGAAGTCCTCGCTCTGCTCCATGAGATTCGCGACGAGCTGCGTTCGCTTCGTTCCGCACGAGCGGAGAGGACGTCATGACCACCGAGCGCAGCGGATTGACCGAGACGCTGGCGGTGCCGATCTACCGCGCAGTGTGGCAGGTTCTCACCGGCGTCTTCAAGGTGCCGACCGAGCCGCCGCAACTGCCCTGCGATCCGGGCGTCGTGGCGGAGGCGTTTCAGCCGTCCAGGAACTTCCTGCGGTACTTGAAGTTCTGGTTCTGGATGCTGATGTGGATTCCCGATGTCCTGATCCTCTTTCTGTGGATCGTGGTGCTGACCATCTCCGTGCCGCTCGGAGTGGTGCTGACCGTTCCGGCGCTGATCCTGGCCATCGTGCCGGACATCTTCGTCTACGTGGCACTCCACCTTCGCTACGACACCACGTGGTACGCGATGAGCAATCGAAGCCTGCGGATCCGCCGCGGCATCTGGGTCATCAACGAGGTGACCATCACCTTCGAGAACATTCAGAATGTCACCGTGAGTCAGGGACCGCTGCAGCGCTTCTTCGGCATCGCCGATGTGGTCGTGCAGACCGCCGGCGGCGGCAGTTCGATGCCCCAGGCCGGCGGCAGCGCCTCGCATGTGGCCCTGATCGAGGGAATGGCCGACGCCGCGGGAATCCGCGATCGGATTCTGCAGCGGGTGAGAAAGTCGACCGGCGCCGGGCTCGGTGACGAACGCCATCTCGATCGCCCTCAACTCCACCAACTCCCTCAACTCCCCCAACTCCATGGTGCTGGACCCGACCGGCCCGTGGGCACTCAGCCGGTCTGCTCGTGGTCGCAGGCACATGTGCTGGCCCTGCGCGAGGTTCGCGACGGAGTGCGGGCCCTGCGCTGAGGGCGTTGGGCGGGCGGACGAACGGCGCGCCCGTCAGTTGGGTCCGCCGCTGCGGTGGATCTCGAAGCCATCGAACTCGCCGGTGGCCGGAGACTCGACGACCGACGAGTCCCGCGCGTATCCGTGCAGGGCGTCCATGACGGCCCGATGAAACCGCTCGAGTTCCTCGCGCTTCCCCTCGACCACGCACGTCACCGAGCGGTCGGGCTCATTCCCAACCCATCCGGACACGGCGTAGCGCAGGGCAATCTGCCGAGCGGTGACTCGAAAGCCCACGCCCTGCACCTTCCCCGTGAAGACGATCGTGTGTCGGAGTCTGATCATGTTGCGGTCCTCTGCGAGGCCCGACGCGCTCTCGCTCACACCAGCTCGCCGTTGTGCCAGACTTTCTGAACGTCGTCATTCTCCTCGAGGGCATCGAGCAGCTTCTGCACCGCGGTGCTCTGGAACTCGTCGCAGGCGACGCTGGTGAGCGGGATCATCGCCACCTCACCCGAGGTCAATTCGATGCCGCTTCGCCCGATCGCGTCCTTCACGCGAAGGAATTCGGCCGGTGTCGAGGTGATCTCCCAGCCGTTCTCCGAGGCCACGACATCATCGGCCCCGGCTTCCAACGCCAGCTCCATGATCCGATCCTCCTCCAGAATCCTGCCGTCCGAGTCGGTCGCCCCGCGCTCGATCAGGAGCACGCCCCTGGACTCGAACGAGAAGGCCACCGCCCCCGGCTTTGCGAGATTGCCACCGTTCTTCTCGAAGACGACCCGAAGATCCGGCGCCGTGCGGGTGACCTTGTCGGTGAGGCAGTCGACCAGGATGGCCACGCCGCCCGGGCCATACCCCTCGTAACGAACCTGCTCGTAGGAGACGCCCTCGAGATCCCCCGCTCCCTTCTTGACTGCCTTCTCGATGGTGTCGCGGGGCATGTTCGCGGCCTTGGCCTCGTCGATTGCCAGGCGCAGCGACGGGTTGAAGTTGGGATCGGCGCCACCGTTGCGAGCCGCGACGATCAGGGCCCGGCTGCACTTGGTCCAGGCGCGTCCGCGGACCTTGTCCTGCTTGGCCTTGCGATGCTTGATGTTTTTCCAGGCGCTATGTCCAGCCACGGGTCTCGGCTCGTTCCGAATTGGGTCTTGAAGGGGTGAAGGTGAAGTGAGTGTCTGAGCTTCAGAGCGGATCAAGCCCCTGCTCGACCTGCTCGATCTTGCGGCGGGCACGCTCCCGCGGCCGACCGTACGACTCGTCCCAGATCTCGCGCGAGTCGGCCACGACGAGGCCGAACGCCTGGCGCTGATGCTGCTCGAGAGCCTTCACGGTCGAAGCCCGAGGGAAGTCGCTGTCGACGAGGGCAACCGCCCTGCGCCACGAGACCAGAGCATCCTCGCGATTGCCCGAAACCCAGGCCACATCGCCGGCGTGATCGAGCAGTTCCGGCGACAGGTCGTTTCCCGCCAGGGCAACAGCCCTCTTGATCAGCGTGGCGGCGCCGCGTCCGTCCGTCGGACCCGCGGCATCGTCGTGGATGCGTCCCTGTCGGAAGCGCAGCCACGCCAGGGAATCGATGACGCTGGCCGACCCTGGGACGAGCGCCGCGGCGCGCTCGATCATCGTGACCACTTCGTCGGTCGGTCCATCCCGCTCGAGCAGGGCGTATCCCAGGTTGTTGAGGGCCATGCCATGCTGCGAGTCCAGGTCGATGGCATGGCGGAGCAGGGCAATGGCGCCATCAGTCTCGAGCAGCAGAGTCCAGCGGCCGCTCAGGAAGACGAGGGCTTCGCTCCCGACGCTGCCGTCGGGCGGCAGCTCGGGAAGTTCCGGCCAGCCCGTCTCGGAGCGCTGCGGCAGGACCTCGCGAAGAAACGCGCGGGTGCGAGCGGGGTCACGGGTGGCGACATCTGCCGTTGCGGCGGCGTCGGCGAGCGCCATCCATTCGCCGCGCTCCAGACGCGGTTCAGCAAAGAGGCGCCGACGCAGCGCGTCGCCGGCCACCTCGGGCCGCTGCGCATCGACCAGGGCCTGGGCCAGTTCGATCCAGACCGCGGCTTCCTCGGCACTGCTCATGGTGCCGTTGACGAGGCGGGCGAGGGAGGAGACCCGTCGATCGATTGCCGCACGGCCGGAACCGACGGCCACTTCCGCGACAACCGCGGCACTGAGCGTCTCCGGGCGCAGATCGCCCTCTCCGCTCGGCCCGGTCACGCCGGGCCCGGTTACCCCCGGCCTCGTCACCGTGGGCGCTTCGAGCAGACGATCCACGAGTTGAAGCAGCAGCTCAGCGCTGCCGTCGGGCGGCGGTTCGAGTCGATCCAGCAGGTCGACCGCCGCAGCCCACTCGCGCCGTGAGACTCGGTGGCCCTCGAGCGATTGAAGGATGGAGAGACTCTCGTCGGGTCGCCCCCGCTGCCATGCAAGCTGGGCGAGACTCAGCTCCCGCATGGGCGCCGCCGGTCGTTGTCGTAGTCGCAACTCGGCCCGCTGCGCCGCCGAGCCGCCGCGGCCCGCCGACCACTCCAGGGCTTCGAGGAGTGCGCCAGCGACCTGATCCTGGGGGTCGCCAGCGACACGATCCTCGAGCCACTCGAGGGCACGAACGGTGTCGCCCCGGGCAATCAGCGACGCGACGTATCCCTCGACGCCTCGAGCGTTCGATGGCATCCGCTCGACGCGGCCGCGGAACCAGTCGCAGGCGTCGTCCGGTGAACCGCGCCGAGGCCATTGGTTGGTGAGCCTCGAGAGGAGTCGGCGATCCTGCGGCCGCTCCTCGACCAGCAGGGCCATGCGGCGGCACGCCTCGTTCCACCGTCCCGCTGCGGCTTCCGAGACCACCGCGCAATCCTCGCGGACGGCACTCCACTGAGGTTGATTGCGGAAGCGCTCGCGGAGCTGGTCGAGCCGCGCCTGCACGGGCTGGGTCGGCGCGATCCCGGCATGAACTCCGACGCCGATGGCCTCGATCAATATCCGCGTGGCTCCGGCGTGATTGGGCTCGAACCGCAGCACTGCTTCGGCCGCAGCCCTGGCCCCCTCGAGCGCCGCGGTCCAATCGGTGCTGCGCGGCAGCCCAGGTCGTCCGGCAAGGGCGCTGCGCACCGAACTGTCGGCCCGGGAATCGGCGACGTCGAGCCAGGCCTCTGCGATCTCCAACCAGGTGGATGCACGCTGGGCCCGCTCCGCGGCGGGAAGCGTCTCGATGGCATCGGGTTCGATGGCTGCCATCCCCCGGCCGTGCACCTGGGTCAGCACCTGGGCCAGCACCCGTTCTGCGGCATTCGACTCGCGCACCCGGATCAGGGCGGCCGCGGCCGCGCCGATGAGTTCAGGCTCGACGGGCCCGATGGTGAGGCCGCTCGCGATGAACTCTCCCGCCGCGGGATCGCTCCACCCCAGGGCCTCGGCGATCAGGGAGTGCTCTTCGAGCGCCGCAGCGGCGGCAAGCTGGGCTCGGAGCACCGCGACACGATGCGGAGTCAACGTCGCGTCGTCGCGGGCGGCGAGGGCGTGACGCCATGCGTCACCGGGTGCGCCGAGGCGAAGGAGGATCGCAGTCACGAGGGCCGCTGCATTCGCGCGGCTCTTCGGCGAGGTTGCGTGGGTCGGAAGCGCCCCCAGCGTCTCGATTGCGTGGCGAAGCGCCGCAGGCCTGGCTGGCGCTTCGGCGAGGAGCGTCGCGGCAACCTCCGGTGCAATCAATCCCTCGTCGATGAGGCTCAGGGCCCGATGCGCCGCTCGCTCCAAGAGGTCGTCAGCGCCGTCTCCCTCGGCTCCTGCGCGCCCCGTTGCGGGGATCACGGTTGCGACGTCTCGTGTTCCGAGGATCAGAGCCCGAGCCAGGAGGGCATCGCCAGGAAGCTTGCGCAGGAGTTCGAGGCGCAGCGCCGCCGCGTCCTCGTCCGGAAGGAGCATCGCCGAGAGCCGCAGGAGCCCGGGACGTGATTCGGTCTCTCCCGCTCGCTTGAGGGCCCGCGCCACCGCGGCGGCGTCGCCGCTGGCTTCGGCGAGCCACGTCGCCTCCCGCGATTCGCGGGCCCCGATTGCCCGGTCCTCCGGGAGCCCGCCGAGCCATGAGGCCAGGGCGTCATCACTCCGTTTGAGAATCAGCAGCACGAAAGTTCGCCGGGCGCGGACCTGATCGAGCTGCGATGGATCGCCCTCCGTCGCTGTCGCGTACGCGTCGAGCGCCTCGGTCCATTCCCCGAGCCGGGCGTGGCCATCGCCGACTGCAATCCACGATTCGCCCTGTTCGCGAGCGATATCGGCGAACTGCCGCTGCATCACCGTCTGAGCATCGTTTCGTGACGCTTGATTGGGTTGGGTCGGGCGATCGTGCACCGGCATGGACGCCAACAGATCGAGGGCCCGACGCATGGCCGCAATTGCGGCGCGATCGTGGCCGGTCTGACGAAGCGCCGCCGCGAGCAGGACCGGGACGACGACTCGCTCGACCGCAGTCGGGGCACCCGGCGACTGATCGTCGGCAGCCGCATTCACCTCTCGATCGAGTCGAAGGAGGGCGGTGAGCGCCGCGGCAGGCATGCGTCGATTGAAGAGCGACAGCGAGATGAAATGGAGCGCCTCGCGATCGTTCGGAGCCACCTCGAGCAGGCGTCGGTAGTCGTCGATGGCTCGCGATGCGTTTCCGAGGCTGAAGTAACTCCGAGCGAGGCCGCGCAGGACGACCTCGTCATCGGGCCGATGAGCCCGGGCCTTCTCGAGCTCGGTGATGGCCACCAGCGAGCGATTCAGCTCGATGGCCTCGAGGCCGGCAGCCTTGGCCCGTTCGGCCGATGCCTCATCGGTGGCGCCACCGGGCATCCGCGGCGCCGGCGTGGCGAAGGGCAGCGACTCGATCGGCGCGACGTCGGGGAGTGAGAGCCAGGCCCGCGGGTCGTCGGTGCGCCTCCGTCTGAGGACGACGTCTTCGAGATCAGGAGGCGGATCGGGAGCCACGCCATGAGCCGGATCAGGAGGTGCGTTGATCGAACCGGACTCGCTCGATACCGCAGGGCGGACCACCATTGGTCGTCCCGGTGAGTTCGCACTCACGGTCCCGCCGCCCGTGCCGGCAATGCAGAGTGCCGTCACGCTGGTGGCGAGGAGCACCCGAATCGCTGTGCCGGGGCGGATCGCCACAAGGGTCATCCCTTCCCGCCGCGGGCCTTCTTGGCGGGTTCGCCCTTTGCCGCGGTCCCCCTGGGGTTCGGCTTTGCCGCCGCCGGAGCGGGCTCCGCCTTGGCGGACTTCGCAATCGGCTTGACGCCCGCGGCCGGCGCGGGCTTCGCGGCTGGCTTCGCGGCTGACTTCGGGACTG
>CAYXKH010000066.1:9287-13632 GCA_964465255.1 uncultured Isosphaeraceae bacterium
CTTCGGGACTGGCTTCGGGTCTGGCTTCGGGTCTGGCTTGCTCACCGGCTTCGCAACCGGCAGTTGATCGACGCAGGCCTGCAGGTCGAGATGGGTCTGCTCGGACTGCTCGGCCTTCACGTGCCGCGAGAGGACGTTGCTGATCTCCTGCTGATCGGCCTTGGGCTCGAAGACGCCGGCCTCGATGAGGACTTCACGAGTTCGTTCGTCGACGGGAACGCCGTGCACGCCGTAGCACAGGAGCATCACTCGAGTGGCCACGAACGGGGCCACGATTCCCTCGAGGCTCTCCACATAGGCGCGGATGTCGCGCTTGCCCGCTGCGGCAGGCGGCAGTCGCACCGCGTGCTCGCGGCGGAAGATGTCGTTCAGCGTGGCCTTGAGTCGAAGGGCCCGCTCTTCCGCCAGCGGATAGCGCGGGCCGAGCGTGGCCACGATGTCGGCCGGGAGCGACACCCGCAGATCGTTCATGTCGACGGTCATCGCGGTGAAGCGCTCGAACGCCTCGAGGGCCATCGGCGTGTTCGCCTCCCAGAGCAGGAAGGAGTAGACGAGCACCGCAATCGGATCGCGCGTGGCCAGGGACTCGGGCAGCGTGGCCGAGACCGCGGAGGGGTGCTTCTTGAGAAGTGCAGCGAGCTTGGGGGCGTTCACGGGGTTGCTTCAGTTGGCTGGGTTCGGGGGAGTGCTGACATCCGAGGCGGGAACGCCACCGTCACCCCGGGGAATGGCCGCCTCGGTCTCGGCCTGGCGCTTGAGCGAATCGTCGAGCAGAAACACCAGTCGGGGTACGCGACGAAGCGACAGCGATTCGCGGAGTCGCTTCTGAAGCAGCCCTGCGGCGCTCTGGAGCCCCTGTACCGCGAGCTTGCCATCCTTCTCGGGAAGAACCGAGATCGAGAACCGGGCCTCGGAGAGGTCCGGATCGACGGTGACCCGCGTCACCGAGACCAGCCCGCGGATGCGCGGATCATTCAGGCCGCGCGAGATCGACTCCTGCACGGTCTTGCGGATGAGCGAGCTGACCTGCTCGGGTCGATGGCTCACGACTTCGACCCCGCTCGGGAGGCCGAAGTCGATCCGATTCCAATGATCCACTGTCGGGGGCGTCGGGGGCGTCGGGGGAACATGATCATCCGCGGGCCACCGTCACCGTCTTGTAGCACTCCAGAACATCGCCGGCACGGATGTCGTCGTAGCCGTCGATCTTCATGCCGCACTCCTGGCCGGCGCGGACTTCCTTGGCGTCGTCCTTGAAGCGCTTGAGCTGCTCGAGACGGCGATCCTTCTCGACCACGATGCCGTCGCGGGTCACGCGGACCTGGGCATTGCGCTCGATCACGCCGTCGGTCACGTAGCAGCCGGCGATCATGCCGACCTTGGTGATGCGGATGGCCTGACGAACCTCCGCATGACCGAGGACCTGAAGGCGCTGCTCGGGCTCGAGCAGACCCCGGGCGGCCTTGGTGATGTCGTCGGTGATGTTGTAGATGATCTCGTAGAGCCGGATGTCGATCTTCTTCGCCTCAGCCAAGGCTCGAGCCTTGGCCGAACTGGTCACGTTGAAACCGATGATGATCGCCCCGGTCGCCGCTGCGAGACCGACGTCGCTCTCGTTCACGCCGCCGACCGCGGCATGCTTGACGGAGACTGCGACCTCTTCGGTCGAGAGCTTGCCGAGAACCGCCTTGAGGGTCTCGAGCGAACCGTGCACGTCGGCCTTGACCACCAGCGACAGCTCCTTCTTCGTGCCCTTGGCGAGGTGCTCGAAGACGTTGTCGAGAGTGATCTTGGGCGTCGCCAGCTCGCGCTGCCTTTCGACCTGCTTGCGGTCGTCCGCGGCCTGCTCGGCCGACTTGAGCGACTCGGCCACGTAGAACTTGTCGCCCGAGTCAGGAACGGTGTCGATGCCCGAGATGGCCACCGGCGTCGATGGACCGGCTTCGTCGAGCCGCTGCCCGCGATCGTTGATGATGTCCCGGATGCGGCCGAAGGCCCGACCGATGACCACGAAGTTGCCCTTCTTGAGGGTGCCCTCCTGGACCATGATGCTGGCCACCGGGCCGCGGCCTTCCTCCATGCGGGCCTCGAGCACGGTGCCCCGCGCCAGGCCACCGAAGTCGGCTTCGAGACCGAGCAGCTCGGCCTGATAGTCGAGGATGTCCAGGAGATCCTGAACGCCCGTGCCCTTGGTGGCGCTGGTGCGGACGATTTCGGTGGAACCACCCCACTCCGTCGGATTGAGCCCGTGTTCAGCGAGCTGTCCGAGGATGCGGGTGATGTTCGGCTCGGTCGCGTCGCTCTTGTCGATCTTGTTGAGCGCCACGACGATGGGCACGCCCGCCGCCTTGGCGTGATTGATCGACTCCACGGTCTGGGGCATCACGCCGTCATCGGCCGCGACGACCAGCACCACGATGTCGGTGACCTTGGCACCGCGGGCCCGCATGCCAGTGAAGGCTTCGTGACCCGGGGTATCGATGAAGGTGATGACCCGTTCCTTGTCACCGGCCTTGACCGGCACCTGGAAGGCGCTGGTCTTCTGGGTGATGCCGCCCGCCTCGCCTCCGGCGACGTTGGTGTTGCGGATGCGATCGAGCAACGAGGTCTTGCCGTGATCGACGTGGCCGAGGATCGTGACCACCGGCGCCCGCGGTCGGACGTCGATCGACTCCCGCGCCGTGAACCTGGCGGTGATCTCCTCTTCGGCCGACTGCTGCTCGACGACCTCGATATCGATGCCGAGTTCGAACATCACCTCGACCGCCTTGTCGGAGTCGATGGTGGAGTTGATGGTCGAGATGGTGCCGGACAGGAAGAGCTTCTGGAGAATCTCCGAGGCCTTCACGCCGGTTGCCGCCGAGAGCTCGCGCACCGTCACCGGCTGCGGAACCTTCGTCGGTCCTTCGGGTCGACCCGACGCCGTGCCGCGCTGACCGCCCGGACCGCCGGGACGCTTGGCGTCGCGACGATGGGCGCGGACGAATCCGGTGGACTTCTGCAGGCGCTGATCGCGCTCCAGCAGATCCTGCTCGCGCCACGGCTCGAAGGGAACCGAATCGGCGAAGAAGGCACGACCGCTTCGTCCCGAGGGGCTCTCGCCGGCGTTGGAGCGCCGACCGGTCGGTCGCCGCGAAGCCAGGCTTCCGGGAGCTCCGGCACCAGCGCCGCCGCGACCATCACGAGTGCGGTTGGCATCGGTGGGCCGTCCGCCGCCGGGTCCGCTGCGGTTCATCGGGCGCGGCGCGGCGACTGCATCGGGCGCCTCGACGCGAATGACCCGCGGGCCTGCAAGCGTGGCCTTCTCCGGCGTGCCGAGCATTTCTCCCGCCGGCGAGACCGAGCTCGGCCGATTCGGGATGTTCATCACCGGCGCCGACTTGGGTCGCACCGTGCGGTAATCGACCGCATCGCCGCCGGCGTCGCCGCCGCCGCGAGTCGTGGTCGGCGCCGCTGCGGCCCGACGTGGCTCGGCACTGGTCGAGCCAGGTCTGCCCACGCTTCGCCCATCGCTGCGCGATTCCGGCTTGGACTCCGGAGGGCGGGGCGGGGAGACACGGGTCGCCGCTCGGGCGGGCGCCGGAGCATCCGGGCTGGCTGGGATTCTGGAGGCGATGACCGCCGTCGCAGTCGACACGGGACTCTCGGGAGTCTCGTCACTGCGCCGGGTGCGGTCGGCATCGCGAGCGGTCGCGGGCGCGGGGCGGGCGGGCGAGGTTGCCGCGGTTGCGGTCGGCTCGGAGGGCGAATCGGCTGCAGGATCGGTCGATCCCGCTCCACCACCGCGCCCCGAAGCGGGTGGCTCGGCAACGAGGGTTCCGGCCTGGCCGCCGCCTTCGGCACCATCGGTCGGATCCGAACCGTCATCGGCCCCAGTCCGTCCCCCGGCGCGCAGGTTCTTTCGTGGCGCGGTCTTCCCACGCGCGGTCTCGACATTCACCGGCGGCGCGGACTCGACCGTGGTGTGTTCGGCAAGCGCCCCGAACCACTCGCGAATCGTCGCGGCGAGGCCCACGCTGACGGGCGAGAGGTGGTTCTCGACCGCGCTGATGCCCTCAGCGGTGCACTTCGAGATGATGTCCTTCGAATTGACGCCGAGTTCCTTGGCGAGCTGATGGACTCGAAGTTGAGCTGTCTTCTTCGCTGGCAAAGCATTCTCCTGCGTGAGTCGCGACCCTTGGGTCGGTCACGCGACACGTCATCGAACCAGCGCCGCCCGCAGGGGCTCGAGCGCCTGTCGGCCGCCGGTTGATCCGGCGATGCCCGACTCCATCCCGACTTCACATCAACACCGACCTGACCCATCCCGTCTCCGCACACTCGTCGACAGCCACTCAGGCCGACG
>CAYXKH010000067.1:0-7976 GCA_964465255.1 uncultured Isosphaeraceae bacterium
CAACCACCCTGCGCACGCCCCCAATCGTGCAACCCACTGCACTCCTTCCCTGCCCCCTGCCCCCCTTCCTCCCTCCCATGTCCAACGCCTTCACTCCAGGTCTCAAGGTCAGTGCTCGCACGCGGCATCGGGTGCGGCGGGTGTTGCCGATTGCAGGTGACGTGCTGGTGGCGAAGGGCGATCGCGTCGAGGGACGCACGATCGTCGCCCGCACCTTCATGCCCGGCGACATCACCCCGCTCAACGTCGCCAACCTGCTCTCGGCGCCGCCCAGCGAAGTGCCGGGGTTCATGCTGAAGAAGGAAGGCGAGACGATTGCCGTCGACGAAGTGATCGCCCGCACCCGCGGCATCTTCGGCATGTTCAAGGTCGAGTGCCGCACCAGGGTCGCCGGCTCGATCGAGAGCATCTCGGCAACCACCGGGCAGGTCATCATCCGCGGCGCTCCGCTGCCGGTGCAGGTGCAGGCCTATCTCGCCGGAACCGTGGTCGAGGTGCTGCCCGGCGAGGGTGTGGTCCTCGAAGCCGACGTGGCCCTCGTCCAAGGGATCTTCGGCGTCGGCGGCGAGACCTTCGGGCGCGTGCGACTGGCCAGCAAGAGCGCGGGCGAGGAACTCCACGAAGATCAGATCACCCCCGACATGAAGGGGGCCATCGTCATCGGCGGTGCCCGCATGGGCGCCGCGGCCATCCGCCGAGCCCGCGAGATCGGCGCGGCAGCGGTGATTGCCGGCGGGATCGACGACGCCGACCTCCGCGACTTCCTCGGCTACGACCTTGGCGTGGCCATCACCGGCAGCGAGAACCTGGGCATCACCCTGGTGATCACCGAAGGCTTCGGCGACATCGCCATGGCCGAGCGGACCTTCCGTCTGCTCGCCAGACACGAGGGCCACGACGCCGCGGTCAACGGCGCCACCCAGATTCGAGCCGGCGTGATGCGTCCCGAGATCGTGATTCCAATTGCCACCTCCGACGGCGATCAGAGCCCGCGCCTGCTCGGCGCCGGGCTGCTCGAGATCGGCACTCCGGTGCGGGTGATCCGCGATCCTCACTTCGGATTGATCGGCAAGGTGAGCGGACTTCCCGAGCAGCCCTACGTGCTGGCCTCGGGTTCCAAGGCCCGCGTGCTTGAGGTTCGGTTCGATTCCGGCGAGAGTGTCGTGGTTCCGCGGGCCAACGTGGAACTCATCGAGGGCTGAATCTCATGACAAACATGACAAGCATGACAAGCATGACAAGCATGACAAGCATGACAAGCATGTCGACAGTCGCCAGTGCAATCGACGGTGCCGGACACGCCCTTGCCGCGGCGACGCCTCTCTCGGGCATGACACTGGCGGCGCTCCCCGCCCCCGAGCATCTCTTCTTCGATCCCGGGCGCACCTGGCTGGCGATCTTCCTGGCCATCGCCTGCGGCTGCGTGATCGCCTACATCCAGCTCGCCCGCAGCGGTCGGCCGATGAAGGTCCGCAAGATTCCGGCGCTCTCGGCAATCGACGAGGCCGTGGGTCGGGCCACCGAGATGGGTCGCCCGATCCTCTTCGTGCCCGGTCTCCAGGACATGAACGAGATGCAGACGATCGCGGGGCTGAACGTCCTCGGTCGGGTCGCCCGAACCGTCGCCGAGTACGACGCGTCGATCGAAGTCCCGACCTGCCGCTCGCTGGTGATGACCGCCGCGCGGGAGACGGTTCAGGCCGCGTACCTCTCGGTCGGCCGTCCCGATTCCTTCAACCCGGATCTCATCTACTACGTCACCGACGAGCAGTTCGGCTATGTCGCGTATCTCGCCGGGCACATGTCCCGGCAGAAGCCCGCGGCCTGCTTCTACATGGGCATCTTCTTCGCGGAGAGCCTTATCCTCGCCGAGACCGGCAACGCCATCGGCGCCATCCAGATCGCCGGCACCGCCGAAGCCGCGCAGCTCCCCTTCTTCGTCGCCGCCTGCGACTACACCCTGATCGGCGAGGAGTTCTTCGCGGCCTCCGCCTATCTCTCGGGTGAACCCGACCAGCTCGGCAGCCTGAAGGGACAGGACCTGGGCAAGTTGATGGCGGTGGCGCTTCTGGTGGTCGGATCGGTGCTGGCGACGATTGCCAGCTTCGCGGGCCCCGACAGCGCCGCGGGGCGAGCCCGGAATTACATCGTGGGGACGATGTTGAGGTGAGGGGGGGTGGTGGCCGGCTTCGCCGGCTGGGTCGTCGGCTGCGCCGACTCCTGAGGTGTCCCGCGTGCGCGGCACCTGTTTGAGGCCGGACATGCCGCCGCCGACAGGGGACGCACGAACTCTTCATGCACGTGAGCGGCAGCATGTCCGGCGATTCAGTTGGGGTTGCGCGGACGGCGCCCTGGGATCTCACTTCTGGATGCCGTGGCGTTCCGGGTCCCAGCCGTGCCTCCGTTGCGACGCCGCAGTCGCGGGCGGGTCAGGCGTTCGACGATCTGGCCGAGCTGGTGCTCGGCGGTCCAAGGGGGCGATGCGACGAGTTCGCGCAGCCACACCCGCGCGCGCGGCACTCCGCAGGAGTCGGCGCAGCCGACCCTCCCTTCCCCCTACTCCGTCATCCTCATCCTCACCCCCAGCAGCAATCGCTCGAGTTCGTCGAGCTTCTGCAGTTCGGCAAGGCGGGTGCGGAGAGCGACGACGTCGTCGGTGATTGCGCCGTCGATGCCGCGGAGCACCAGACGGGTGAAGAGCTCGGGGTCGCTCACCGACCAGACGTGGACGTCAAGACCCGCATCGGTGGCGCGGGCGAGAAAGTCGCTGGTGGCGAGATTGCTCTCAATCGAGACGAAGTCGACATCGAGACGTCGGAGATCGCCGACTGAGGCCGAAACAATGAACCCGAGCGGAATCGTGGTGTCGATGCGGCGCACCGCCTCGAGCATGCTCGCCGAGAGCGAAGTGATCACGGCGCTGGCGGGCGGCGGGTCTTCACCGAGCCCCCCTGCGGCACCGCGGGCCCGAATCACCTTGACCAAGGCCTCGGCCACGCCCTCGTCGGCCGCACCCGTCTTGATCTCGATGTTGAGCGGCATGCTCCCCGCGGTGAGATCGAAGACTTCATCGAGCGTCGGCACGCCCTCGCCCTCGAAGCCGCGCCCGAACCAGGCGCCGACGTCGAGCACCCGCATCTCCTCGATGGTCATCGTCGCCACTCGGCGCGGATCGCCGCGCATGCGCCGCAGGTCGGGGTCGTGAAAGATGAAGAGCGATCCGTCGGCGCCGCCCAGCACGTCGATCTCGATGCGGTCGGCGCCCTGCTCGATTGCGGCGCGGAACGCGGCGAGGGTGTTCTCCGGGGCCACCCGGTCCGCACCCCGATGGGCGGTGATCTCAACCTCAAGCGGCTGCTGCGCCGCAATCAGCAGCCCACGGGTCGCCACCGTGGAGATCGCCGCGAGCACCGCGACGCCACCGCACAAGGCCACCAGCGTCGCCCGTCGTCGCCCGTCGTCGCGGCGGTGGAGCGTGAGTCCCTTCGTCGGGGGCGCTTTCGGGGGCGCCTTCGGGAGCATGGCCTCGCCGCTTGAGCTGCCGCCAGGCCTGATCGACAATCAGCACATCGCCGGCCGCGAGGACCAGCGTGGTGATCGAGACGACCAGCGCGTGGGCAAGCAGGACGACACCCGCGGCAATTGCCGCCCGCGTCAGGCTGCCGAACTCGCGTAGAAGAACCTGGACTCCGACGGCGTACACCAACGCCGCAATTCCGAAGCCGATGACACTCACCAGAATCCACCAGCCGACCCGCGCCAACCCGAGCGGGGCGAGACGACCCCGAAGGAGCGACTCGCTCTCGCCCAGAGCCTGCGCCGGTTGGAGCCCGTCGATGAGACAGAGCGGCAGAGCCACCGACCAGCCGAGGACTCGCCGAATGACGAGTGCGGCACCCACGGCCGCAATCGGAACGATCGCCGCCAGCCCGACCCAGAAGCGCGGCGGACGCGTGGTGACCACCCAGTACAGCTCGACCTCGCCGACGACCAACCAGGCGACGAGACCGATCAGGGCCACCACCACCAGCACGCTCGGCGCCAGCCGCATCGCCTGATGAATGGCAAGGCTCACCAGTCGACCGATGTGCCCCAGCCCCTCGAGGACGGCGACCACTCCCGAAAGCGCCCCCGGGCGCCTGCGTCCAGCGATCTTGGCCTCGATTGCAAAGAGGGCCGCCCCGCGGGTCAGCCCCATGCCAATCAGCGCCGCCAACGCGAGGATCAGAATCGCCAGGACTCCCGGCAGCGAGAGAGCGAAGCCGATCAGGTCGAGGTTGGCGATGGCGTAGCGGCCCCAGCGCCTGACCAGCCACTCGATTGCCGCGGCACCGAGCGGTGCCAGCACGCTCGACCGCACCACGTCGGCCAGGGTGACCGCGACCACCACGCAACCAGCGCCCCGCGGAGGCGGCCGGTCCCGCCGCGGAGCATCGAGATCGTTTCCTTAAGGGTCGTTTTGGGCACGGGGGATCGAGCATGTCGGAAGCGAGCTTTCCGCGCTTGGTGTAGATTCCGAACTCGGGCCGCCGCATCGATCGGAGCGGCGCTCACGCCTGTCGATTCCTCGAGCCAGCCGCGCGATGTTCAAACGCACCATCCCACTCCTGATCACCGCGACGGCAGGCATCGTCCTGATCGTCTCGTACTTCGTGCCGCTGGCGCAGAACTGGGGCGAGAACGTCTCGGTCTGGTTCGACATCCTCGCGGCCATGGCCTTCATTCTCGGCGGCGGCAACCTGCTGAAGATGCAGCTCAAGAAGATCTCGGATCGCCGACCCGGCTGGGGCTACGGGGCAGTGACCATGGTCGCGTTCCTGGTGACCCTCTTCGTCGGGCTGCTCAAGCTCGGCGTCAACCCGAGCGTGCCGCATCCCTCGTACTCGTGGGCGGGCGAATTCAACGAGACCGGCTCGATCTTCTGGTGGTTCTACGAGTACACCTTCAAGCCCCTCACCGCGACGATGTTCGCGATGCTCGCCTTCTACGTCGCCTCGGCTGCGTTCCGGGCGTTCCGGGCCAAGAACATCGAGGCGATCCTGCTCCTCGGCACCGCGTTTCTGATCCTGCTGGGTCGAACCTACGCCGGGGTGTGGCTCACCGAGTTCATTCCCGAGGACTCCTCCTTCTCGATCCTCCGACTCGAGAACCTCTCGGAGTGGATCAAGGACACGTTCACCACCACCGGCACGCGGGCGATCATGATCGGCGTGTCGCTCGGGGTGATGGCCAGTTCCCTCCGGATCATCCTCGGGATCGACCGGTCCTATCTCGGCGCCAAGGAGCAGTGAGATGTACGAGTTCCTTCGGACGCTCGATCGACGCTGGATCTTCCTCCTGATGCTGATTGCAGTGACGGTTCCGACCGTCGCCGGCTGGCAGTTTCCGGAGAAGGTCAGTCGCAACACCCAGCGCGCCTTCGACGAGATCGAGAAGCTCCAGCCCGGCGATCGGGTGCTGTTCTCCTTCGACTTCGATCCGGCCAGCGCCGGCGAACTCTCGCCGATGGCGACCTCGCTCACCTACCACGCCGCCAGGCGCGGGGCGAAGCTCTACTTCATGTCGCTCTGGCCGGTCGGGCCGCAGCTCGTCCGCGAGACCGTCGCCAAGGTCATCAAGCCGGAGTTCCCCGAGTATCGCTACGGCGAGGACTACGTGGACCTGGGGTACAAGTCGGGGTACGAGGCGGTCATCAAGGTGATCGTGACCGACTTCCGCAAGCTCTATCTCACCGATGCCGCCGGAAGCGGAATCGACACCATCCCGATGATGAAGGACGTCCGCAGCGTGCAGGACATGGATCTGGTGATCTCGATCAGCGCCGGATACGCCGGGGCGAAGGAGTGGGTGCAGTACGCCAAGACCGCCTACCCCGACACCTTCTCGATGGTCGCCGGCTGCACCGGCGTGCAGGCGCCCCCGCTCCTTCCCTACGTGCCGCAGCAGCTCCCCGGGCTGATCGCGGCGATCAAGGGCGCCGCCGAATACGAGAAGCTGCTCAACGCGAAGTATGACCTCCTCGCCAAGCCCGCGTTCGTCGAGGGCACGCGGCGGATGGGTTCGCAGCTTGTGGCCCACGTGCTCATGGTGCTCCTGATCGTGGTGGGCAACATCGTCTACTTCATCGGTCGCCGACGGGGAGTGACGTCATGAGCCCCCCAAACGCTGGGCAGAACTCTGGCCAGAACTCGCGACTCATCTGGATCGCACTCCTGGTCGCGGCCGTGGCGTTTCTGGTCTATCGCGCCGCGTTCACCACGCCGGGAATGTCGCGGATCTATGTGGTCGATCAACCGGTGACGGTCTCTGGGACCTTGCCCGATGGAACCGCGCAGGAGTTCTCCTGGACCGTCGAGGACGAAGTGCCGCTTCGAGCCTTCGTCGAATCGCAACGGGCCATCGCCGCAGGCACTGCCGCAGGCGGCGCGGGTTCCCCGCGCCTCAGCATGTCGCGCACCATCGGCACCTGGTTTTCCGCGTTCCTGACGCTGGCGATCTTCTCCTTCCTCTGGCGCGACAATCCTCTCTACAAGCTCGCGGAGGCGATCTTCATCGGCGTCTCCGCGGCGTACTGGATGGTCATCGGATTCTGGTCGGTGCTGGTCCCGAACCTCATCGGCAAGCTGGCCCCCGCCACGGCGCGGGCGACCGTGATCCCGGGCCTCGACGAGGCCGCCGAGCCGAAGTTCATCTTCCTCGTGCCGCTGCTCCTGGGCGTGATGCTGCTGTGGCGGCTGGCCCCCAGGGGCCAGTGGATTTCGCGCTGGCCGCTGGCGCTCTTCATCGGCGTCTTCGCCGGCCTGCGGCTCGTGCAGTTCTTCGAGGCCGACTTCCTGAACCAGATCGCCTCGGGCATCCAGCCGCTGGTGGCCGTCGCCAGCGAGCAGACGATCAGCTACGGCGAATCGTTTGCCAACATCATCGGAGTCGTCGGGACGCTCTGCTGCCTCACCTACTTCTTCTTCTCCTTCGAGCACAAGGGTGTTCTCGGCTCGGCCTCGCGGGTGGGCATCTGGGTGCTGATGATCACCTTCGGGGCCATGTTCGGATACACGGTGATGGGCCGCATCGTGCTCCTCGTCGCTCGAATCGAGTTCCTTCTCAACGACTGGCTCTGGATGATCGATCCCGCGTCCAACCGAGTCGTTTCGTGAGGCTCGAAACACGACCTTCGTTCGCCGAGGAAGCCGCATGATCAACCACCGTGTCCTTCGTCAGATCCTGCTCGGCGTCGCTCTGGCGTGCTCCGCTCTGGTCTTGACCGGCTGCACCTCGACCAGCGGGGACATCATGGGGTCGTGGTCCCTCGAGTCCTTCGAGAATCCCAACGCCCCGATCCTGCCGCCACCCGGCGCGACGCGACCGACTCTGACGATTGCGCCAGCGCCCGAAGACCTGAAGCGACATCCCGGCGATCTTCAGATCAGCGGCTTCGGCGGGGTGAATCGCTTCTTCGGCCCCGCCCGCCGGGGACGCGGCGACACCCTTGCGGTGAGCTCGCTGGGCGTGACCCGCATGGCCGGACCCAGTCCGCTGCTCGCCGTCGAGCGGGTCTACATCGGTCTCCTCCAGAGCGCTCGCAGCGCCTCGGTCAAGGACGGTGTGCTGACCATTCGAGGCGATTCGGGTGGCGCGGTGTTCCGACCGCTCGACGAAATGATCGAGTTCGACGAGGGCACGCCGCCTCCGGGGGAGCCGGAACGCTGAGCCCGAGGAGCGCTGCGGAATCCTCGACACGCCGCGCCCGGTGAAGCCTGCAAGGCACCCACCCAGTCGCGCACCCCCTGCCGCTCCTCCCTGCTGGCCTCTTTCCCGACACCCGCCCGACCACCCCGCGTACGCACTCAATCGTGCAACCCACTGCACTCCTTCCCTGCTCCCTGCTCCCTCCTTCCCTGCTCCCTCCGCCCTGCTCCCTCCTCCCTGCTGGCCCGACCGAGCCCCGAATACCGTCCGCAAATCTTTCCCGGTCCCGG
>CAYXKH010000067.1:8076-13520 GCA_964465255.1 uncultured Isosphaeraceae bacterium
CCCTGCTGGCCCGACCGAGCCCCGAATACCGTCCGCAAATCTTTCCCGGTCCCGGACAATCCCCTTGTATTTGGCTAGGTCCGTGGAACGCTTGGAGGAACTCGCCCGAACTCAAAGGTTGAGGTCGCGTGCGACGCTCGTTAAGTTGAGTCAACTGGGTCGACCACGTGAGGGGGCGATCCGCAACCCTTGGGGATGCACGGATGGACCTCGGTACACCGATTCGAGAGCGACTTGAGGAGCTGGTTGCGCTCGCACAGACCTATCGCGGATGGAGCCTCCGCCGGCTTGCCGGGGAGTTGCATCGTGATCCGCAGTCGGTGATCCCAGAGAGCGGGGTGCCCAAGATCGACCTTGTTCGAGGTCTGGCCATGGCCCTCGACTGGTCCATCGAGGATGTCGTCCGCGATCTCTACGGAGAAACCCCTCGCCCAATCGAACCGGGAAGCGAGCACGAGAGCTTTGTGACGCTCGATCGCGCCGCCTACGAGGCGTTCCAGAAGGGCAGCTACGTCGAAATGGTCGACCTGGCTCGGCGGGCCTACACGGCCGCGGAGACCGGCGACGAACGGGCCCGCGCGTGCATTCGCGAGTATGGCGCATGGGACGGACAGGGTCGCTTCACCCAGGCGATGGAGACTGCCCAACGCGGTCTCCGCGAGTCGGGGGTGACGGCGTCGAACGAACTCAGCCTCCGCGTCAATCTGGCCAACTCGCACTACGTGCTCGGGAACTTCTACGAGGGCGAGGCGCTGGCCTCGGCGGTGATCGAGCTCTCGAACGCCCCGATGCTGCCGCTCAACGCTCTCGGCACCCGCGGCTTCGCCTTCTACGTGCGCGGAAACTGTCATCGGGCCATGGCGGGAGCCAAGCCCGAGCAGCGCGACCACTACGCCCAGCGGGCCATCGAGGACCTTGCCAGTTCGTCGCGAATTCTGATGGCGGAGTCGGCTCGACTCAACGCCGAGAGCCTCGCGGGCATCGCCAACATCTGCGAGGGCGGAATTCTGGAGATGAAGGTGATCACCGGCGAGATCCCCGTCGAAGTCGCCATCGAGCGCTTCGTCGGCTCGCTCGACCGAGTGCTCGATCCCCAGCGCCAGGCGTTGGGCATGTGGCTCGAGAGCTTCGGCTGGTGGTGCATCTTCGGCGGAAACGTGTCGCTTCGACACGTCGTGGACGATGCCCGCGCCGAACAACTGATCGCTGTCTTCACCAACAAGGCCGACGAGATCGCCGATCGCCTCGGAAACTGGATGCTCCGAGAGCAGGTCTGGACGCTCGAAATGGCCCGACGAAACAGAGCTGTCGCCGGCGGCATCGAAGTGATCGCCGCCGGGGATCGCGACTGGCTCCTCGATCTTGAGGACGCCAAGAAGGTCGCGGGGACAATGGCCCGCTTTCCGGTCTTCCGTGAAACCGGATGGCAGGTGCTGCGCTCCTCGCGCATCGTGAAGGGATGAGAGAGACGATGAGTACAGATCGAGCACAATTTCGACGTCGTTGCGTTCGCCTCCTCGGGCTCGCCGGCATGATCGTCGTCACGACGATGCTCACCGTGCACGTGGAAGCCGCGACTTCTCCGCGCCCCCCAATCGGTGTCAAGCCGCCGCCGGGTCGCCAGCCCCCGCCGAAGCCCCCGGTCCCGCCGGTCCACTATTGGACCGACGCCTCGGATCAGCCTCCGCCTCCGCACGTCACCTCGACCTACGCCCAGTTCCTTGATCTGCTGCGCGGGTATCAGAGGATCCCACTGCGCGGGCGCCCGAGCTTTGAAGCCTGGCTGCAGATGAACGGGATCCGCAATCCGATCCAGTACGCGCAGATGCTGGCGTATTACCGCTGGTACGTGAGGTACGGGGCGGTGCGGTAGGAAGGGTCGGCTGCGCCGATTCCTGAGGTGTGCCGCGTGCGCGGCACTTCTCAGGAGTCGGCGCCAGCCGACGACCCAGCCGACGACCCAGTCGGCGAAGTCGGCGTCCGCCGACGCGCCAGCGCCATGGCCAACTCAATCGCCGACCGCATCGAGCCTTCGCTGGCGCGGGCGTGTCCGGCGATGTTGAACGCGGTTCCGTGATCGGGACTGGTGCGGATGATCGGCAAGCCGACCGTCACGTTCACGGCCTTGTCCCAGCCGAGGAGCTTGACCGGAATCAACCCCTGATCGTGGTACATCGCCACCACCAGGTCGTACTTCCCGGCAGCCGCGTCGATGAAGATGGTGTCCCCGGGATACGGGCCGGTCGCGTTGATCCGCTGCTCGCGGGCCATGGCGATGGCCGGGGCGATGATCCGCTCCTCTTCATCGCCGAAGAGTCCACCCTCGCCGGCGTGCGGATTGAGACCGGTCACCGCGATGGCGGGATGTTCGATGCCGAGGTTGCGACAGAAGTGGTGCCCGAGTTCGATCGGGTCGAAGACCTTGCCGATGGTGAGGACGTTGCGCACGTCCATCAGCGGGATGTGCGTGGTCGCCAGAGCCACCCGCAGCCGCGGCGAGACGAACATCATCGCGTGACGCGGCGCCCGAGTGCGGGCCGCCAGCAGTTCGGTGTGGCCGGGCCAGCGGAACCCGGCCATGGCCCACGATTCCTTGCTGATCGGTCCGGTGACGATTGCGTTGATGGCCCGACAGTCGCTGGGCGGGCGCATCGCGTCGGTGATTGCATCCTCGACGCATGCCTTCGAGACGGCCCCGCCGTGGCGGGTCGAGTGCGGCGCGGCCATCGGCTCGATCTCGTGGTGGTCGTAGTCGAGCACCACCACGTCATTGACAATCGGCTCGCTGGCACGATCGGATCGGATCGACACTCGAAACCAGAACGGCTCGAGGCGGAGCTGTTCGGCGGTCCAGGCCAGGACGGCGTTCTGGCCGTACAGCACGAACCGAGCCGAGCGACGGAGGGCCCGATCCGCCAGCGCCTTGATGACCACTTCCGGGCCGATGCCGAAAGGGTCCCCAAGCGTGATGCCGATGGTGGGGCGCTCGCCGGACATGGGTCGATCGTAGAGAGTCCTGATTCGAGTGGGGACGCGGCGGCCGCTACTCCACGATCGTGACGGTCGAGTTCGGCTCGGTGAGGAGCTCGTAGATCAGAGCCACGTCGGGGGCCAGCATGCGGACACACCCCATGGAGGCCTGTCGACCGATCGACACAGGCTCGATCGTGCCGTGGATGCCGTAGCTCTCGGCACCCTTGTTGGCCTCGTCCATGCCCTGCAGGCCGATCCAGTGATCGCCGATTGGATTGAGCGGGTCATTGGCGCGGAAGAACTCGCCGGTGCGCGGATTGGTCCACGCCGGCTCGACCAGCTTCGAGCGCGGACGGACCTTGAATCGACCCAGCGGCGTCGAGTTGTACTCGCCGAGACCCACCGGGAAGCTCGCCACCATCACCCGGTCTTCGCTCTGGCCGAGGAAGACGTCCATCCGGAACTCGGTCTTGTCGACCACCGCGTGGAACGGACCGGTGATCAGCTTGATGGTCTGACCGACCTTGAGCTTGCGCTCGTCGACGATCCCGTTCACCCGCTTCAGAAAGCGCCAGTCGGCGTCGAGGCCTTCCTTCTTCGCGATGCTCTCGAGACCTTCACCCTCGCGGACGACGCGGCTGCGCGAGAACGGATCGCCGGGAATGATCGCCTTCGAGAAGATGATGATCCGAGTCACCTCGGTAATCGACTCGCGAGCCATCGCCCGCTCCGCGGGAGAAAGACGCGGATCGATGGCCATCGCCGTGAGGAGCTTGCGGGCCGCGACGGGATCGCGCTGCATGAGGGCAGCGGCTTCACGCAGCGGTTCGGGCGTCGGCCGCACCCGAGGCTCGGCAGGAACGTTGGGCGGCTCCGGAAACGCCGTCGACTCGGGAGGTTTCGCGACCCCCGCGTTGGGGGGCGGGGCCTCGGGATCGGGACGCCACTGATCGCTCTGCGGCTGGGCGGGTGGTTTCGAGGCGGCGTCGCCTGCTGCCTGCTCGTGGCGACCACTCGAGTCCCGCGGGGTCCGGGCGTCGCCGATATTGATCGTTCCTGGTGCTGTGCCACCAGCGGCCTCGCGAGCTCGCGCCTCGCGAGGAGTCTCGCCCCATCCGCTCGCAGGTCGGGTCGACTCCCGATCCGACTCCGCACCGTCGACCCCACCGACGACGTCTCGCTCGGCCACATCGGTCCCCGGGTCAGTCGGATCCTGACGCGACAGCATCGCCCAGGTGCCCACGGCCACCGCGACGCCGCCGATCAGGAAGACCGGCCACGTGCGCCGCTTGCGGCGGCGCTCGTTGGTCATGTAGCGCCACGCCTTGGTCTGCCGCGGAGACTGGCTTGCCAATACCACTGAGGAACTCCGGGGGAGAGAGAAGCGAGAAAGGAGAAGAGAGAGTGAAGAGTAGAGGGGGCAGCGTGGGATGCGCGCGAACTCAAGGCATGCATCGGCTCTGATGCGAGCGCAGCGTGATGAAATTCGGGAGAAGGTGGTCGGCTTCGCCGACTCCTGGGGTGTGCCGCGTGCGCGGCACCTCTTTAAGGCTGGAAATGCCGCCGCCGGCAGGCGCGAGTGAACGCCTCACGCCCGTGAGCGGCGTCATTCCCGGCGATTCAGTTCAGGTTGCGCGGACTGCCCCCCTGAACTGCTCGGCTCGGTCGGCGGCGCAGGCGCAGCCGGAGCTGCCGATCGTGCCGAGCGAAAACAGGTGCCGCGCACGCGGCACTCCTCAGGAGTCGGCGCACGCCGACGACCCCGTCGGCGGAGCCGACTTTCTACCCACTCCCGTCTCCATCGTTCGGCGCTCGGTCATCACGGCGTCGACGCGGATGTCGTGGGGCGCCACCGGAACGCGATCGACGATCTGTGCGTCGAAGGCGATGCCGATGAGTCGCGTCCGCGGAGGGAGCTTGGCGAGGAATCGGTCGTAGAAGCCGCCGCCACGACCGATGCGGCGACCGCTCGAGTCGAAGGCCAGACCGGGGACGACCACGAGGTCGATCGAGTCGAGGACCAACGGTCGCCCAGCGCGGGGGGTGCGCACGCCGAACGCGTCGAGCTCCATGTCGGGCAACTCGCCACCTTCACCGCCTTCGCGGGCACCGTCGAAACTCTCGACCTCGATCGGTCGCATGTCGCGCCGGGCGGGGTCCACCCGAGGAACACCCACCGACCTTCCGGTCTGGAAGCAACGGATGGCAATCGAGGACACGTCGACCTCGGAGACCAGCGGCATGTACAGCATGACCACGTGCGCGGCGGCGAACCCGTCGTCGCGCATCACCCGGGCGCAGGCTTCGATCGAGGCCTCGTGTCGGGTCGCGGGATCGAGCGTGGCGATGAGCTTGCGCACGCGGGCGCGCAGGGCTCGCTTCTCCACTTCGGTCTGGTCCAGCTCAACTCCATCGGGCTCTGAGGCGAAGTTCATGACTGAAGTCTCGTGGGTCCTGATCCAACTGATCCA
>CAYXKH010000068.1:0-1092 GCA_964465255.1 uncultured Isosphaeraceae bacterium
CGCCTTCGGATGCCTACGGCCGCCGCAGCGCTTCGCCGGCCTGCTCGACGGCCCGGTCCATCTGCTCGGCGACTCTCGCGTAGTCGATCCAAAGCGGGTCATCGACGCGGTACTTCTCGATGAGTTCTCGCGAGCTCTCCGGCTGAAGTTCGGGCCGCAGCGGAATGTTGTGCGAATCGCTCTCGAGCAGGAGCTGTTCGACCCGCGGCGAAAGCAGGAACGCGATCAGCTTCGCCGCGGTCTCCGCGTTCGAACCGTCGGCGACCCGGGCGACGGTGTTCGGAATCAGAAGCGTGCCGGCGCGGCGCTCGTGGGCATCCGGGTCGAAACGCAGATAGACGATCCCGAGCTTTGCACCTCTGGCCATCGCCACCCAGACGTCGTCGGTGTCGGTCAAGCCCGCGTCGGCTTCGCCCGAGACGACCGCGTCGACCACGCCCGCGTTGCCGGTGGTGAGCGATCGAACGTCGTTCTCCGCGAGCCCTTCGAGAAACGCTTCGTAATAGCCCGGCATGAACTCGCTGTTCCAGAAGGCCCGCATCGCCCCGAAGTGTCCGCGAGTGGTGCCGAAGCGCGGGTCGGCCATCACCAGCCTTCCCTTCCACCATGAGCGGGTGAGATCAGTGAGCGCGGCGGGAACTTCATCCTGGGCCACGCGGTCGGGGGCATACACGAGAACCCGAGCCCGCGCCGCAAAGCCGAACCAGCGGAACGTGGGGTCACGAAACGCCGCGGGCCACTCGTCGGTCTCCGGCGAGCGATGCTCGGCCAGCACGCCCTCGTCGGCGAGCTGCACGGTCATGAAGACTTCCGACGACCAGAAGACATCGGCGCGCGGGCGGCTTCGCTCGGCGCGAAGCGTCGCTGCGAGTCCGGTGGTCTTGGTCGCCTCGGTGTCGAACTTCGCAACCACGCGGATGCCGTGGGCCCGTTCGAACTCCGCGAGGATCGGTCGAGCGACCTGCTCGTCAGCGGAGACGTAGACCACGACCGAGGGTCGCTGATCGCATCCGGCTGTGGCGAGGAGGTTGAGACACAGCGCAAGCCATGCCAGACCTGCCGGACCTGCCAGACCTGCCAGACCTGCCAGAC
>CAYXKH010000068.1:1192-9420 GCA_964465255.1 uncultured Isosphaeraceae bacterium
GACCTGCCAGACCTGCCAGACCTGCCAGACATGCCGGCCATGCCGGCGTGCTGGCGCGGACCCCCGCGCGGTGGCCTGGCGTCACTTGCCAGTCGCTCCGCCAGAGGGCGCAGCGGCGCCGTTCGCAGCGGGAGCAGCGGGCCGTGCCAGAGCATCCTCGTACTGCTTCTTCGCTCGACTGAAGTAGCGCTTCTGCACTGGAACCAAGGCCGGCGGAACGCGCTCTTCGGCGATTGCGTCATCGCCCTCGCCAACGCCCTGGGCAACGAGCTTCTCGAGCTTGGCGCGGGACTCGCCCACCACCTGCTGACCCTTGACGAGCTGCCGGGCGATGATGTCGCCTCCGGCCACCTGCACCTTGTCGCGCTGGGCCTTGCGACCGGTCGGGGTCTTGGCAATCGGGGCGTTTCCGCCAGCGCCGACGCCGCGGTTTCCCATGCCCGGTCCGTTTCCGGCACCGGACTGTCCGCCCGTGCACTGGCCGAGCTTCGACCACATGTCGCTCTTGCTCATGCCCTCGCCCATCGACTGCGCCTGTCCCTGACACTGGCCCATGCTGGCCTGGGCCTGCTGGAGCATCTGCTGCGCCGCTTCGGAATCGGAGAGCATCTGCGAAAGGGCCTGCGCCGCAGCCTGTGATCCTTGCTGGCCCTGCTGACCGGGTTGGCCCTGCTGACCCTGCTGGCCACCCTGCTGCTGGCCACCCTGCTGTCCACCCTGCTGTCCGCCCTGCATGGACTGGGCCATCTGCTGGGCGGCCTTGCCCATCTGCTGCGCCTGCTGGGCGGCCTTCTGCTGCGCCTGGGCCATCTGCTGAAGCTGCTGCTTCTGCTGTTCGTTCAGATTCTGACTCTGCTCAATCGCCTGCTGCATCGCCTCCGGGTTGTTGGCGAGCTGCGGATCAAGCCCCGCAGCCTTCAGCGCATCCTTGAGGGCTTCCTGGTCCTTGGCCAGAGCCTCGAGCTGCGTGCCGAGAGCCTCCATCTGCTCGGCGAGCTGGGCCTTGGCCTCAGCCGAAAGCTGGCCGCTCTCGATCTTCTCGAGGAGGTCCTTCAGTGCTTCGTTGGCCCGCGCGAAGTCACCCGACTTCATCGCTTCGGCGAGTTCCTTCGCGGGACCGTCCTCGGGCGTCTCGAGTCCGCTGAGCGAATCGCGCAGGGCCTTCTCCTGCAGGGCCACTTCGCCTTGGGTGAGTTCCTGAAGCCTCTGATTGACTTCGGTGGCCTTGCGAATCGCGGCTCGCTTGAAGTCCTCGGCCGTGCGCAGGGTCTCGCCGTCGAGCTTCATCTCCTTGAGCTCCGCCAGCACATCCGCGAGTTCCTTGGACAGAAGCGGATCCTCCTCGATCTGTTCAGCGATGGCCCTCATCGAATCGATGGCCATCTGCCTGGCCGACTCGACCTCTTCGGTCGGGGCCTCGCGGGCGAAGAGCGTACTCTCGGGGAGAAAGAGCGACCCACCGGCCAGCAGACCAAGCGCCGGGGCGATCCACCACGTCGCCGGGGCGGCGAGGGGAAAGCGCCGACGAAGTCGGCGGGGCAGCTCGGGGTCGGCCGCCGCACGCACGCCGTCGTCCACGGCCGCGAGGGCGAATCCATCCTGTCGACCGGCGCAGCACAGCGCCGTCGAGAGGCGCTCGTCGAGGGCCAGTCGGCCGTCGACATCGATTGCGGTCTCGAGCTCATCGCGGCGGGCGAGTCGCACGGCAACCACACCGCCGAGCGCAGCGGCAACGACGAGGGCCGGAGCGACCCAGGTCCAGGAGACCGTGAACTCGGGAATCAGGCGGGTTGCGAGGGCCAGGAGGAGGGCAATCGCAGCCATCGCAATCGCAGCGACATGAGCGCCGCGGAGGAAGTCGTTGATGGCCAGCCGCCGACGCGCGAGACCAAGAAGGTGATGGATCTTCTGCATGAGTTCGCTCCCTTGGGAACCGCAGCGGTCGTACCCGACCTGCGAGGCAGGCCGGAGCACTGACCGGACATCGGACCGGGGCGTGTACCGCCGCATGGGCTGGGGCACGGAGGCAGCCGGAGTGGACAACGCAGGTAGCATAGAACTCGTTGCCCTCTCCAAGGATCAGACATGCCTGAATCCCGTCCGCTCTTCTCGCTCATCCGTGTTCTCGGCTTGGTGGCCGCGCTCTTTGGGCCGGTCATGCCGGTCATGCCGGTCATGCCGGTCATGCCGGTGATGGCGGCCATGCCTGCCATGCCTGCCATGCCGCAGAGCGAGTCCGAAGCCCGGGGGGAGACCCAGGCACTTCGGACGCAGGTCAATGATCTCACGCTCGAACTCGCCGCGGCCCGCGCCCGCATCGCCGAGCTCGAACGGATGGTGAGTGATCTCGAGGCCCGACTCGCCGCAGGCGGGTCGATTGCCATCGGTACCGGGGCAGTCGCGCCGCCCGCGCCGCCGGAGGTCACCATCGACGAGTCGTTCCCAACCGCCAGCCCGCGCACCCTTCTGGCGGCGCTCCGCGCCGACTATGTGGAGGCGCTCGGCGAGGTCGGCGGCTGGTCCACCGCAAAGCAGCGCACGCTCTACTTCAAGGCCCTCGAGAAGTGGGTCGCCCAGACCAATCGCCGATATCGGGCGCCGATTGAATGGCAGATCCGACTCGATCGAATCATCTCAATCGGCGATCGCGAGGCGCTCCTTCGCGGAACCGCCATCGACCCGGGCAACGGCATCGAGCTGGGCCCCCCGTTCGAGTTGGTCATGTCCAGCGCCCTGCTCCGCCGGCTCGAGATGAACAGGAAGATCGCCGAAGGCGAGGAGTTCATGCTGCGCGGAACGCTCACGCCGAAGCTGCTCCTGAACCATCGACGCGAAACGATCGGGGCCTTCGACTCTCCGCCCTTCATCGGGGCCTTCTCCGAGTTCGGGTTCGGGGTGCAGGCCACCAGCCTGGCGCGGGTTCCGATGGCCGAGCCTCCGACACCCACTGGAACGCCCTGACCTGCCCGAAGGGCACCGTGCGCGATGGATCCTGACGATCATGTCTGCCTCTGCTTCCGCGTGAGCTTGCGGAAGATCGTGCACTTCATGAATCGCACCCAGCCGACGGTGCCCTCGCAGCTCTCGGAGTGCCTGAGCGCGGGGACCGGTTGTCGCTGGTGCGTCCCGTTCCTGACCAGGCTCCACGACTCGTGGGCAGCCGGCGAGACTCCGGATCTTCCGGTGTCGCCCGAGGAGTACGCCAGGCGGCGAGCGTTCTACAGGGCCACGGGCGAACGACCGCAGGAGTGACGGAGGCGCGGGTGCCGCGGCCTTCGCGAGCGGTGCCGACCAGCTCACGCCAACTGCTCGATCATCCGCTCGATGTAGCGCCAGGCGTTGAGGAGGGTGCGAATGTCGGTGGCGTGGGAAGCTGCGTCGACGGTGTCGCCGGCCGCGATCAATCGCTCGAAGCACGCGGCAACCTGGGCTCGATAGTCGCGGCGACGAGTGTCGGCCCAGGCTTCGACTTCGGTGCGCCGCGCGGGGTCGCGGCTCCCGAGGGCGTCCTCCATCCACTCGCGAATCTCCAGCACTTCGATGAGGAAACCGTCGGGGAGCGAGCGGTCGGCCTCCGGAGGCGCGCCGCCGAGTGCTGCGAGAAGTGCATTCGCGCGGCGCTCGTCGTCGAGGAGGAGATCGCGGGCCTCGTTCAACTCGGCCAGCACACGCTCGGCTTCGGCTCGGGCCAGTGGCTCGGCCAGCCGATCGGGATGCGCGACCGCCGTCCGCCTGAGGTGTGCGGTGCGCACCGCGGTCGGATCAAGGTCGAATCGCTTCGGGAACCCGAGCGCACCGAAGGGGTCGATCACGGCCTGCCGCCGCGGCGCCGCGACTCCGCGCGGGGACGGTCCTTGGGAGTCGTCGCGCTCGCAGCGCTCTCGGCGAAGGCCACGATCGAGGTCAAGCCCCAGATCGGCGCGAAGCGGAACCGCTCGGCGCGACCGATTCGAAATCCGGCGGCGGCGACTGCGGCGGCGAGTTCGTCGCGCCCCCAGGTGCGTCGCCGCTGTCGTCGCACGATGCCGAGCACCGCAAGCAGCAGTTGCATCGACCAGTAGTCGCGGCACCAATCCACCAGCACCAGTCGACCGCCCGCCCGCAGCACGCGGCGAAACTCGGCCAGCGCCACAATCGGCTCCTGCACCAGGTGGAATGCGTTGGTGCAGACCAGCGTGTCGACGGCACCATCGGCAAGCGGAAGACTCTCGGCGCTGCCCACCAGCCACGCCGTCGAAGGCTCGCGCTCCGAGACCTCGGCGCGGGGCAATCGCTCGGCGGCGCGCTCCAGCATCTCCGGACTCAGATCCACCCCGACCACCGGCGTCATCGGCCAGCGCTCGCGCACCTTCGCCGCGAACAGACCGGTCCCGCAGGCGACGTCCAGAAGCCGACCGGGGGGAACGTCGTCGAACCCCGCCAGGGCCCGAGCCAGGGTGGTTTCGCTGTAGCCGGCAAAGAGCCGGTCGTACCTCGGCGCATACCAGGCGTACAGCCGCTGCAACTGCTGGTAGTGAGCCTCGCGCGGCGGCCGACCCGGGTGCACGACGGCGTCGCCCGAACTCGCCCGACGCGTGGGCTTGGTCCGAGGGATCGCGTCGTTCTCGAGGGTCTTCATGGTGGCTGGTCGGGGCGATGCTCGCGACTCGCTCGATACTCGGAGTCGGGCGTGACGAATCGACGGCATGCTACCGTCGCATGCTCCGCAGTCACTGCGAAACCCTCTGGCCTTCGCCCAACTCGACCATGACTTCGATCTCCGTGCTGACGATGGCCTGCGCTCTCGGTGCCGGCCAGTTCGTCACCCCGACAGACCCTCGGGCAGAAATCCCAATTCACCCCACGCTCCAGATGATCCAGCCCCCACCGGCCGCAAAGGTGCGGTCCGCAACGGATGCCGCCGCACTCCTGGCGACTCTTCTGGCCGACCATGAAGAATGGCAGCGACGCGAGTATCCGCAGCGTGCGCTCGAGCGCGGCGACGATCGCTTCGCGGCTCGACTGACCGATCACAGTCTCGCCGCGTACGAGAGGCGTCGCCTTGATGGCGCCCGATTTCTGGAGCGGGCACGAGCGATCGATGTCGCCGGGCTGAATGGGGAGGAACTGGAGGGCGACGAGCTGGACTCGCTCCGTCTCTTCATCCGCGTGATGGAGGAGGGTCGCGACGGGGAGCGCTTCCGCGCCTTCCTGATGCCCTTCGAGGGTCCGTGGGGACCGCACACTGCAATCAGTCAGCTCGCCGAGGGCGTTCGCTTCGACGACCGCGAGGCGTATCTCGACTATCTCACGCGGCTCGAGCAGGTGCCGACGATGATTGCCCAGTACATCGAACTGCTGCGGCTCGGCGTCGCGGAAGGACGCACGCCGCCGAGAGTCACGATCGAGGACATTCCCGGAGGCGTCGATCTTCTTCTCGAAGGTGGACTGGGAGGACTCGAGCGCCCGCTCGAGCGGATGCCCGCGTCGGTGAGCGCCGCGGATCGCGAGCTCATCACCAGCCGCTTCCACCGCGAGTCGATTCCCAAGGTGCGCGCCGGGCTCGAGGCATTCGGGCGCTTTCTCCGCGCCGAGTACGTCCCCGCCTGCCGCGAGTCGATTGCGGCCAGCGCCCTTCCCGAGGGCGCCGCGTTCTACGACCACTGCCTGAAGGTGCAGACCACCACCGATCTCTCGGCTCGCGAGATTCACGAGATCGGGCTTGGCGAAGTGGCCAGGCTGCGCCGCGAGATGCTCGCGACCATCCGCCAGAGCGACTTCCTGACACTGCGCCCCGCGGCCGCGACGTTCGACGATGCCGCGCTCTTCGCCGCGTTCATCGCCTATCTGCGGAGCGATCCCCGCTTCTATCACACCAGCGAAGCGGAGCTGGTCCGCGAGTATCGGGACATCTGCAAGCGCGTCGACGGCTGGTTGCCGAGTTACTTCCGCGTGCTCCCGCGATTGCCGTACGGGGTGAAGCCGATGGCCCGCTTCATGGCCCCGACGCAGACCACCGCCTACTACCAGCCCGGCGACTTCCGAAGCGGCGAGCCGGGCTGGTACGTCGTCAACACCTATCGCCTCGACATGCGCCCGCGCTACGAGATGATCGCCCTGTCGCTGCACGAGGCGGTGCCGGGACACCATCTGCAGATCGCGTTGGCCAGGGAACTCGAGCATCTGCCGGAGTTCCGCCGCTCGATGCAGATCAACGCCTACGTCGAGGGATGGGCGCTTTATGCGGAACGGCTGGGGGTGGAAGCCGGGATGTACGCCGATCCCTACGACGACTTCGGACGCCTGCTCTTCGAGATGTGGCGGGCCTGCCGACTGGTCATCGACACCGGCATCCACGCCTTCGGCTGGACCCGCGATCAGGCCATCGCCTTCCTGAGAGACAACACCGCGCTCAGCGAGCTCAACGTCCAGACCGAGATCGACCGCTACATCGGCTGGCCCGGCCAGGCCTGCGGCTACAAGCTCGGCGAGCTCCGCCTGACCGCCCTGCGGGGCGAGGCTGAAGCACGGCTTGGCGCCGCGTTTGATGTGCGCGAATTTCACGAAGTCGTTCTCGGGGGCGGAGCCCTGCCGCTGGATGTTCTCGAGGCCCGAATCCAGTCGTGGATTGCCCGGCGGGGTGGCTGACGATCCCTCGGGTTGCGGTTACGCTTGCACGACCTGTGGGTCCGATTCAGGACCGCGCGGGCTGCACGCAGGGCTGTCGGGGGCCGAGGAGGACCTGAAGTTGTTCGTCTTCGTCACATCGACCCCACCGCCTCAAAGCGACTTCCAACTGTTCGGCGGCACCCGAGCCACGCGACCGTCCTCACCGGAACGCGGCCTCCTCGCCGACCGCAACCGCCCCACTCTGCACCATGACTCACACCGCGAAGCACGTCGCCGACAAGAGGTCTTCCGGAATGGCCTCTGAGCGCGGGAAGCCCACGCAGCCGTCTCATGACCCCGAAAGCCGCGGGGATTTCTCCAACGACTGTCGGGCTGCGGCGAGCGCCCTCAAGACCGCCCTCCTCGAGCTCTATGCCGCAGTCGGCGCCGATGGCACGCGCCCTCAGGAAGTGTCGCGGCGCTTCTCGCTCGACAAGAATCTGACGTGGAAGATCGCCAAGCTGCTGCAGAGCGAGGATGCCCTCGAGGCGGCGCCCTTCATCCCCGGATCGGAGGGGCTCGACATTCTCTTTCGAGCGATGCGACCGATTGCCCCAACCGGGATCCTCGTCCGAGTCGAGGACGCGGCGCGGGAGTTCGCCCGCATGGTCGAGCTGCACGCCGGCGATCGACCCACCTTCGAACTGCTGCTCGACAGCACCACCCGAGTCCGCAACTTTGAGATCTCGCGCAAGCTCGCGTTCCGTGGCAACAGTGGCGTGTGGGGTCTGCAGGCGCGAGTGCGGCTCACCGCCCACTTCCTCGCCCCCAGTCCGAGCCTGCCGGATCGCCTTGATTTCGGACTGGTCGCGGGATTGGTCGGCCTTCGTCGGTTGCGGGCCGTGGCGGACTGGCCGCTCTTCCGCTTCGTGAGCTACAACGACGATGGCTCGCTGCGCAAGGACATCGGCGGTCGCCAGCCGATCGAGGATTCTCCAGAGGGCTCGTGGCTCATGCCCTCCTTCTGCTCGCCGCCCAATCCACCTCTGGTCGCGTCGGAACACGACAACGCGGTGACCTATCGGCTCGGCGACGGACCGGTCGGCCGAACCGGCGAGATCTCCTGCTTCTTCGGCCTGTTCGAGGCGGGCGTCGCCTCCCGCTACGCCACTCCCGAGGACCAGTTCGGCGAGATCTCTTCGGTGATCACCCTGCCAATCGAAACGCTGCTCTTCGATCTCTTCGTGCATCGCTCGCTGGTCGAGGCCCACGATCCGGAGGTGTGCGTCTTCGGTCGCCCTTCGGGATCGCTCACACCCGACCCGGCCGACCGCGGCACGCAGCGCCTCCCGATCACCGAGACCCTCCAGGACGTGACCGGAACCCCGCCGCAGGTCGCCACTCCGCTGATTCCCAGCTACGACGAGATCATCGCTCGGACCTTCCAGCGGGCCCGTTGGGATCCGCTCGACTTCGTCGCCCGGCGACTGGTGCTCTCGTACCCGCCGATGCCTTCGACGGTGGTCCTGCGGCATCGCCTGCCCGAGCGCCCGCGCTCGTGAGGCCGCGAGGGCCCGAGGTCATGCAGGCACCCAGCCCGTTCAATCAGTCAATTCAACCAGTCCATCCAACCAGTCCAT
>CAYXKH010000068.1:9520-13499 GCA_964465255.1 uncultured Isosphaeraceae bacterium
CAACCAGTCATGATCCCTCGGGTGAAATCGGTCGAGGCTCCGGGCTTCGCGGCCCGCGGCGGATCGCCACCGCAATCAGGGTGATGTCCGCGGGGTTGATTCCCGCGAGCCGTCCGGCCTGCCCCAGGGTCGCCGGTCGAAAGCGGCCAAGCACATCGACTGCTTCGCGGCGCAGCCCGGTGATGGTGGTGGGATCGAGCCACTCCGGAAGGCGCATGCGCTCGGATTCGGCGTGTCTGCGGATCTCGGCGTTGGCCCGTCCGAGGTAGCCCTCGTAACGCACATCGTTCATGACCCGCTCGATCAGCGCATTCGACGCCGATCGGCCGGCACTCGCGGCGCGTGTCGCGGCGCGAGATCGTTCTTGATCGCCCGGCGGTTCCATGCCCAACCAGCCGCGGACCTCGGAGGGAGTCGTCTCCGGACGACGGATCAGCTCCGAGACGGACTTGCCACCGATACGCATTGCGCCCACCGCTTCGTGCAGAGCCTGGTGGGCCTCCTGCTCCGCTTCGAAGCGCTTCCAGCGCTCGTCGTCGATGAGTCCGAGGCTCCGCCCCAGCGGTGTCAGCCGTCCGTCGGCGTTGTCGGCGCGGAGAAGCAGGCGATGCTCGGCGCGACTCGTGAACATCCGGTACGGCTCGCGCGGGGTCTTGGTGACCAGGTCGTCCATCATCACCCCGAGATAGGCGATGTCGCGACCGAGGCGGACCATCTCGCGACCCAGCACCGATTGGGCGGCGTTGAGGCCCGCCACCAGTCCCTGCCCCGCCGCTTCCTCGTATCCGCTGGTGCCGTTGATCTGCCCGGCGAGGAAAAGCCCGCCAATCGACTTCGTCTCGCAGGTCGCGTCGATCTGGTGCGGCCAGACCATGTCGTACTCGACCGCGTAGCCGTAGCGGAGGATCTCGGCCCGGGCGCAGCCGTTCATGCCCCGGACGATCGCATCCTGCACGTCCCCCGGCAGCGAGGTCGAGATTCCGTTGCAGTAGATCTCGTCGGTGTGCAACGACTCGGGCTCGAGAAAGACGTGGTGTTCGGTGCGATCGGCGAAGCGCACCACCTTGTCCTCGATCGAGGGGCAGTAGCGCGGACCGCACTCGGCATCGATCTGGCCGCTGTACATCGGGGCCCGATGGATGTTGGCGCGGATCGCGTCGTGAATTGCCGCGGTGGTCTGGGTGAGGCGGCAGTCGATCTGCGGCAGCCGCGGAAACGCCGACGAGCCGAGCAGCGTCGCGCTCGAGAACGGCACCGGCGGCGAATCGCCGAACTGCGGCTCGAGCGCCTCCCACTCGAGCGACTGTCGCCGCAGCCGCGGTGGCGTTCCGGTCTTGAGTCGACCCAGCTCGAATCCGAGGCCGCGCAGCGCCGCGGAGATTCCAACGGCAGTGCCCTCGCCGACGCGTCCACCGGGCGTGGTGGCTTCGCCGGTGTGCATGAGGGCTCGCATGAAGGTGCCAGTCGTCAGGATCACGGCGTCGGCGCCGAGCCGGCGCAGCTCGCGGCCAGTGGCGTTGCCGGGCCCAGCCGGGTGAGGCCCGAAGACCGCACGGGCCACACCGACATTGCCGAGATTGTGTTCGACCGCGGCAGCGTCGAGCGTCCACCCGTCACCGCCGCGGATCACGATGCCGCGGATGCGCCGTCGCCCGTCGTCGCGTGTCTCGATCAACTCCTCGACCGTCCCGGCAATCACGTCGATGGTTCCACACTCGGCGAGCAGTCGCTGCACCTCGGCGGCGTAGGCGTATTTGTCGCACTGGGCTCGGGGCCCGCGCACCGCCGGACCTTTCGAGGCGTTCAGCATCTTGAAGAGGATGCCGCTGGCATCGGTCGCTTGACCCATGATGCCGCCGAGGGCATCGATCTCGCGGACCATCTGGCCCTTGGCGAGTCCGCCGATTGCGGGGTTGCAGGACATGGTGCCGATCCGCGCCGGGTCCATGGTGACAAGCGCCACCCGGGCCTTCGGATCATCAGTCCCACGCCCCGCAGCGAGCGATGCCGCCGCGGCGCGAGCGGCCTCCACGCCCGCGTGCCCGCCGCCGATCACCACGACCGCATAGTGGTCGCGCGGGGCTGCCGCCCGATCCGTCGGGGGCGATGTGCGAGTGGTCGTGTCGCTCATGGCTTCCGCTTTCGTCGTTTGGTCGAGCGACCTCGTCGACCGCGGTTGGCACCACCGCCCGCAGCACCGCCCGCGCCGCCGCCCGCGCCGCCGGGCCGAGCCGCCGGTGGTGACGCCAGTGCTGCCGCATCGGTGGCAGGAAGCCACTCCGACATGTCGAAGCGCTCGAGCTCCGCCGGATCGATTTCGGCCAGGGTGCGGACGCCTTCGAGTGCTCGCCCCTGGCGCGGCTGCGGCTTCGACTGCTCCCCCGAGGGTTGGTCGCGATTGGTCGACGTCTTCGTCGAGAGGGCCTTGCTCGGCGCCGCCCCGTCGATGGAACGCAACCCATCGCCCTCGGCCAGTGCATTCAACTCCGGTCCCCGGGTGAAGTCGCTGGCGGAGTCGGATGCCGCAATGCCGCTCCCCGAGCTCTCAATTGACAGCCACGAGGCGTCGAGCCCGAACCGGCGGACCCACGAACTCACCTCTCGGCCCTTGAGCGGCAGCGCGGCGCGGGGCGACATCGGCCTGGGGGGCGAGGCCTCTCCCCGGGTTGCGGCCCTGCGGCGAGGGGTCGCGCCCGGGGGGCCGACATTTCGATTGATCGCATGCAGCCCGTCGTGGCCGAGCTGGGCCAGGAAATCCTCCGAACTCAGCCAGCGACAGCGGCGTCGCTGCGCCATCTTGCGAACCTGATGGTCGGAGGAGATCACCAGCAGCCGCCGCGGACCGCTCGAGGCCTCGATCATGCGACCGATCTGGGTGTCGGCATCGCCGGTATGGCCCACGTAATGGGTGACGATCCGGCCCCGAAGCGTCGGCCGGTTGGGCCCCGCAGCACCGTCGCAGACCAGCCAGACCGTCTCGGCCCGGTACCGGCTCACCTCGATCAGGTCGGCCAGGCCGAGAACGTCGACCCCCGCCAGAATCGGGGGCAGGACCCCGGTTACGTGGAGGACGTTGGAGGTGTCGATGAGAAGTGGCATGAAGCAATCCGGAGAGGGCACTTGCCAACGGCGGGTCGAGCCCTTCTAATGCTCGGCTCGGTTCACCCAACCCTAGAAGGTTCGCGCATGGCAATTCGACTCAAGGCACGCGGCGGCGAGACAGTGGAGCAGTTGCTTCGACGGTTCAAGAAGCTCTGCGAGAAGGAAGGCCTCATCAAGGAGGTCAAGCGCCGTCAGTATTACGAGAAGCCCTCCGAGCGTCGTCGGCGCGAAGTGCGCCGCGGCCCGCGTCGGCCACGTCTGGAGCTGTGATGACGGCCCCCGACCGCGGCGGCCGCGCCCGCTCCATTTCCCGAAAGCGCGACCCGCTGTGGGAGCGGGGTGCCTGACCCATGTCCCGCTCCCGCTCGAAGACTCCCCCAGCCGAAGTGAAGGCGTTCGCCGTCGAGGCGGCCCGGCTCCTGCACGACCGCAAGTGCGAGGACGTGATTCTCTATGACGTCCGTGGTCGCAGCCAGGTATGCGACTATGTGCTCCTCGCCAGCGGTACCAGCGACCGCCAGATGCGAAGCATTGCCCACGAGCTCGACGAGCTCGGCAAGACCATGAGCCATCCGGCCTTCCGCACCAGCGTGGACGACGTCGGAACCTGGATCGTGGTCGACTGCGTGGATGTCGTGATCCATCTGTTCGAACCCGAGCAGCGGCTCTACTACGACCTCGAGAGCCTCTGGACCGGGTCGCCCCGTGTCACCTGGCGGCGCACCCAGCCGGCCCCGACGCGCAGCGGTCGCGGGAGCTGATGTTCCTTGAGTACTCCGCAGCCCCCTCCGGGCGCACACTCGTTGCGGCGGGGCCGTCACGTGCGTCGCCCTCGAACGCGACGAGCAACGCGGATCCGTAAGATCCGCGTCCCGCG
>CAYXKH010000069.1:0-6658 GCA_964465255.1 uncultured Isosphaeraceae bacterium
GAGGGTCGTCGGAGGTCGGACGGCACTGACCGGACCGCCGAGCCCCGGCTCGACGATCCAAGCGCGGCGAGGCGCCGCGTGTGGACGAACGCACGGCTGGCAAGCCAGCCGTGGCATCCATCGCTGCGGACGGCCCCCTGACGTGCTCGGCGCAATCGGCGGCGCACAGGCGCAGCTGGAGCCGAAGCCGGAGCCGTTGATCGTGCCGAGCGAAAGAACGTGCCGCGCACGCGGCACACCGCGGTTCGTCGGCGTCAGCCGACGAGCCCAGTCGGTGGAGCCGACGACCCCGTCTCCTCCACCCACTTCGCGCGCAGCGATTGCGTCACCTCACCCGGCTGTCCCGCACCGATGCGGGCGGATTCGACGCCGACGACCGGAAGCACGCCCCAGCTCGAGTTGGTGAGGAACATCTCGTCGGCGGCGAGGACGTCGTCGATGGTGAGTGTTCGACGCTCGACACGATGGCCTGCTTCCTCGGCGAACTCGACAATCGCAGCGCGGGTGATGCCGGGGAGTGCCGCGGCCGGCTGGGAGCGATCCTCGCCACGAGCCCGCGGGGTGATCACGCCGCCATCCTTCACCAGGAAGACGTTGCTCACGCATCCACTGACCAGTTGGTCATCGGCCGTGAACCAGAGCGCTTCGCTGGCACCACGAGCGGCGGCGATCTGGAGCTCGCGGATGCGCGGCCAGTAGGTGAGGGTCTTGTGGCCGGCGAAGAGATCGTGGACGTTGGCGCGGCTCTCGGCGACGCCGATGGTGACGCCCGCGTCGAAGAAGGCGTCGGGATACTTCGTCGGCGGCTGGGCCACGATCAGCACCGTCGGATCCTGTCGGCCGCTGCGCCCGTGGGCCTGCAGCCAGTTGAGGTCGCCGCCGGTCACGGTGAGCCGCACTCGCGCCGACTCCATCCCGTTCCGCTCCAGGACGTGTTCTGCTGCGGCCAGGAGCGCCTCACCGCGCAGCGATTCACTCAGTTGAAGGATCGCCGCCGAATCGATCAACCGCGCCATGTGGGCCACACCGCGGAAGATGCGCCCGTTGCGAGCCAGCATGGTTTCGAAGAGACCGACCGCGTGCTGGAAGCCAGCGTCGAATGCGGAGACTTTGGCGCTGTCGCGCTCGACGAGGGCGCCGTTGAGGAAGACGAGCATGGGGAGGAGGAAGGGGATCAGGAATGAGGAATCAGGAATGAGGGGCTTGGGATCAAGATTGGGATTGGGTGCGGAGGTCGAGGCCGATGATGATCGGGGCGGCGCTGCCGTCGTGATGGATGCGGAGGATCAGCCGAGAGCCGTCGGGAGCGACGAAGACGGCGTGGTGGGTGGCAACGTCGCCGGCGTCGGGGACGTCGCCGCTCGTAAGACTGAATGCAGGTTCGATTCCCGCGGCTTTCGATTGCGCAACAAGGTCCGCGAGGCGCTGCCGGGACATGTCGGAGATCACGGGTTCGGTGGCGCCGATTGCGGCCGTCGAGGGTCGGGGAGGCTGTGCGTCCGCGACGAGCGTGGTGATCAACGCCTGCACCTCCGCCAGCCGGCGTGGCGCGAGCGAACTCTGCCGGGTGACCAGCCCGCCCGCGACCAGAAGGGTCATGACGGGCAGCAGGAGCCGCCGCCACAGACGCGCCGAGCGATCACGTTCGAGTTGAGTGGTCATGGGTGGCGGAGAAGAGGTGCGGCGAGATCAACGCGGAGTGTTCGAGTCAAGGGCGAACGCGATGCGTTCACCGCGCGACCGGACGGCTCGAGACGGTCTCCGGCGACGCCGCGAGGGCGTCGCGGACGGCGGCGCGAGCATTGCGGTCGGCCCCATCGATCTCGGCGAGTGTCCGGACGGGAACGGAGGCGACCGCGGCGAGGGCCTCCTCGACCAGCTCGGCGATCCGACCGAAGCGGATCCGACGATCGAGGAAGGCCTCGACCGCGACTTCGTTCGCCGCGTTGAGGATCGCGCCGCTGGTGCCACCCGCGGCGAGCACTCGACGAGCGAGGGCGATCGATCGGAACTTGCCCTCGTCGACTGCCTCGAAATCGAGTCGCGAGAGCGTCGACCAGTCGAGGCGACGACTGCACCCCGGGACGCGATTGGGATGGGTCATCGCATACTGGATGGGCATCTTCATGTCCGGCGGCGAAAGCTGGGCGATCACCGAGCCGTCCACGAACTCGACGAAGGAGTGCACGATCGACTGGGGATGGATGATCGCATCGATGCGCTCGGCGGGAATCCCGAAGAGCCAGAAGGCCTCGATCATCTCGAGGGCCTTGTTCATCATCGAGGCGCTGTCGATGGTCACTTTCGGACCCATCTTCCAGGTCGGATGGTTGAGGGCCTCTTCGACCGTCGCCTGATTCATCCGCGCCGCATCCCACGTTCGGAAGGGCCCACCCGAGGCGGTGATCACCAGCCGTTCGATCTCCTCGACGCATCGACCGGCCTGGACGCACTGGAAGATGGCGCTGTGCTCGCTGTCGACGGGAAGGAGCCGTACTCCCTTCGCGGCCGCGAGCGGCATCACGATGGCCCCGGCGGCGACCAGCGTCTCCTTGTTGGCAAGGGCGATGTCGCACCCCCGCTCGATTGCCGCAATCGTCGGGCGAAGTCCGGCGACACCGACCATGGCGCCGAGAACGAGGTCGCCCGGCTGGGCGATCGCTTCGATCAGTTCGAGGGCGCTGTCGGGACCGCGGTAGAGCGTGACGCCAGGCGGCGCGGTGCACGTCGTACCCTGCCCGAGGACGCTCGCGAGCGCCACGTGCCGAGCGCCGAGTTCGTCGGCCTGGGCAAACAACTCATCTGCGCGGGTACCCGCCGCGAGGCCGGCGACCTCCCAGTGCTGACCGAGGGCCCGCAGGTGCCGAATCGCTTCGAGCGTGCTGCGCCCGATTGACCCGGTGGCGCCGAGCACGATGATCCGTCGGGCGCTGGAGGCCATTCAGGTGTCCCGCGCCTGGGCGCTGCGGGCCGCCGGAGAGATCTTCCGGCTGCGCCCGAGTCCGTAGAGCGGTCGGATCGCCGGGGCCTTCGGCTCGCTTGCCGCAGGCGCTGCCGGCTTCGGCGAGGCTGCGCCGCCACCCGAGGTGGAGTGCGGCGGTGCTGGCTGATTGGACGAACCGCCTCCACTCTGTGGACGATCGCCGTGACCGGAACGGTCGCCGCTCCGGCCCCGATCCTGGCCCCGATCCTGGCCCAGATCCTGATCATTGCGAGCGCGATTGCCGCCACGGCCATTGCCACGCCCTTCTCCACGTCCTTCCGAGCCACCGCGATCGTCGCGTCGAGTGTCGCGTCGCCCCTCGGGACGACCATCAGGGCGACCATCGGACCGGCGCTCCCCAGCGCGATTGTCACTTGGAGCAGACCGCTGAACGTTGCCAGCGGCGCTCTCGCCCAACTGACCACCGGCCTGACCCCCGGCCTGACCCCCGTTTCCTTGACCCCCGCCGCGCTTGCCGCGCCCGCGTCGACGCCGACGACGGCCGCGCTCTTCTCCACCCGGTCCGCCCGGCCCACCCTGATCGGGACCGCCGCCGGCCTCATCGCCGTCTTCGCCAGACGAGTCCGCCTCGAAACCGCGTGCGCCGTCCACACCGATTGAGACAGGGACACCCGAGTTCGGTGCTGTCAATTGAACGGAGCGACTCATGGTCGCGCCCTCGAGACCGATCGAGACCGGAACTCCGGAGTTGGGAGCTGCCCCCTGCAGGATCTTCTGCGGCTTGCCGGAGAAACCTCGCTTCATCGTGCCGGCGCCGCCTGCACGGCTGGTGACGACCTCCCCGTCCCCGCTCCCCCCGCGCTCCGTACCGAGGCCATCGACCACGGCCGGCGCGTACCAGCCGCGGATCGTTGCGCAGATCTCGGGCGAGATGCTCGAGGAGTGACTCTTGGCTGCAATCGCCTCGGTGGCGCAGCGGGCGAGGAGTTCCTTGCTCGTGACACCCAGTTCCTTGGCGAGTTCGTGGATGCGCCGCGGGCGATCGTCGACGACTGCGGGACTCGCCGCGCCATACGTGTCGTCCGGCGCGCCGTGCTCACGCTGATCGGTTCCGACGCTGGTGCTGATCGGCGTGATCGAACCCGGGGCGAGGCCGAATGGAGCCGTCGGCGCGGGAGCGATCGTTCCTGCAACGACCGCGGCCATGCCGCTCATCAGCACCGCCGGTGCGGGCGGCGACAAATCGCGTCCCCCACCGTCGACCATCCGCTCGCCACCGACCATCTCCGACATCTCGTCGCGTCCGCCTCGACCACCGCGTCCGCGACGACGACGACGTCCACCGCCGCCCTCTTCGCCGGTGGCCGACTGCGCCGCAGGCCGACCTGCCGCGAACCAGACGCGAACCAGAGCCATCAGCTCCGGGTTCATCATCGATTCGCGATTCTCGATGGTGCGATGTCCGTCCCGACGGCAGCGATTGATGATGTCGCCCGCCGTGACTCCGAGGGTCTGCGCGAACTGCCAGACTCGGAGGGGCTTCACCGACGGATCGAGCGGGCCTGGGCCCTCCGCCGCTGGTGTGGTCGACAGGGTGGTCGCGGCCTGCTCGGCAGCGACCTTCTCGGCTGCCGCCTCGGCGACTTCGCGGCGACGGATGACCTCGGCCAGCGAGGGCTCGTCGGCTGCGTGAGGCTCGTCGGAATCGAATCCCCCCGCGAGCAGAATGGCGCTCGCATCGGCTGGACCCGGCTTGCGTCGACGCCGGCGGCGGCGACCGTCACTCGCACCCTCGCTCTCCGAGGGCTCCGCAGCGGCGGGAGCATGCATCACCACAGGCCCGGACTTCGACAGCTCGCTGATCTTCGGAGGAGAGACCGCCGGAAGTCGCTCGACGTCGATGTCGGCGCCGCGGTCGTCGTAGGCATAGAGGTCGATGCGATCGACCGCCAGGGCCTCGCTGATCCGGATCTCGATGCGCTTGCCGCTGCGATCCTCGAGATCGTCGATGACCCGCCGACGGCTCGAGAGCAGCACGCTGGCGACGCGCGGAGCGCAGGCCATCTCGACTCGGACCACGCGGTCGTAATGGAGCAGATACGCGATGCGCCGCAGGGCGTCGCCGGCGACGGCGTCGGGCATCCTCACTTCGCCATGACCGGCGCAGTGCGGGCAGTCGATGTAGTGGGTCTTGCGCAGGCTCGGACGCATCCGCTGGCGAGTCATCTCGAGGATGCCGAACTCGCTGATGGGGGCGATGGTCGTCTTGGCCTTGTCGCGCTTGAGCGCCGACCAGAAGCGATCCTCGACCTCGCGGCGAGCCTTCATCGAGCGCATGTCGATGAGATCGTTGATGATCACGCCACCGAGATCGCGAAGCCGAAGCTGACGGGCGATCTCGTCGACCGCCTCGCAGTTGGTGTTGAAGGCGTTGGTCTCGCTGTCGCGAGCGCTGCGGCTGCGACCGCTGTTCACGTCGATGGCGACGAGAGCTTCGGTCTGGTCGATCACCAGGGCGCCGCCGCTGCGCAGCGGCACGATGCGGGCGTGGGTGAGCTCGATCTGCCGCTCGACGTCGAAGGCGTGGAAGATCGGCACCTGACGGTCGTAGTAGACGACATCCGGCGCCGAGCGCGGGGCCACCACCTCGAGGAAGGTCCTGGCGCGGCGGAACGCCGATTCGCTGTCGACGACGATGGCCCCGATCGAGGCGTCGACGATGTCGCGGATGGTGCGGATCAGGAGATCGCTCTCGGTGTAGAGCTCGCAGGGAGCCCCCACCGACTTCATCCGCTTCTCCATCACGCTCCAGAGGCGGTGGAGGTAGCTGGCGTCGCGCTGCAGTTCCGTCTTGGTGCGATCGAATCCGGCGGTGCGGAGGATGAAGCCGAATCCCTCGGGCAGATCGAGCGAGTCGAGGATCTTCTTCATCGCCCGCCGCTGGTCTTCGTCCTCGACCTTGCGGCTCACGCCGCTCTTGTCCATCCACGGCATCATCACCAGCAGTCGGCCGGGGATGCTCAGATAGCTGGTGAGGGTCGGTCCCTTGGTGCCGATTCCCTGCTTGAGGACCTGCACCAGCACTTCGTCGCCGCGACGCAGGGCCTCCTGCATCATCGGCCGATCGCGCCGCGGGATCTTCTTGCCGACGCGCTCGGTGCGCTCGCCTCCGGGGAAGTACCGCGGATGAAGATCGGAGATGTGGAGGAAGCCCGACTGCTCTTGGCCGAAGTCGACGAAGGCGGCCTGGATCGCGGGCTCGACGTTGGTGACCCGACCCTTGTAGATGTTGCCGACCTGAGTCACGGTCGTCCCGCGCTCGGCGAAGATCGCGTCAAGCCGACCCTTCTGCAGGATCGCGATGCGGCACTCCTCACCGGAGGAGTCGTTGACCACCATGATCGACGAGCGATCGGCCGGAGCCTTGCCGTCGGATTCGACCACGGCGTGTTCGCCGCCGGCTTCGCGCAGCGGACGAGCAGGACGATCGCCGTCGCGACCTCGCTCGCGATCGCGACCCCAGCGCCCACCGCGGGCTCCGTCGCGACCACGTCCTGGGCCGGATCGGGCGGCGCCGGCCGGGGCTTCGCTTCCACTCACCTCGGCGGTGGACTCGGTGCCGTCGGCGTCGCCATCGAGCGACGCCACGCCCTCGCCGTTCTCGTCGTCATGATCAGGGCGATCAGGGCGATCAGGGCGATCAGGGCGATCAGG
>CAYXKH010000069.1:6758-13385 GCA_964465255.1 uncultured Isosphaeraceae bacterium
GATCAGGGCGATCAGGGCGATCAGGGCGATCAGGGCGATCAGGTCGATCAGGTCGATCAGGGCCGTCGAGGCGATCGGGGCCAGGCTCGAACTCGTCGCTCGAGGCGCGGACCTCGAGTTCGTCCCCGTCTTCGTCCTCGTCCTCGTCCCCGTCTTCGTCCTCGTCCTCGTCCTCGTCTTCGTCCTCGTCCCCGTCTTCGTCCCCGTCTTCGTCCTCGTCTTCGTCCTCGTCTTCGTCCTCGTCCTCGTCTTCGTCCTCGTCTTCGTCGTCCTCGTCTTCGTCTTCGTCCTCGTCGTCCTGCTCCTCATCCGAAGCATCGCGAGCCCGATCCGCAGCGATCGCTCGAGCGGAATCGAACTCCGACTCGTTGGATTCCGAGAAGAGCGCTGCCCGCACCGGCTCGTCGCCGGCATCGTCGTCCGCTGCGCCGTCGGTGTCCTCGTCGCGCTTGCGCGGCGAATCGTCGGCGTCGGACAGCCTCGACTCGTCGTCACCAGGGTCGCGGGCGTCGACGGCCATGGGCGGCTCGAAGGGTGACTGCTCGTGATCCTCGTCGGGCGAAGGAGGGGGAGCGGAATACTGGTCTTGGTTCGACACGTCTCGTGATCTCCGTGATCCCGTTGGGTCGGGATCAAAAGGGAATCACGGCGATCCACCCCCGCGCGCTCCATCATCAGACTCAGGTACGACACAAGTCATCGAGAGAGCAACTGCCCTGTCTCGATGTTCTTCGAGTCGTACTCGGAACTGGGTTGGATGAATCGCAGACAACGCGGAGTGCTCGCCGTGCGGTCGGAGCAGCGAGTCGCACGCACATCCGCCTGTCGCCTCGCGGCAGAGCCGGTGGGCGATTCGGTCTCGGCTCAGTCCCAGGCCGGCGGAGCCGTCCGAACGTGAGCGGGACCCAGGGCGGCGCGGCGTCGCGCCGATTCCGACCAGTGTTTCCAAGTGTTGCCAGCGGGGCTGGCTGGTTGCCTCACGCATGGAGGTCGACCGCTTGGGGAAAGGAACTGGACCGGGGTTGTGGACCGGGCCCGAGAGTTCAGTCGGCTGACCAGCCGCCCAACGACTCGGGAACGACCTTCCGAACCTCATCGCGCAGGAAGTTGAGTACCTGCCGTTCGGAATCGAACGAGCCGACCTTTCGGGCCAACCGTTCGCACTGTGGGATGTCCACCGACCTGATGACCCGCTTGACGTGGGGAATCTGGGCTGGGACGAGGGAGAGTGTACGAAGTCCCATACCGATGAGCAACATCGTGTAGACCGCCTCACCGGCCATCTCGCCGCAGATGGAGAGGTCGATTTCGGCCCGCCGGGCGGCCCGGATCACGTTCTTCATGAGCTCCAGGACCGCCGGGCTGGCGCCCGTATAAAGGTTTGCGACCCGCTCGTTCCCGCGGTCGACCGCGAGGGTGTACTGAATCAGATCGTTGGTCCCCAGCGAGAAGAACTTGACCTCGCGGGCGAAGACCCGGGCCATCAGGGCGGCGCTGGGCACCTCGATCATCATGCCAATGGGCAGCTTGCGATCGAAGGCGACCCCTTCCTCGTCGAGCTCCTCCATCACGTCGTTGACGATCATGCGGGTCTGCCGCAGCTCGGTCATGGTCGAGATGAGCGGGAACATCACCTTCATCGGTCCCAGGGCCGAGGCTCGCAGGAGCGCCCGAAGCTGGGTCTTGAACATCGGCAGGTTCTGAAGGCAGTAGCGGATCGAACGGCAGCCGAGGAAGGGATTGCGCTCGGGCTCCTCGGCCCGGAGCTGGGTGTACTTGTCGGCCCCGAGATCGAGCGTGCGGATGGTGAGCGGCCGCCCTTCGAGACGACGGATCGTCTCGGCGTAGGCGGCGAAGTGCTCAGCCTCGGTCGGCTCGGTCTCGCTGGCGAGATAGAGGTACTCGGTCCGGTAGAGCCCGACGCCGTCGCCTCCGTTGGCGAGCACGGCATCGATTTCCCGCGGGAACTCGATGTTTCCGAGGAGCTGGATGCGGACGTCGTCACGCGTGACGGAGGGAAGACTCGAGAGCTCCTGGAGGCTCTGGCGGAAGGTGCGGATCCGCTGGGCCTGACGGCCGTATTGCTCGAGCGTCTCGGCGTCGGGCTGCACGATCACCACGCCGGTGTCGCCGTCGACGATGATCTCGTCGCCTTCCTCGGCGACGTGGGTGAGGCGCTGGCAGCCGACCACCGCGGGGATGTCGAGGGCCCGGGCCACGATCGAGGTGTGGCTGGTGCGGCCGCCCGCGTCCATGGCGAAACCGAGGACGCGATGCGGATCGATCGCGGCGCACTGCGAGGGAGTCAGCTCGTGGGCGATCAGGATCACGTCGCGGTCGAGCCGCTGCAGGCGGCTGGCGGTCAGACCCAGCAGCTTGCCGAGGATGCGGCGGTCGAGATCGATGACGTCGTTGGCCTTCTGGCGGAAGACCTCGTTGCCCATCGAGCGGAACTGCGCGGCCATCGCCTTGAAGCGGGCGCTCACCGCGTACTCGGCGATCACATGGTCCTTGCGGATCATCTGGCCGATCGGCTCGAGCACGGCCCGGTCCTTCAGGAGACCGATGTGGAACTCGAAGATCTTGGCCGGCTCTGCGCCAAGCTCCCGGGCGGTGCGGTCGCGGAGCTCCTGAAGGTCGCTCAGACTGTCGGCAATCGCCCGCTCGTAGCGATCGAGCTGCCGCGGCACATCACTTTCGGGCACCGTGCGCAGCGGCACGTGCTCGTCGGCTTCGCCGAGCGTGAACGCCCGGCCGATCACGACGCCGGGGGAAACAGGGATGCCCTTGATGACTTCCACGGTGGAGGGGGGTCCGCGGCGCGACCGCGAGCCGGCGCGCAGGGGCGAAGTATAAAGGAAGCCGCCCACCCTGCCCGGGGAGGACAGGGATGGGCGGATGTTCGGGACCTGGTCTTCCTGCCGCGAGCGCTCGGCGGCCCAAGCGCCGGACTTACTCCTTCTCCTTCACCTCGTACTCGGCGTCGATGACGTCGTCCTTCGAGCCCGCGGGGCCATCGGCTGCGGCGGTCCCGCCGGCGCTTCCACCTGCGCCGGTGGCCTGGGCCGAAGCGGCCTGGTAGACGGCCTTGCCGAGTTCCTCCGCCGCACGGTCGAGGGCGGTCATCGAACGCTCGATGGCTCCCTTGTCCTCGCTCTTGACGGCGGTCTCGAGCGCGGAGATTGCACTCTCCACGCCGCCGCGGGCCTCGGCCGAGATCTTGCCGCCGTGCTCTTCGAGGCTGCGACGGATCGAGTAGATCTGCTGCTCGGACTTGTTGCGCAGATCGATCAGCTCGCGACGAGCCTTGTCGCTGCCGGCGTTCTGCTCGGCCTCGCGCTTCATGCGCTCGATCTCGTCCTTGCTCAGACCGCTCGACCCCTTGATCTCGATCTTCTGGGTCTTGCCGGTGGCCTTGTCGGTGGCGCTGACGTTGAGGATGCCGTTGGCGTCGATTGCGAACTCGACTTCGATCTGCGGCATTCCTCGGGGCGCGGCCGCGACCCCCGAGAGATCGAACCGACCCAGGGTGCGATTGTCGGCGGCGAACTCGCGCTCGCCCTGAAGGGCGTGGATGGTCACCGAGGTCTGATTGTCGGCCGCAGTCGAGAAGATCTCCTTCTTGCTCGTTGGGATCGTGGTGTTGCGCTGGATCAGCGCGGTCATCACGCCGCCGAGCGTCTCGACACCCAGCGAGAGCGGCGTGACATCGAGCAGGAGCACGTCCTTGACGTCGCCCTGGAGGACGCCGCCCTGGATGGCGGCGCCGATGGCCACGACCTCGTCGGGATTGATGCTCCGGTCGAGCTCCAGAGTGTGGAAGATCTGCTTGGCGATCTCCTGCACCTTGGGAATCCGGGTGCTGCCGCCGACCATGACGACTTCGGCGATCTCCTTGGGATCGAGCTTGGCATCCTTCAGGGCCTGCTCGCAGGGACCGCGCAGGCGGGTGAAGAGATCGCTGCAGAGCTGCTCGAACCTGGTGCGGCTGAGGGTCACCTGGAGGTGCTTCGGACCGCTGGCATCGGCGGTGATGAAAGGCAGGTTGACGGTCGTCTCCATCACCGTCGAGAGTTCGCACTTGGCCTTCTCCGCGGCTTCCTTGAGCCGCTGGAGGGCCATCGCGTCGCTGCGGATGTCGATGCCGTTGGTGCGACGGAACTCGTCGGCGATGTGGTCGATCAGCTTGGCGTCGAAGTCGTCGCCGCCGAGATGGCCGTCGCCGTTGGTCGAGAGCACTTCGAAGACGCCGTCACCCAGATCGAGGATGGAGAGGTCGAAGGTGCCGCCGCCGAGATCGAAGACCGCGATCTTCGCGTTCTTCTTCTTCTCGAGGCCGTACGCCAGCGCCGCGGCCGTCGGCTCGTTGATGATCCGCTCGACCTTGAGGCCGGCAATTTCACCAGCGTCCTTGGTGGCCTGGCGCTGGGCGTCGTTGAAGTACGCCGGCACAGTGATGACCGCGCGGTCGACCTTCTCGCCGAGGTAGTCCTCGGCGGTCTTCTTCAGATCCTGGAGGATCATCGCGCTGATCTCGGGCGGGGTGTAGGTGCGGGTCTGGCCGCCGGCCTTGATGTCGACCTTGACCAGTTCCTCCTGCCCCCCGGTGATGGTGTAGGGAACGAGCTTCTCCTCGGACTCCACCTCGCTGTGCCGCCGACCCATGAAGCGCTTGATCGAGAAGATCGTGTTCTTCGGGTTGGTCACCTGCTGGTGCTTGGCGGGCTGACCGACGAGGCGGTCACCCTTGTCGGTGAAACCGACGACCGAGGGGGTGATGCGGCTGCCCGAGGCGTTGATGAGCACCTTGGGCTGGGCACCTTCCATGATGGCGACGACCGAGTTGGTCGTGCCGAGATCGATGCCGATGATCTTGGAGCTGGATGAAGCTGCCATGGAGCGGACTCCTGTGCCTGTCTGGGGGCGGTGTGCGTGACGGGATCCGCAGGGCGGCCCTCCGACTGAGCCCCTCCTCCCCGGACGGGGGAACGAGAGCTGCGCCGAGGAACTCGCCAGCCGAGCGGCCGGGGGGTGATGCGAGGTGAATTGTCGGGAGACGTGCCCGACCTCCTGCTTTGGCAATTTCGGTGCCAAAGCAGGCGGCTCGTCTCGCCCGTTGAGACGGCTCCGGGCCGATTGCAGCCGCGTCGCTCCCGCATCTCGCCCAGCGGTTCCCGAGGCGGCGGACTGCAGGGCCCCGGCACTCAGGCGATCTCCCTACTCCGGCGGTGTGGCCATCGCGTCCCACAGCCTGCCGAATTGGCGGGTGGGTGGGCGCGTCCCCGCGGAGGGGAAGGTTCGAAGTCATCGGACCGTCGCGACCTGCGAGACCAGCGCTGGAGTGCGTCTTCACCCGCCGGTGACGAAGGTCATGGACTCGGTCACAGTCCGGCGGCGACCGACCGGGCCGCGCTGGACCTCGCCCCGAACTGCGGAGCGCACTGCGAGTCGCTGCGTGCACCAGTCGGTGCGTCGAACATCCGACACGCCACCCTGGTGCGCCAATCGAAGCGCTGATCGGCTGGGGCGTCGATCACACTGGGCCGCTCGATCGACTCGAGTCGCTGAGCCTCGTTCTTGGGAAGCGGGGCGGACATCATGGCGTGGGGCTCCTGGGGAACGCGAGGCGCTCGTGCGGGATGGTTCGGGCGATGCCGTGGACAGAGCAATCGCCGCGTCTGAACTCGACGCCTGGCCAGTGTGCCTCGGGCCGCGGGCGATGCGTCCAGGAGGTCCTGAAATTCGTCGCCTCGAAGCAAAGTCGCCTTCCTCGAAGAGACGCGGTGAACCTACCCGCAGTCGCCCCACGCGGCGAGCAGCTCGCCGAGATCGGCGCCATCGACGACACCGTTGCCGTCGAGATCGGCGCTGCCGTCCGCGGTCCCCCACAAAGCGAGCAGCTCGCCGAGATCGGCGCCGTCGACGACTCCGTTGCCATCGAGATCCGCCGGGCACGCGGGGCGCCTGACGGGGACCATCGCGTAGGCCCGCGTCGCTCCGTTGAAGAGGCCGGTGCCGACGATCACGCCGTCTTCGCTGATCCCCAAAGCCGACGACGAGGTGTTCATCGAGAGATCCCAGCCGCTGCCGGCAGGAAGGAGCGACTGGAGCGAGTGGGTCAACCCCGTGTCGCCGTCATAGAGGAAGGGAACGGCGAAGGCGCCGCCGGCGGTGCCAACGGCCCATCCCGCGGAGTTCACGCCGCGGGCGGAACCCTGGCTCGTGTTCGGCGGGAGAGGAATCTCGATCATGCCATCGGCATCGGTCCAGATGAACGGCGTCCCTGAACCTTGATTGAGCATCGTCGAGCCGACGACATGCCCGCCGTTGCTGACGTCGAAGGCAATCGCCCCGTTCCGCCCTGGCAAGGCGCCGACGGTGAAGGCGCTGTTGGTTGCGGTGTCGAGCACGTATCCGACGTTCACCGCGGCGTTGTTGGGATCGATTCCGAAGCCGACCACGCGTCCCGAGTCATTGATGCCGAATGCGGTGCGCAGGACGCTCCCATTGGCAGTCGTCTGGGTGATGAACGTCGCCATGGCGCCGGAATAGATCACGCCGGCTTCGAGCGAACCGGCGTTGATCGATCCAACGGCCACACCTGCTGCGTTGACATCGTTGGCGCGA
>CAYXKH010000070.1:0-4550 GCA_964465255.1 uncultured Isosphaeraceae bacterium
TCCTCGACGTCGAGCCGGATGCCGTTCCATTCGATCTCCGCCAGCACCGCAACCAGCGGCATCTCCAGATCGCGGAAGAGGCTGTCGAGCCCCATCTCGTGCACCTGGGGGAGCAGCACGCCACGCAGTCGCAGGGCCACGTCGGCATCCTCCGCGGCGTAGGGACCGGCGACGGAAAGCGGGGCCTCGTCGAAGCGCCGCTGGGCCCGCCCTTCGCCGATCACATCTGCAATCGGAGTGCACTCGTGATTGAGGAGACCGCGAGCCAGTCCATCGAGACCGTGACTCGATCGGGTTGCGTCGACCACATGGCTCGCCACCATCGAGTCGCTCTCGATGCCCCTGAGGCGAATGCCGGCGCGGCGCAGGACGTTCATGTCGAACTTGAGATTGTGTCCGCACTTCGGAACCGACGAATCCTCCAGAATCGGACGGAGGAGTTCCACCACCTCCTCGACCGAGCAGTGCGTGGATTGCTCCGGCGACCGAGTCGGGATGTAGACCGCTCTGCCGGGAGCAATCGACAGCGAGACGCCGCAGAGGTTCGCCGAGACTGCGGCGAGCCCGTCGGTTTCGGTGTCGAGGGCGAGCACCTCCGCGCCGCGAGTCGATTCGATGAAGGCCACGATCTCCGCGCGGCGGCGCAGGGTGGCGTAATCGCCGGCGGCAGTGTCCTGGCGAAGGGCGGGGGCGGCGGTGTCCTCGAAGAGCGAACCGACCGGGGCCTGCTCGGCGCGGTCGCGGGCCCGTTCGGCGCTGCGCAGCGACGACTCGCGCATGAGTTCCAGTGAGACCTCCGGGGCTGCCGCTGCTCGGCTCGCGTCGACTGCACCTCCCGACAGCACCGCTCGAAGCTCGTCCTGGTAGCGGTTGAAGGCCAGGTCCTTCAGGGTCGAGATCAGCGGGTCGAGTAAGACCTTCGCCCGCCACGCCTCCCCCACCGCAGCCCGAGCAAGATCGAACTCCACTTCGACATCGTCCTTGAGCCGCACCAATTTCAGATTGAGCGGCAGGCGATCTCGAGTAGCCTCGATGTTCTCGCGGCGTTTGCCCTTGAGCTCTCCCAGATGATCGAGCAGGTTCGCCAGGGATCCGTACTGGGTGATGAGCTGCGCTGCGGTCTTCGGGCCGATTCCCGGGACTCCCTTCACGTTGTCGACGCTGTCGCCCATCAGAGCGAGCATGTCGACCACCTGGTCGGGACGGACGCCCTTGCCGTCGAAGAGATCCTCGACCGTCACCGCAACCCCGGTGTGCGCATCGAAGAGCTCGACGTGGTCGTCGAGAAGCTGCCCGAGGTCCTTGTCCTTGGAGACGATCCGCACGCGGAGATCGGGGCGCTCGCGGCGCAGGCGACGGACGATCGTGGCGATGACGTCGTCGGCCTCGACTCCCTCCTCCGCCAAGACCGGGATATTCATCTGTTCAAGAATCGACAGACAGCGCTCGACCTGAGGGTGGAAGTCGCTCGGCGGCGGATCGCGATTGGCCTTGTACTCCGGGTCGAGTTCCGATCGAAAGGTCTTCCGATCGCCGCTGGCATCGATCACCACCGCGAGGTACTCGGGTCGCTGCTCGCGAAGCAGCTTGAGGATCATGCCGACGAAGCCGAAGGTCAGATTGGTCGGTTCGCGGGTGACCGGGCTCGACAGACCCGAGCGGATGGCGTGATAGGCCCGGAAGAACTGGGCGTGTCCGTCGATGATGTAGAGGGTGGGAGCCGACGACACGGTTTGCCTTCAGCGGGCCGCAGGGGCGGATCCGGCGTGCAGGGCGCGCAGCGCTGCGAGATAGGCCGGCCCCGGCTCGCGATCGCGCCTTTTCATCACCGCCCGCATGGTCTCTTCGAACTTCTCGAAGCGGAAGCGCCGGGCCCCCGACGAGTCCTCGTCGGTGAGCCAGGCGAAGGCGGGAACAAGTGCCGGCGGCGGCGTCGCGACGGCCACCATCGAACCGGTGCCGAGGACGGTCCCGGTCATGATCCGCGAGCCGATTGCGATCTTGACGTGGTCCCCCATGACCGCGCCCATGAACTGCCGTCCGGTGCGTTCCCGCGGACCGTCGGCGGAGAGCCGGACGCTCACTTCGCCGTAGGTGTTGAGCAGGTTGGAGTTGTCGGTTCCGGCGCCGATGTTCACCCACTCGCCGATGATCGAGTCGCCGAGGAATCCGTCGTGGGCCTTGTTCGAGTAGCCCTGGAAGATCGTCCCGGAGATCTCGCCGCCGACCTTGCAGCGCGGCCCGATCACGGTGTTGCCGCGGATCACGGCGCGCTCGACCACCGTGCTGCCGCGGCCGATTGCGCAGGGACCGACGAGGGTCGCGTGGGGGCGGATGATGGCGTCCTCGTGAATTGCCACGGGCCCGTGCTCGGCATCGATCACGACGCCGGGCCAGACTCGGGCGGAGGCGTGAATGGAGATCGGTGCGTCGCCGATGGCCACGGCCGGCTCGGCTTCGCGGGAGCGCAGCGGTCGGTCGGTTGCGACATCGAGGGCAATCGTCTTCCCGAGCGCCGCGAGGATCTCCCACGGTCTCGAGATCAACAGGCCCTCGACCGGCCTCGTACGCACTCCCGCGAGGTCGGCAATCGACTCAATCGGCCGCGAATCGTCGCCGGCTCGCTCGAGAAGCAGACGTGCGGACTCGGGCGCCAGGTGAGCCATCACCAGATCGCCCGAGGCGGCATCGACGATGATCTCGTCGGGCCCGAGTGAATCGATGGCGTGGAGGTCGGGCGTCAGCCAGCGGCCGTTGAGTAGGACGAGGCGCTGGGCAGCCGGCAGCTCGTTGACTGGAATGAGCGACCTCTCGCGCAGGGCGGCCACGAGATGCACGGGGACCCAGAGCGCCGTCAATCGATCGCCGACGAGTCGGGCAACGCGACGGACGGTGGTGTCGGCCCCGGTTCGAAACTCGAAGGTGGCGCGCAGATCACCCAGCGGACCGAAGCGGCCGCGACCGTCGTCGACGAGCACGATGGGCGCCTTCGGGGCGAGCATGCTCACCACTTCCCGAGACGTTGCCCATGGGTCTGGAATCCCCAGATGGGCACGGTGCGGACCAGGAACCACCCGACGGGAATCGCCGCGGCGCCCGACGCGAGTGCCTGCAGGGCGCTGCGACCGAGTTCCGAGAGCGAGGTGCGGCCTCCGAAGACCACCGGTGCATCCGGATAGCTCGAGCGGATCGTCCAGATCATGACCACGACCAGGCTGGCCGCGACCGCAAAGAGCACTGTGAGCACCGCCAGCGTGAGCGGATTGCGGCGGAAGACCATGGTGCGCAGGGGGAGGAGCAGATTGGCCGCGAAGAAGTATCCGAGCGCCCGAGGCCCCGCGATCTGGAATGCGTTCAACCCCTCACCAATTGGCGGGGGGCAGAGATCGAGCAGGAGACCCAGCAGAAGGCACGCCCACATCACCGTCACCCGCGGGGCCGCCAGGGCGACGAAGGTCGCCAGGATCGGAGTGAGCTGGGGCGTGATGCTCCCGATTGCAAAAACCGACATGAAGGAGATGTCGAGCGCCACGAAGAGCAGTGCGGCGATCAGAAAGACGCCCCATCTCACGAGTCACCCTCTTCCCAATTGGCGTCCCCATCACCGTCACCAGTGCGCCGCGGCTCGACCTTGATGACGATGGTCCGCAGCTCGTGCAGTGCGTAGACCGGAACGACGCGCAGCCGAAGTCGCAGCGGCTGATCATCACGCGGCTCGACCTCGGCGATCTCGCCCACGATCATCCCCCGCGAGGATTCCGGCCACGCGGGATCGTCGAGGACCACGCTGTCGCCGGGAGCGACGCGCCAGGAGCGATCGCAGTCCGCCGCGAAGCTGCCGTCGAGTGCCGGCGTGAGCAGCAGTCGCAGCGGCGCAGGCGAGGCGTTCCCGGGTTCCGGATCGGGCATCAGCGCCGCGTGCAGCCGGCCGACCGAGGGATCGTTGCTCGGCACCAGGAGCGAGGTCAGGGCGCCGACTTCCTGGGCCACTCGCCCGACCAGATGGGCGCCGCGGAACACGGCGACGTCGCCGGGCTTGACGCCGCTGCGGCTCCCCACGTTGATTCGCACCGCTCCGCGCAATCCCTCGGGACCGCGACCGATCACATCGGCCCGGATCGGATCGAAGCTGCTGCCACGATCGAACTGCTCGGCGAGTCGGAAGTCTTCGAGCTGCGTCAGCAGCTGGTCCACACGCAGCCGCTCGGCGCTCCACAGCTCCCGCAGGCGGTCGCGCTCGGCGACGAGGAGTTCGATCTCTTCCGGGGCACCTCGCAGCGGATCGCTCCCCGGGCGAAGCCAGATCCGCACGTCGTTGCCGAGGTCGGCTATCGGGGCCATGGGCAGGCTCACGATTGCGGCGATGTCGCCGACCCACCAGAGCGCGCGGCGCGGCAGAAATGACAGGACGAGCAGGAGCCCGACAGTGATCACGACCGGACGAATGCTCTGGACGGCGGCTCGAGCCATCGGTTCCTCGGCAGGCGGTCACGACTGAACGCGGGGGCGTCCTGCTGGGCGACACGGCGCCCGGAACCGGACCCGGAACC
>CAYXKH010000070.1:4650-8443 GCA_964465255.1 uncultured Isosphaeraceae bacterium
GAACCAGACCCAGAACCAGACCCAGACCGGAGCAGAGGCTCCGGGCGGCGCATCACTCGTCGCGACTGCTCTGCATCGTCTCCTTCCACTCGTCGAGGTTCTCGAGATAGATGCTTGTTCCGCGAGCGACGCAGGTGAGGGGATCGTCGGCGATCTTGACGTCGAGGCCGGTGGCGTTGGCAAGCACCACGCCGATTCCACGGAGCAGGGCCCCGCCGCCGGCGACGGTGATGCCGCGATCGACCAGATCGGCGGCGAGTTCAGGCTCCGCCCGTTCGAGCGTGCGGAGCACCGCTTCGACGATGGCATGCACCGGTTCCTGAAGCGCTTCGCGGATCTCCTCGCTGCTCACCACCGTCTTGCGGGGGAGGCCGGAGACCATGTCGCGACCGCGCACTTCCATCGTGCGGGCCTCCTCGACGGGCGCCGCCGAGCCGATCTCGATCTTGATCCGCTCCGAGGTCTGCTCGCCGATGGTCAGGTTGTAGGTCTTCCGCATGTGGTTGATGATGGCTTCGTCGAAGTCATCACCGGCCACGCGGACGGATTCGCAACTGGCAATGTCGGCCAGCGACATGATCGCCACTTCGGTGGTGCCGCCGCCGATGTCGACGATCATGCTGGCAGTCGGCTCGGCCACCGGGAGTCCGGCGCCGATCCCCGCCGCCATCGGCTCGTGGATCAGATAGACGAGTCGGGCTCCGGCCCGCTGCGCGGATTGCAGCACCGCCTGCGTCTCGACCTCGGTGATGCCCGAGGGCACCGCGATCACGACCCGCGGGCCGAGAATGCGGCTGCGGCCATTCACCTTGCGGATGAAGTAGCTCAGCATCGCCTCGGTGATTTCGAAGTCGCTGATGACCCCGTCCTTGAGCGGACGGACCACGGAGATCGAGCCCGGGGCCTTGCCCAGCATTTCCTTCGCCGCCCAGCCGACCGCGGTGCCGTTGTTGAGAACCTGGTTGGTTCCCTTGCGGACGGCGACGACCGACGGCTCGTTGAGCACGATGCCCTCGCCGCGCACGCAGACCAGGGTGTTGCAGGTGCCCAGGTCGATTCCCATGTCGACGCTGAACCAGCCGAGGAAGCGATCAAGCAGATCCACGGGATGAACGCTCCGTCATGAGGGCTGCCTGGAGATGGAACACGGGACGATGGGACCGATGTGAAGATGCGGACGACTGAGAGGTCGGATCCACCGACCCGTCCGTTCATCGGCCGCAACGGCGATGGTTCGGCAGTTTATCGGGAGTCGCGGTCGACGAGTGACGACATCGCTGGCCAGCCGGCACATCGACGCGGATACCGCACTGGCGGCGGCAAAACATGAGCGCGGCTGGCCAAACCAGCCGCGCACGGTGCGGGGTGATGCGTCAGCCGGCGCTCGCCGACCATCGCAGGGCTCACTGGACAAGCGCGAACAGACCACCCTGATCTCGGTCGGAGGCCTTGCTGTGCTCCATGTTTCGCATCGCCAGCAGGGCGATCCCGGCGATCAGGACGAGTGCCGCGATCCCCAGGAGAGCGGTGTAGACATCGATGTCTCCACCGGCGCGACGGGTTGGTGTTCCGAACTGGCTCATGGCGTGGACCCTTTCGTGGCGCGTTTCGTGGAGCTTGTCGTGGAGCTTGTCGTGGAGCTTGGGGGGGGGCCGCGGGTTGAAGTCAGGATCGGACTCAACGCGACGGGCTGGATCAGCCGCCGGCCTTGGCGATGACCCGCTGTCCGGGCTTCGCTTCGCCGCGCGCCGCCGCGTCCTCGAGCTCGACGACGCCCGTGGAGCGGTTGACGTCGACCTTGACGATGCGGAGGTTTCCGATGAAGGTGCCGCCGTCGGCAATGGTCATCAGCCAGCCTTCCTGGACGCCGTCGCGGCTGCCGGCCGAGATCTCGGCGAGGACGCCGTCGGCGCTTCGCCGCACGTTGAGGACTGCCGCAGTCAGATCGCGATCGGGGACGACTCCGCCGGCCGAGGCCCGGCGAGTCTCGGGGAGCTTCCCGACATAGGCGATGTACCTGGCGACCTCGCCAAGAGCGCGATCCTTCTCGTCGACGACCTGCTTGAGCTGTTCCTGAAGGTCGCGGCGGGCCGCCTCCATGGTCTGAAGATCGTTCTCCGTCTTCCGCAGCCTTTCATCGATTTCGATGAACCGACGCTCGGCGGCAAGGGCCTTCTCGCGCTCGCCGCGAAGCTCGCCGACGAGGAGTTCCTTGAGTTCGGAGTCGGCCTTGAGCGAGGCTGCGAGAGTGGCGAGCTGCGTCGACATGCTGGACTGCGCGGTCTTGGCCGCAGCCATCTCGGTCTCGAAGCGACGGAGGTCTCCGTCCTTCGAGTCCCGTTCCTTGCGGACGTTGCTCAGGTCGCTCTCGAGCGTCTGCTTCTCGCTGATGAGCCGCTGCTCGCTGCTTGCAAAGCCCTGCTTCGCCAGCTCGAGCGAGGCGTTCGCCGCCTTCGCCTGCGAGGAGGCGTCGAGGAACCTGCTCCGATAGGTGCCCTCGTTGCGGGCGTACACGACCACGAGGGGCGTGAGCATGACGGCCAGCAGGGAGACGAGTACGACAAAGATCTTTGTCAGAACGTGCACAGGGGGAGTTCCTCGGCTTGCGGAAGAGGGCGTTTGTAACGGTGTGTTGCGAACGTGTCAATCACGACCGTCGGTCGTGAGCCGGACGACGGCGCCGGCTGCGGCGACCTGAACCACCGGATCAGAGTCCTGAAGGAGTCGGGTCACGGCGGCCATGGCCTCGGCGCCCCCCAGCGCTCCGAGGGTGGTCGCGGCCTGACCTCGGAGGTCGGCCCGCGGAGAGAGCGCAATCTCGGACGCGAGGGCCGCCGCCTCGGAGGGAGCCGCTCCGATCTCGGCCAGCGCCTGCAGCGCCGCCAAGCGGATTTCGTCGGGCCGCTGATCCGGGCCGTCGGCCATCACCAGGCGCTCGAGGAAGGTGACCGAGCGGCCATCCTTGACCCGGCCGGCGATCTGGCACGCCAGAATCACCAGCTCGGCCTGTTCGGGCGGCGCGAAGAGGGCGGCGCGAATGGGATCAGCGGCTCGTTCGTTGCCGAGCTTGACCTGGGCTTCGGCGACCTGGAGTTCGACCAGTCGCACCCGGGCCTCGTTGGTCAGATGGAGGCCGCGACCGAGGGCGCCCTCGAGCAGCGGGATCGCAGTCGGATTCCCGAGTTCGCCGAGCACGAAGACGGCGTTGCCGCGCACCTCGGGATCCTCGCTGAGCGACATCGCCGCCAGCGGCGTGGGGTCGACGGGCTGCCCGCAGCGCTTGAGGGCGAAGATGGCCGCCGCCCGCACCGAGGGGAACTCGTCTCGCAGCATGGGTTTGATCTCGGCAGCGAGATCACCCATGCGGGTATTGCCGGCGCTCATGGCGCTGACAAAGCGCACGCCGCGATTGGAATCGACCAGACCGCGCTGAATCGCCGGACGAGCGGCGGCGGGGTCGGAGGAGAGGGCCTCGATGGCATTGGCTCGCAACAGCGGCGACGAGGAGTCGCTCGCCTGGGCGAGAATTCGAAGTGCGGTGGTGCGGGCGTCGCCATCGGCTTCGACGGCGATCTGGCCCTGCGGCCTGGACGACGCCGGAGCCATCGGGCGCTGGGCCGCGGCGGCGTAGCTGGAGCTGCGCTGCTTGCTGCTCCATTCGTTGCTCGGACCACTCGAGGAGGGACCCACGCATCCCCCCAGACCGAGGGCGAGGCCCATGAGAATGGAGAGACTGGTGACGCTGGAGACACTGGTGACCCTCATGCGACTCATGCGACTCATGCGACTCATG
>CAYXKH010000070.1:8543-10497 GCA_964465255.1 uncultured Isosphaeraceae bacterium
TCATGCGACTCATGCGACTCATGACACCCGGAACCCACGCCGCCTGAGGCGCGACGCGACGTGGTTCACACACATGCTGGGCTGACGCGTTTCTCATCATGGGCTCCCGGCTCGACCAACTGCGTGATCAACTGGCTGGCACGCTTCGAAATCAGATACTCGCTCCGGCGAATTCGGTTCGGCCGCGTCGGGGCAAACCGCCCCAGAGTCTCCCGTGAACTGGCTTACGGGGAGGAACACGACCTTGGCCGACGGAGCCGTGAACGGATGCTCGCCGCGACGAGCACGGTCGTCAACGCCAGACAGGCGTACTCCCAAAGATCTCCCACTCGGGAGTAGAGGGTGCGCCGCGCGTCCAGGGTGGTCTCGGCCAGCAGCGTGCCCGCAATCGCCTCCTCTCCGTACCGGCCGGCCCCGACCGTTCCGACGATTCGGCCGCAGGAGTCGATTGAGAGGCTGACCCCCGTGTTCACCACCCGCACCATCGGCACGCGATTCTCGATGGTTCGAAACCGTGCGATCTGGGCATGCTGGAGCCGTCCACCGGCGTGTCCGGCGAACCAGCCGTCGTTACTGATGTTGATGAAGAGATCAATCGACTTCCCGTCGTCGGCATGGGCCAGTCGACGACAGTGCCAGGGCACGGTGTCCTCGAAGCAGATCGGGGCCGCGAAGCGGAAGTCGCGAGTGCCGCTGGCCCACGGTGCGGTCAGCACCTCCCCCCCGCTGCCCGAGGCGAGATCGAAACTCATGCCGCGGGCCCCGAGGTCGAGCAGCCTGCTCTCGAGCCAGGGCCATGCCGAGATGTAGGGCATGGTCTCTCCGAAGGGCGTGAGGACGACCTTGTCGTAGCGAGAGACACTGCGGCCGGGCGAGATCAGGTGGGCGGCATTGAACTGCCGGGTCCAGGTGAAGCGCTTGGACTGGTCGTCGAGGGCGAGACCGTCGAAGGCCGACGAACCGACCAGGAATGGCCGTTCGAAGCGGATCATCGCATCGATGGCCAACAGCGCGAATTCGAGAGGCGCGCGGGCCCCGACCGAGTCGAGAAATCGCAGCGTGGCGGCGTCGATGCCGAGCGATGGCAGCATCGTCTCGGGCCACGCCACCAGATCCGGTGTGCGGCCCTCCGCAACCGCCTCCGCGAACGCCTCGTCGGTCTGAGTCATGAATGCAGCGACATCGCGGCGCTTGGCCTCGAGCGACCAGGAGATCTTGTTGCTCTGCGGCAGATTGGTCTGGATCGCGAGAATGCGCGGGCCGGGCGAGAGCGGTTCGGTCTCGGACAATCGAAACGCGCCGTAGGCAAGCGCCGCCCCGACGAGTGCGGCGCCGGCGCCGGCTCCCGCGACTTGCGCCCGCGGCGTTCCGCGGCGGAGCAGACCATCGGCTGCAATCCCCGCCACCAGGGCGACGATGCTGCCGACGAAGGGCACGCCCAGGAGATCGGCGGACTGAACGAGTATCGGCGCGTCGATCAACGGATGCCCCGTCAGGTACCAGGGGTAGCCCTCGAAGGCGATCCGCGAGCGCACCGCCTCGAGACCGATCCACGCCCAGGGAAGGATCGCCGCGAAGGTCCAGCGCCTGGTGGGGCCGTGCCGGGCGAGGACCCGCACACCGAGTGCGCTGAAGAGCGTGAGGCCCATCAGATACAGGGCGAAAAGGGGCATCCCCAGGTTGCTGATGTCGAGGATCCAGAGCTGAATCCAGGCCCAGGCGAGCAACCACGGAACTGCCAGCACCGCGAGCAGAACTCGCTTCGAGGGCGAGGCCACCGCCGTCGCCACGAAGAGGGCGATGCTCAACGGCATGAGCGGCCAGAGACCGTGCGGTTGGAACGAGAGGACGAACGCCAGCGCCGAGGCGGCGCTCATGGGCAGCAGTCGCGACCGCTGGCTTGCACCCCAGCCTCCCGCGTGGCCGGCCGGGTGGCCGGCAGGGTGGCCGGCAG
>CAYXKH010000070.1:10597-13093 GCA_964465255.1 uncultured Isosphaeraceae bacterium
GCCTGGCCCGCACCCACATTACTTGCCGGCATAGTCGATCACGCGGCTGATCTCGCTGCGAAGCTGGCCGCGCGGGACGATGCGGTCGACGAAGCCCGACTTCACCAGGAACTCCGCGGTCTGGAAGTTCTCTGGCAGCTCCTGGCGAATCGTCTGGGCAATCACCCGCGGACCGGCGAAGCCGATCAGCGCCCCGGGCTCGGCGATGATCACGTCGCCCAGCATGGCGAAGCTCGCGGTCACGCCGCCGGTGGTGGGATCGGCGAGCACCGAGATGAAGAGTCCGCCCTGATCATCGAAGCGGCCGAGCGCCGCAGAGGTCTTGGCCATCTGCATCAGCGAGAAGCCCGACTCCTGCATCCTCGCGCCTCCCGAACACGAGACGATCACCAGCGGCAGGTCGCGATCACCGGCGCGCTCGACGGCGCGGGTGAGCTTCTCGCCGATCACCGAGCCCATCGATCCACCCATGAAGGTGAAATCCATGCAGCAGAGCACGGCCTTGCGGCCCTTGATGAACGCCGTGCCGGTCTGCACGCCATCGTTCTGTCCGGTCGCCTTCTGGGCCAATCGGATCCGCTCGAGATAGGGCTTCACGTCGACGAAGTTCAGCGGATCGGCCGGAGCCATGGTGGCGTTGAAGGGCTCGAAGCTGCCGGGATCGGCGAGTTGGGCCACGCGGGTCGCAGCCGAGATGCGCAGGTGATGCTCGCACTTCGGGCAGACCCAGAGGTGGTTCTCGACGGCCTTGCGGAAGAGCGTCTCGCCGCACGCAGGGCAGCGCATCCACAACCCTTCGGGCACGGCCTTCTTGGGTCGGATCGGCGATTCCGAACCATCCCACGTCCGACCTTCCGAAGGCTCGGACGGCGGTACGGGTGCGGGCGGAACGGAAGGCGGAAGTCGAGTCATCGTTGACGCAGTCCGAGGCGGCGAGGTGGCTGAATGCCGTTTCGCCGGGCGATCATAACGGCGCCTCGCACGCGGCGAGGAGTCGCTCCGGAGCGTCGCGTGGCAGCAGGTATCGCTCGATGCGCGGCCGCCCTTCCACGAGGTCGGCCAGCGACCCGCTGCGGCGCTTGGCAAACGCAGCCCGCAGGAAGGCCAGGGCGGTCGGGTGGAGCACGACGCCGAGGTGACGCCCGCGGCGTCGCCGCAGCAGCCGCGCGACCTCGCCGACGACTCGACTCCGGGCATCGATGAAGGGCTCGCCATCGGGCGGGATCAGGCCGAGGGGCTCGTCCTCCCACTGGCGAAATCGAGTGGGAAAGCGCTCCTCGAACTGAGCCAGAGTGATTCCGTCGAAGAGCCCGAGATCGGGCTCGGCCAACTCCTCCGCAGTCCGCGGCTTCGCCCCCAGGGCCTTGGCCAGAAGCCGCGCCGTCTCACGTGCCCCCTCGTCGGGCGGATGGTGGATGACGCTCGGGCGCAGCTCGCCTTCGACGGGCGAGGTGATCAGATTGGCGATGTCGGCCATGACCATCCCGCGACCCTCGGGCGAGAGCGGCAGATCCGCTCGACCTTGCAGGCGTCCTTCGCGATGCCAGAGCGAATCGCCGGCGCGGATGACCCACAGGGTGGTGAGCCCGGCGGCGGCCACGTCAGCCCCCCGTCCCGGCGCCGGGCGTCGCGCTCATCCGCGCTGCCACGGTCGGACCGCGAAGCGTGCTGATTGCGGCGCCGTAGTCGGGCGCGTGGAAGATCGCCGAAGCGGCCACGAGCAGATCGCAGCCGGCGTCGCGACACAGCGGCGCGGTGGATGGACCGACTCCCCCATCCATCTCGAGTCGCTGCTCGGGCTGAAGCCGCGGACTGATTGTTCTGACCTTCTCGAGGACCTCGGGGATGAAGCGCTGGCCCGAGAATCCGGGGAAGACGCTCATCACCAGAATCAGATCAAAGCTGGCGAGGAAGGGAAGCACGCGCTCGACCGGCGCGTCTGGATTGAGGGCCAGCCCCGCGAGGATGCCGCGACCTCGAATCGTCGCCGCGAGTTCGCGCGGATCGGGAACGGCCTCGATGTGGAATGTCAGCAGATCGGCGCCGGCATCGACGAACGGACCGACATACGCGGCGGGATTGCGCACCATCAGATGCACGTCGAGCGCCGCATTCGGCAGCGCCGTGCGCAGTGACGCGCAGAGCGCCGGCCCCATGGTGAGATTGGGCACGAAGTGCCCGTCCATCACGTCGAGATGGAGCAGATCGGCGCCGCTCTCGAGAACCGCCCGACACTCCTCACCGAGCCGGGCGAAGTCGGCGGAGAGGATCGAGGGCGCAACCAGAGGAAGGCGGGACGGCCGGAGGAAGAGTTCGGAGCGTGACATCTGAGGCCTTTGAGGATACCGCGGCAGGGGTATCGGCTCTGCCGGGTGGGGCGTCGGATGCGGCCGAGGGAACTGAGCGGTTCTGGGGGCGGGAGGCGGACTGGGCCCGTGAAGGATTGGCCGAGCTGGTGCTCGGCGGTCCAAGGGGGGCGACGGCACGGGTTGCCGC
>CAYXKH010000071.1:0-5868 GCA_964465255.1 uncultured Isosphaeraceae bacterium
CGAGCTGGTGCTCGGCGGTCCAAGGGGGGCGGTCCAGGGGGGCGGTCCGGGGACGCGATCACCCCGACCATCACGTCCCGATGTCAACGCCGTTGATCAGCGCCTGCACAAACGGAATCAACACAACCACCAGCGACGCGCACGCCACCGCGGCAACCCGCGGCCAGCGGGACGGGCTGTTGACCACCGACTCGGCCTGGGGCGTCGGGGCTGAGAGCACCGGCAGGCCCACCAGGCGCAGGTAGTAGAAGGCGGAGATGGCGCTGTTCACACAGGCGATGACGACCAGGGCGATCTGTCCGGCCTGCACGCCGGCGATGAAGAGGTAGAGCTTGCTCCAGAACCCGAGAAGCGGCGGAAGGCCGATGAGTGAGCCGGCCGCGAGCACCATGGCCCAGGCCATCGCCGGGTGGCGGCGCACCAGGCCGGCGATGTCGGCGAGGGATTCGATCTCCTCGCCCTGCCGCTCCAGACTGGCGAGCACCGCAAACGCCGCAGTGTTCATGATCCCGTAGGTGAGCAGATAGAGCAGGACTGCATTGAGGCCCAGTTCGGGGCCGGCGATCAGGCCGATCACCATGTAGCCGCTGTGGGCAATCGAGCTGTAGGCCAGCATCCGCTTGATCGAGGTCTGGAGGAGCGCCCCCACATTGCCGAGAGTCATGGTGAGCGCGGCCACCATCCACAGCACGGTCAGAATCGGCTGCGGAAGTCCGTCGATGGCCACGTCGCGACCGAGGGAGTCGACCGCGGCGAGATGGCCGGACCAGCCGACGGTGCTCAGGAGCAGCATCAGGGCGATCATGCCGGCGGTCTTGGGAACGACCGCAAGGAACGCGGTGACCGGCGAGGCGGCACCCTCGTAGACGTCGGGGGCGTAGAAGTGCATCGGCGCGGCGGCGATCTTGTAGCCGATGCCGAGGATCGCCAGGACCATGCCGATGATCCCGAGCGAACCCATCCCGGTGGTCATGGCCTGGGCCGTGAAGGCTTCGCGCATCTCGGTCAGCACGATCGTTCCGGTGGCCCCGTAGAGCAGAGCGAAGCCGTAGAGGAACATCGCCGAGGCCATGGCCCCGAGGAAGAAGTACTTGACCGCGCTCTCCTGAGCCCGCCGATTGGAGCGGCTCATCGCCACCATGATGTAGGTCGGCAGCGAGGTCAGCTCGAGGGCGAGGAAGAGCCAGATGAGGTCGTTTGCGGTCGAGATCAGCGAGAGCCCGGTGATCGAGAGCAGAAAGAACGCGTAGAACTCGGCGCGATTGACGCGGATCGGATCGAAGGCGGCACGGCCGCTCGAGAAGGCCGCCTCGAGACGACGATCGATGAGTCCGACGGTGACCAGGCAGAGCAGCACACCGAGTGCGTAGACCACCATCCGCACCGGCTTGCCGAGCATCGGCATCAGCAGATTCGCAGCCTCGGCCCGCTCCGGCGTGTGGACGAAGGGAACGACGACCAGGGCAATCAGGAGCGCAACGGCGGTAATGAACGGCGTGGCGTCGCGCAGGCCGCGACTCTTCGAGAGGCCGAGGATCACCACCAGCACGCTGGCGGCAAGCAGCACCATCTCGGGGACCAGCAGTCCAAGCTTGGCGGACATGTCAAGCATGGGTCGAGCCAGTCTCCAGCGGAAGCGCCCGCGCCGGAATCGAGAAGAGGGTGATGCCGGAAACCGCAGATGGGTTCGGACTGATCGCCCCGGGGTTCGGACTCATGGCCCCGGGAACGATGAACGCATCGTCGCTCGAGGGGGCCGGATCGGCGCTGCGGACCGCGGCGGGCGCCAGTTCGACCGGCTCCGCATACGCGGAGAGCGTGGCGGTCACGCTGCCGGCGATGGCATCGGTGATAAATTTCGGCTGGATGCCGAGCACGACACAGAGCACCGCGAGCGGGATCAGAATGCCGATCTCGCGCGGCGAGAGGTCCTGCGGAAGTGTCGACGTGGCGTGATCGCCGGCGGCATGCGCCGACCCGGTCGTGGCTCCACCGTGAGCGGCGGTGGCGTGATCGCCGCTCTCTGCAGCGCCGTGCCGGGCGGCATGGCTGTGGGCGTGTTCGCCGGGCACCCGCAGCGGTCCGAAGACCACCTTGCCGAGCATGATCAGAAGGTACATCGCTCCGAGGATCATCCCCACCGCCGCCGGCCACGCGTATGCGGGACCGAGGACGCCGGGGTAGCCCGAGGGTGAATCGGGCGTGGCGGTGTAGGTGCCGATCAGGCAGAAGAACTCGCTGATGAACCCGTTCAGTCCGGGGAGACCGACCGACGCCATGGTGAAGAAGACCATGAAGAAGCCCCACACGGGCATGCGCCGACCGAGTCCGCTCATCGAGTCCATGTCGCGGGTGTGGTACCGCTCGTAGACCATGCCGATCAGGAAGAAGAGGGCACTGGTCGAGAGGCCGTGATTGATCATGTAGAGCACCGAGCCCTGCACGCCGAGCGGATTGAGGGCGAAGAGTCCCAGCACGCAGAAGCCGAGGTGGCTCACCGAGGAATAGGCCACGAGCCGCTTGATGTCGTCCTGCACCCAGCAGATCAGGGCCGCGTAGAGGATGCCGATGATGCAGAGGACCGCAATCGCCGGAGCCCAGACGATCACCGCGTCGGGCACCATCGGGAGGGCGAATCGAAAGAGCCCGTAGGTGCCGAGCTTGAGAAGCACGCCCGCAAGAAGCACGCTGCCTGCAGTCGGCGCCTCGGTATGGGCCAGCGGAAGCCAGGTGTGCACCGGAAAGAGCGGGACCTTCACCGCGAAGCCCGCAAGCAGGGCAAAGAGCACCAGCCCCTGCTGACTCGGGAGCAGTTCCTGCGAGGCGAAGGTGGTCAGCGTGGCGATGTCGAAGGTCCAGTTCGAGAGCGTCCCGGCGGCGGCGAGGTCGCCGCCTGCTCCGCCAAACTCGAGGGAGAGCGAATAGCGCCACGCCACGTAGAGGAGACCCGCGAGGGTCAGCAGCGACCCGGTGAAGGTGTACAGGAAGAACTTGATCGAGGCCTTCGCCCGATTCTCGCCGCCATAGATGGCGATCAGGAAGAAGAGCGGGACGAGGGTGAACTCGAAGCAGACGTAGAAGAAGATCAGGTCGCGGGCGAGGAACACACCGTTCACCGCGGCGGCCAGAGCCAGAAGCCACGCGTAATACTCGCGGCTGCGGTGGGTGACTGCGGTGAAGGAGCCGAAGACGCAGAGCGGCATCAGGATGCCGTTCAGGATGATCAGGGCCATCGAGACGCTGTCGGCGCCGAGGGCGAGATTGATCCCGAACTCCGCCAGGAATGGCACCGAGGCGGTGAGTGCAAAGTCGCCGGTTCCCCACACCCCGAAGAACATCGAGGTGACGAGGGTGTGGGCGAGGAGCACCAGTGAACCAATGGCCGCGACCCAGCGGGCGATTGCGGTGGGCGCGACCGCGGTCGCGATGGCGGCAACCAGCGGGATCAGAATCAACAGAGCTGCGGTCACGCCCCACCTCCCTGCAGCCAGACCCAGACCACCCAGGCGATGATCAGTCCGACGCCGCCGGCCATGGTGACCGCGTATCCCTGCAGCAGACCGTTCTGAAGCGGCTGGAACGCGCGTCCCAGGATCCGCGGCAGACGCGCGATGCCGTCAACCAGCAGACCATCGACCAGGAAGCGGTCGAGGAACGCCAGCAGGTGGCCGAGCAGCCACAGCGGCGCCCGCACCAGGAAGATGTAGCCCTCGTCGACGTACCACTTGTTCTCCATCGCCGTCGGCAGCCACCGCGTGGCGGGGTTGCCCAGTAGCGAGGCCCGAAGATCGTCGGCGGCCTTGCGATTGAAGAGATGGAACCACGCGGCGATGGCGATGCCGAGAAGGGCGACGCCCGCGGAGACGTAGTACATCACCACGTGCGGATCGAAGCCGAGGAAGGAGCCGTGAGCGCCGCCGTGGGCATGCCCGTGGCCGGGCACACCTGCCGCGGCGCTGCTGCGGCTGACCATCGATTCGACCCACGCACCGCCCGGAACGACCCAGGCGATGAGGGCCCCGACTGCCAGCACGATCAGCACCAGGTTGATGGCCAGTCGCGGGGCGTGTGGATGGAAGTCGTGTGCGTGGCCGCCATGATCGGGCGCGGTTGCGGCATGCTCTCCATGCTCTCCATGCGACGGGCCGTGGCCTTCGTCGCCCGGCTCGTAGTGCACCGGACCGGCGCAGACGCGGAACCACACGCGGAACGTGTAGTAGGCGGTGAGCCCCGCGGTGAAGAGGGCCAGGAACCCGAGGAACTGGAATCCCGGGCCGGGGGTGACGAAGGCCTCGGCGAGGATTGCGTCCTTCGAGAAGTAGCCGCTGGTGAAGGGCACGCCCGCGAGGCAGAGACAGCCGGCGAGCATCACGTACGAGACCACTCGCCAACCGGGGATGTGTCGAAGACCGGAGAGCTTGCGAAGGTCGAGCTGCCCGGCGAAGCCGTGCATGATGGCCCCGCAGGTGAGAAAGAGCGCGGCCTTGAAGAAGGCGTGGGTGAAGACGTGATAGGCCCCGCCGAAACTGGTCATCACGCCCAGGCCGAGGAACATGAAGCCAAGCTGCGACACCGTCGAGTAGGCCATGATCCGCTTGATGTCGTACTGAGCCATCCCAATCGTGGCCGCGAGGAACGCAGTCAGCCCACCGACCCACGCAACCGTGGGCAGGGCCGCCTCGTGCAGCAGGAAGAAGGGATAGGTGCGGGCGATCAGGTAGATGCCCGCGGTGACCATGGTCGCCGCGTGAATCAGCGCCGAGACCGGTGTCGGTCCCTCCATCGCATCGGGAAGCCAGACGTAGAGCGGGAGCTGGGCACTCTTGCCGAAGGCCCCGAGCATGAGCAGGAAGGGAATCGCCTGCACGCTCCAGCCGCCGACGGCGAGATCGTCGGGGGCGGCGGCCAGCACCATCCACAGCGTGTCGTACTCGAGCGAGCCGTAGTTGAGCCAGATCAGGTAGATCGCCAGCGCCAGCCCGAGATCGCCGATCCGATTCATGATGAAGGCCTTCTTCGCGGCGGCCACGGCGCTGGGCTTGGTGTAGTAGTAGCCAATCAGCATGTAGCTGGCGAAGCCGACGCCCTCCCAGCCCAGATAGAGCATGACGAGGTTGTCGCCCATCACCAGAGCGCTCATGGCGAAGAGGAAGAGGCTCACGCCGGCGAAGAAGCGGGCATAGCCGGCGCCCTCGTGCGGTCCCCCACCGCCGATTGCCCGATGAGCGCTGTTCCCCGAGCCGCGCCGCGGCCCGACGCGCATGTCGGGTTCCATGTATTCGCTGGCGTAGAGGGCAATCAGCGTTCCCAGCGGAACGACGAAGAGCATCCACAGGAGCGTGAGGCTGTCGACGTAGAGGGCGAAGTTGGCAACCAGCGAACGTCCGGCGCGGTTGCCTTCGGTGGTGCCCGACCAGTCGAGGGAGATCCAGTCGAAGAGATGGATCGTCACCGGGCCGTCGACCCGCCCGTAGAGCATGAAGACGAGTATCGAGGCGATCCCGAGGCAGCCCACGGTGATCCACGCCGGAAGCTTGCCGCGCACGCGGAACGCGGCGCAGAGGCCGCAGCACACCGCGGAGATGATCGGCAGCCAGAGAATCCACCCCGCCCACGCCAGCGACGGAGCGTCGATTGCCGGGGCGATGGCCCTGGCGGCGTCCATCGCCGTCTTCGCTCCCTCGCCCGCAGCGTGCCCACCGTCAGCCGCCAGTGAGGCGGCGGCGATTGCGGAGGTCAGAAGCTGGAGGCCGTCGGTGAGCATTGGGAAGTTCGAAGGGGACGAGGCAGAAGCGGTCGGGATTGAGGCGATCGGTTCAGGCCAGTGGTTCAGGCCAGGGGCGTGTGACGACCCGCGCGTGACGAGTG
>CAYXKH010000071.1:5968-10835 GCA_964465255.1 uncultured Isosphaeraceae bacterium
GGTTCAGGCCAGTGGTTCAGGCCAGGGGCGTGTGACGACCCGCGCGTGACGAGTGACGTGTGGCGAAAACTCGCGCTATTCCCGCAGCTCCGACCACGCCTCGGCGTTGAGCGTCTCGCGGCGGCGATAGAGCAGGACCACCAGACCCAGGGCCAGGGCCGCTTCGGCAGCGGCGACGGTGAGGATGAAGATCACGAAGACCTGACCCGAGATATCCATGTGCAAGCGCCCGAAGGCCACCATCGCCAGCGCTGCCGCCTGGAACATGAGTTCCGTGCACAGGAACATCAGGATCATGTTGCGACGGGTGAGAAATCCGACCAGGCCGATTGCAAAGAGGGCGGCGCTGAGGAGAAGGACGAGGGCGATTCCCCCAGGGATGGGACCGGGGATTGGGCCCTGAAGTGGGCCCTGAAGCACGCCCGGAACTGCTCCGCCGAATGCGCTCGCGAGCATGCTCGTCGGAAGGCTGATGGCGGAGTGCGCGACAGCAGTGATCATCCTCGCGACCTCCGGCCGGCACGCGCCTCGTCGATCAACTCGCCGTCATCGCCGAGCTCGTCAGGTCCGTCGACGGTGAGCCGGCGCAGCCCCGCGGCTTCTCGCCTCTGATCTTCGCCAAGTTCGGCCTGTCGCCTGGCCAGGACCACGGCACCGAACATGGCCATGGTGAGGATCACGCCGGCAAGCTCGAGGCTGACCGGGAAGTCGGCGACCAGGGCCAGACCGACCCGCTCGGTGTTGTTCGGCGCTGCGCTGGCGGGAAGCTCGAGTTCGCGAGTGGCGCCTTCGCCGTCGACGATGGTGACAAAGGCGGCTCCGTCGCGGATGACAACCGACCGCCCGTCGGTCAGCACCACCTCGCGGAAGTCGGGGACCAGAGCCCGAACGGCGGCGTCGCGGGACCGTGGGAGCTTGTCGAGCAGGGCCCACTCGGCGGCGGACGCTTCGGATGCAGTCACCTGTCCCCGTGGCCCTCCGGGCCGCGGCTGTCCGTCGGGACCGGCCCCGAAGAGAGCGTCACTCAGAACCGCAACCATGATCAGTCCGACCACGACTGCGGTCGCCGGTTCGCGGGGCACGCGGTCGTACTCGGCCAGGGCCCGCAGGTCATCCTCGCTCTCGGCCTGCTGGGCGAGCATCAGGACGAAGAGATAGGTGATGAGGATGGCGCCCGCGTAGACGATCACCAGGGCAAAGGCCATGAACTCGGCCTGAAGCAGCAGAAAGAGCCCGGCGGAGCTGACCACCACCAGGACGAAATAGAGGGCCACGTAGACCGGCCGGGGATGGGTGATCATCCGCACCGCACTGGCCAGCGCAATCAGGCAGAAAAGGCCGGTGAAGACGGTGCTCGGGCCTTCGGAAGCCACCGCGCCCGGCACCGAGTCGAAGGGCGCGAGCGTTCCTGCCGCGGTCTTCAAGAGCCCTAGGCCCAGGGAGATTGCCGCCGCAAGGCCGATCAGCACCCCCGCCATGCGAAGGCTCTTCGCACCGGGTCGGAGGATCAGGTAGAGCCCGACTGCACCGACGGCACAGGTGGCGTAGAGCAGGAGCGGGGCCATTCGCGGGGAGATCGGGAGGGAGTTCGACGGAGAAGCAGGATCGTTCGACCTGCGCATCCGCCGCGTGACCGGTGCCTTCGGGTTCGCCGTCCGCCAACGAGCGGAAACGGCTGCGAGGACCGCACGCGAGCGACTGCGGGGCGAATGTCGGGGCCGCCGACGGGAGGGCGTGAAGATAAGTCCACCGGACAGAAGCCGCAAGCGAGCGACTGGTCGGGTAGGTTTGCCGCGAACGCCGCCCTGCGGTGCTCCCCACGATCAAACCCTCACACCCCTCTCCATCACCTCTCTGAATGTTCCGCCGCCAGCTTCCGAATGCCATCACGCTGTTCCGCCTCCTCGCAGCGGGGGCTTTCTTTGCAATCGTGAGTGTGGCCCTGCGCGACCCGGCCGCGGCCGATCGGGCGCTGTGGGGCACCGTGGCCGCCGGGATCTTCGGCATCGCCGCAGTCTCCGACGTCGTCGACGGCTGGCTCGCTCGCCGCTGGGGCGTGGTCAGCGTCTTCGGGCGGATCATGGATCCCTTCTGCGACAAGGTCCTGATCCTCGGGGCGTTCATCCTGCTGGCGACCCCGGCGTTCACCGAGTGGACGCTCATCGACGTCTCGAGCGCCCCGCGTCCCGGCGACGTCATCGCGACTCATTCCTCGAACGTTGCCCTCACCAGCACCTCCGGAATCACCGGATGGATGGTGGTCGTGATCCTCTCCCGCGAGCTTCTGGTCACCAGCCTCCGCGGCGTGCTCGAGTCGATGGGACACGACTTCTCGGCCGACTGGGCGGGCAAGTGGAAGATGCTGCTCCAGTCCTTCTGCATTCCACTCTGTCTGGTCGTGGCGGTGAACGAGTGGCTTCTGCGTGAACCCGCGGCCGTGTGGGTGCGCGACGGCTTCGTCCTGCTGACCATGCTGGTGACGATTCTCTCGGTGGTGCCGTATCTGCTGCGGGCGCGGCGGCTGCTGGCCCGCACGCCCGCCGCGCCGCCGACACGCGACACCTCCGACTCGGGTTCCGCTCGTGGGTGACCGACTGACGCTGTCGGTGCTGACGTGCTTCGGTCTCGGGCGCAGTCCCTTCGCACCCGGAACCGTCGGGTCGCTGCCTCCCCCGCTCCTTGCCCTCGCACTCGTGGCCGCGCTCGGACCTCACTGGGGAGTGACCGCGGGCGTCGTCCTTGTCGGGGTTGCGGCCGCCGTTCTCTGCGTGCGTTTCGGGGCTCGCGGCGAAGCCCTGCTCGGCGGCAAGGACCCGGGAGCGATCGTGCTCGACGAAGTCGCCGGGCAGTCGATGCCGCTCGTGTTTCTGCCGTGGGTGTCGTTCGAGAGTCCCGGCGGGATCACGCGGAACGTCGTGCTCGCCCTGACTGCCTTCGTCACGTTTCGCCTCTTCGACATCACCAAGCCGCCACCCGCACGCGGTCTGCAATCGGTTCGCGGAGGGCTTGGGATTCTCGTCGACGATCTCGTGGCCGGGGCCTACGCCGCCGCGGCGACGTGGCTGGTGGTCATTGCGCTTGGCTGGTGACCTTCTCCATCTCAGCCTCCTCAGCCTCCTTCGCTCACGATGGCCTCGAGCCGCATCACGAAGGCCGAGCGGGCCATGACCTCGTCGGCGCCCGCGGCCCGTGCCGCCGCCACCAGATCGGCGCGGACATGCGACACGAAGGCGAGGATGCGAATCGGCGATCCGGCTCCGCTGCCGGTGGCCCGGGTCTCCTCGATCGCCGCGACCGCGTCGTCGGCGTCGAGATCGACAATGAGGGTGCGATGCTCGCCGCTGGCCAGCTTCTCGCGAAGGGACGCCACACCGCGCACGATCGCCAGCGGTGCCGACGCGGCCCGCGCTGTCGCCGAGACCTTGGTGGTGAACAGAAGATCGGTCGCGTAGAGCAGCATGGGGGGAGGCCTTCGGAGAAGTCGACAGTCGATGAAGAAGCCGTCGTCACGGCTGAGCTCGGACTGGGCTCACACTTCGTGGGCAATCAGATCGTCGTAGGTCTCGCGGCGGCGCACGACCCGGAACGCGTCGCCGTCGACCAGCACTTCCGCCGGAAGCGGCATGGTGTTGTAGCGACTGGCCATGCTCATGCCGTAGGCCCCGGCCGTGAACACCGCCATCAGATCACCGCGCTCGAGCGGCGGCAACGGCCGATCCACAGCGAGAAAGTCGCCGCTTTCGCAGATCGGTCCGACGACGTCCATGGGGATCAACCCGGGGATGGTCATCTCCTTCGCGCGTCGCGCGGGGACGAAGCCCTCGGCCGGCTCCACCGGCCAGATGAAGTGGAAGGCGTTGTAGTGGCTCGGCCGCAGCAGGGCGTTCATGCCGGCATCGCAGATGGCAAAGGTCTTGTCACCAGAGGTCTTCATGTAGAGGACCCGCAGCAGCAGGATGCCCGCGTTGGCGATGATCGTGCGCCCCGGCTCGAGGATGATCGCGAGCCCGCGCTTCACCCGCTCTTCGAGCAGCGGCACGATGGCCTTGGCGTAGTCGGCTGCAACCGGGGACTGGTCGCTCTCGTAGTCGGCGCCGAATCCGCCGCCGAGATCGAGGGTCTCGACCACGAAGCCGCCCGCAGCGAGTTCGTCCATCAGCGCCAGGGTCTTGTTCACCGCATCGACATAGGGGGCGGTGGTGTAGACGGGTGAACCGATGTGCAGATGCAGGCCCCGCAGGAGCGCGAATCGGTCCTTCCCGTAGCGCTCGAAGAAGTGGCGGGCCCGCTCGATGTCCACGCCGAACTTGCTCTCCTTCTTGCCCGTCGAGGTGTAGCGATGGGTCTTGGGATCGACATCCGGATTGACTCGCAGGGCGCAGCCCACGGTGGTCCCGGCCTCGGCGGCGAGCCGGGCGATGTTCTCGAACTCCGCCTCGCTCTCGACGTTGAGGAGCCCGATCCCGGCGCGGATTGCGCTTCGGATCTCCTGATCGGTCTTGCCGACGCCGGCGTAGACGCATTTCGACGCCGGCACGCCGGCGCTGATGGCCCGATGCAGTTCGCCGCCGCTGACCACGTCCATCCCCGCCCCAAGCGACGCCAGCAGCTTGCAGACGCCGAGGTTGCCGCTGCTCTTGATCGAATAGCAGATCAACGGATTGAGCGGCCCGAAGGCCTCGACCAGGCGCTGGTAGTGAGAGCGAATCGTGGCCGCGCTGTAGATGTACGTGGGCGTGCCGACCGCCTCGGCGATCTCATCGAGATCCACCCCCTCGGCATGCAGACGCCCAGCGCGATAGGAGAAGTGGTCCATGGGGCGCGACGATACGGGGGAAGGAATGAGATTGGTTGGCGCGAGTAGGAA